>CAMWQN010000005.1 GCA_947176385.1 uncultured Rickettsiales bacterium
TTTTTTCACTCAGAAGACGGCATCCGCTCTCCTGCCTATTCTCGTGGGCGCGGATAGTTGTATAAGAGACAGTCTCTATGTCTTTTTTGAACCCAAAGGTGGGTGTAATGATGATAAATGAAACATTGCGTTTAATACGAATAATACATGATTTGTCTGCAACAGAGTTGGCTCGGCAGCTAAAAATATCCGTTGGACAACTGTCAAAGATAGAAAACGGTAATGCCACACCAAGTTTAGAATTGATAGAAAAATACGCTTCCATATTTAAGACAACTAGTTCTGTTTTATTGCTTTTTGCAGAAAATTTAGACACAGAAAAAAAACGAGGTAAAATAAAAATATCTATACGGGACAAGATGTTTAAATTGTTACAGATGTTGGGCGATTATAAAGATGACAAAGAAAATAAAAAAAATTCCACTAGAACAAAGCCCGCTATATAATCTATCTAGCAAAGCTAAACTATCTCATTTGTTGGGGTGTCGTACACAGTTTTTACATAATTTTCGAAACAATAGACGACAGTACAATATTTTCAGAATCAAGAAAAATAACAGTTCTGATAAAAGACCCGTAGAAGATCCGCATATGTTTCTAAAACGTATGCATTCTAAACTTAAAATCCTTATTGCAGAGATTCAAACCCCAGATTATTTACATTCTGGAACAAAAGGGAAAAGCCATATAACGAATGCAAAAAGTCATGTGGATGCCAAATATTGCGTTACATTAGATTTGAAGTCATTTTATCAGAATGCTCGAAAAACTTTTTTGCGTTACATGTTTCATACCGTATTTCAAATGCCAGATGATATTGCGTACTGTGTGTCAGATATTGCCACAATTCCATATAAACCATCAGATGGGCATAATTCATATTTTTCAACCGGGTCGCCTTTAAGTCAGATACTTATCTTTTGGTGTTATAAAGGAACTTTTGACTACATTGATCGATTGGCTCAAAAAAAGGGTATAGTATTTACACTGTATGTAGATGATATGACTTTTTCTTCTAAAGCGCCGATACCCAAAAGTTTTATAAACTCTGTTGAAAAACGTCTAAAAAGAGTGGGATTGCATCTGAACGAACGTAAAACGAAACAATATAGACCCACAGATTTTAAAATAATAACGGGTTGTGCTATTAAAAACGGATGCATGAAAGCAAAAAATTCTAAACGCAAAGAGATAATTGCCAAATTAAAACAAAATGATTGCTCTCCTCAAGCAATAGCATCGATTGTTGGAAAAATTGCATCGCAACAACAAATAGAACCAAATATATTGAATGCATCAAAACAGCAGTTGATTGCTAAGCGTAAAAAAATCAAAAACAAGCGATAATCATTCATCAGAACCAACAAACACAATCCCGAACCAGGTGCGGAGGAGAGACAGGTGGGGCTGGTAGGTTGTTGCGCTGGATTGTTCGCATTTGAATTCTGCCATTTCTTCGGGCGATAGCCCCCGTTCCTGGGCAAGTTTGTTCGCCAGCCCAATCAGGTAAAATACGTTGCCTTGGGGACCTTTCAGATCAATAACGATGCCAGTCTGGTATTTGGCGCCAGGACGTGTGCATGTGTCCTTGCGCTGGGGCGCTTTGTAATTTGCGGACATTTGCGCCAATTTGCGCTGGAGGTGGAGCAAGAGACCAGCCTGGCGGCCGGTAAGATGGTCGTTGTTGGTTTTACGGATGGCGGCCTCTAGGTTACGCATGGTGCGCATAGCGGCAAAGTACAGCATCGTAAATTCAGTGCGGTTGTTGGGCGTGATATCATCAAAATGCGTGTATTTCATAGAAAATCCTTTTAGGTTGCTGCATTTGTGCTTAATAAAACGCTTTTGTCCAGTGGTTTATTCTGCTTAATTGGAATTTGTAGGCGTATAATCGGAAGTAGGCCTTGATTTCATAAGGACAAGAAACCTGTGTGACCGAGGAGGAAGCGATAGATGATTATAACAATCATATTTAGGGGGATGAGCGATTGCTCTCGACCACAAGTGTTGTACAATAAACAAGCCCCATGGTTGGGGCTTGTTTTAGTCATTTGGAGCTTTTAAAACAATGTCATTACGACTTCGATGGTTATTGCAGTATCTATGAGTCAATCTGGCGTTATCTGCTGTAGTTGTGCCTCCCATCCAGAATTGTTCAATATGGTCAACAGCCGCATCATCTACACTCATAATTTTATTGCCACAAATTGCACAGGTATTATCCTTTTCGAATAACTCATTCTTAAATTGGTGAGTATAACACCGAGCCTGTGTTTGATCATTAGCAAGAATCTGCTCCATTCTGTGTCTGAATATATCAAACCTAGTTCTCACTTGGACGTTCCCAGAAGTGGACCGAGTAATAGAATCTATAAATTTCTCGTCATTAACCATAAGGTCAATCGTAGCCTCTCTTATAAGATCCGCATTTCGTGTAACCTTATTTTTGTCTTGTGTAGAAAAGAACCACATATAAATATCAAATAAGGATGTGTTAATATTAAGGCTTTTGTTGTCCCATTTGCCTTCTTTGGTATCTAAATCAATAACATAGCGTTTAAAAGCTTGTTTGCCATATATGGTTTTTATTAGGTACAAGGCGTTTTTAAATCTTTCTTCATCCTCTTTACGTTGTTTGTCATCATAAATCTTAAAATGTTCGCAATCATCATTTAAGAACTTCTTCATAGGTGCTGAATATTTTAAATATGTTTGATGAGAAAAAGCCATAAAACGCAAAACAAGCTCCACGTCTTTCATTCGGGGTTCGTTGTTCCTCAGACCAACCAGTTCTCTGAACACCGTATCTTTTGCTAAAGCCTTTACTGTTTCCATATATGTGCCACGATAAATACAGTTACGCAACTCCATATCATTTAGTCCGACAGAGCCGCGGTTAAGTCGTTCAAACATATCGAACTTTATATCCGGGCCGGAATTTTTAAGAATAACCACAATGCGTATCGAATAATTTTTTAATTTTCGTTGGGCTTCTTTATCTAGGTCAACAAATCTGCACTTGTTGTACTGGTCCAAAACATTTAATGAAGATAATTTAAATTCAGTTTTTCGACCGTCGGGGTGTTCGAATTCATTATTCATAAAACGAATAATAGATGTCAGACGTTGTTGTCCATCGATAACCAGCCATTTCCCATCGTCTGTTTCAGAGACATATATAACTGGTACAGGAAAACCCAACAAAATACTTTCGATTAACTTGCTCGCTTGTCCACTGTTCCAAACGTATTTTCGTTGGAAAGATGGGCGCAAAATAATATCGCCGCTTTGCCACATTGAAAATAAAGTATGGATATTTGGGTCTGTGGATTGCGTAAAAATTTGTTGTGTCGACAAATCAAGAAATTCATTGTTGTTGCCATCGGTCGTATCTTCTTCGTAAACTAACATATTGTCATCAAATTCGGACATTTAAAGGCTCCTTATGTACTGGTATTATATAGAAATAAATTCATAATGCTAACTTTTTTCTATGCGTCATCTAAATTCTAGTATTATTTCTGTGTAGCTGCTGTGTAGAAATATGTGTATTTCTGGGGGGGGCGTGGTGTGTCTAAAACAACCTAAATCCGAAAGTGTTAAATCAAAAAAATACCGCAAAATCAAATGATTTTGCGGTCTAATCTTTGGCTCGGGCAGCTGGACTCGAACCAGCGACATACGGATTAACAGTCCGTTGTTCTACCGACTGAACTATGCCCGAATAGCGTTGCTTATATTATATGCTTTTATACAACATTTCAAGTACTTTTTTATCAGATTTGGATTTTTTTCTTTTTATAGCGTATTTAGCCGCTTGGCGGGGCAATATTATGATGCGGGGACAAAAAAGAATTACTTCTTGGTATTTTGTGTTGTTGTTGCCAATGCGTGTTCTTTTGCACGTGCTGTGCGCAGTTTCTGTTCTTGTTGTGCCAGTCTGTCGATTGCGCGCCAAAGGTCAGAATGTGTCATTGTTTTATTCCTTGCATCTGTATATAAATGCATTATTTCATAATGTGGCGGCTTTTCCTATCGGAAAGAAATCCTGGGGTTGAGCGCCTGTTTGCCAGATTTAAATTTATTGCAGGTTTGAAATTTTGGTGCTATATTTGACTACGTCCAATAAAGATGACAAAAGGAAATAAAATGTTATTGAAAGGAAAAAAGATTCTGATTACAGGCGTTGCAAACGATTGGTCTATGGCGTGGGCAATTGCCAAACGTGCGCATGAAATGGGTGCAGAAATCGCGATGCCGTATGCGATGCCAAATTTGGAAAAGCGTGTACGTCCATTGGCGGAATCAATCAATGCAAAATTCGTCCAAGAATGCAATGTTCAGAACGATGAACAGATGGATTCTTTGTTTAATGCCATTGAAAAAGAATGGGGACACCTGGATGGTATGTTGCATGCGATTGCATTCTCAGATAAAAATGAATTAACCGGTCGTTATGCTGACACAAGCCGTGACAATTTCAAAAACACAATGGATATTTCAGTTTATTCATTGGTTGATTTGACACGTCGCGCGTCAAAGTTGATGAAAGATGGTGGTTCTGTTGTTGCACTGACATATTTTGGCGGGGAAAAGTCTGTACCAAACTATAACGTAATGGGTGTTGCAAAATCCGCATTGGACAGCAGTGTTCGTTATCTGGCATCTGACCTGGGACGTGATAAAATCCGTGTTAATGCCATCAGTGCAGGTCCAATTATGACATTGGCGTCCAGTGGCGTTGGTGGATTCAAGGCAATGTTGCGTCTGAATGCGGAACAGACACCATTGCGCCGTAACATGACATTAGAAGATGTGTCTGGCGCAGCAGTTTATCTGTTCAGTGACTTGTCGTCGGCGGTGACTGGCGAAGTCCATCATGTTGATTGTGGTTATTCGACCACCGGCATGATGCCGAACGAGCTGAAAGACATCCTGTTAAAAGGCTTGGACGATCAGCAGTAAAAGTTTTTTATCGGTACAACCAGTTAGGTTGGAGTTTTTTGTGTGAGGGGTGCTGAAGCCTTCATAAAAATCCCGCCGTTTGGTGGGATTTTTTATTGCAATAATATATTAAAATGCTATTTTTGATAAAGCACATAAGGGCATTAAATGGTGACACAATATACGGATTTTTGCACAGCAGAATTGATTAAACTCTTGAAATGGCAAGATATGTTTGATATTGACTGGGCAACGTCATTCAGACGTGATGCGTATGAATTACAGCGGAATATGGCAAATATGATTTACAATGTCGCAAAAGAGGTTGCCCGATACAGCCCATGGGTGTATTTTCGTGGAACCCAGGATACTCCATTTGGTTTAAAGTATATATTTGATATCCCCAGCATTGGTGGCAGTGTCAAAGTTCAAAACATAACTTCAGCGCCCGCGCCATTGGCAATTTTGCAATTATTAGATACTTCGCGTGTTTTGGTGTCAAACGAGTATTTAATTAGCGATAATATAGATAAATCTAATTGCATGACGCGCAAAATATATAATGGTGCCCATGTATTGATAAGTGCCGGCGAGCTTAGTATCAAGTATCAGGCAGAAAAGAAACGCAGTGAAGAAGAGAGTCGTCGGATACAAGAAGCGGCAGCAAAAGAACAGGCGCTGGCAAGTTTGTTAAAAAACAAAGACCAGGGCAGATAATAATTTGATATTGTACATAATAAAATATATAAATCTGTCCATAGAGCAAATTATTCTTGTGTGTTCCAAGGCAGTCCAGCAGAAGTAAAAAAACTCTGTGAAGAAACCATTGGCAAAATTATTGTTGAAAAAATATCGCATGTTCCCGGTACGTCCAAATGCACGATTGAGCCACGTGCCAGAAAATATTAATGTTAAATATTTTGTGCTAAAAAAACGCGTTACTATTGTAATGCGTTTTTTTGTCGGTTTTTATAAATCACTGACCAATCAGATTTTTCAAATCATCTTCGCCCCAGATTGTGATGCCGAGGTCACGCGCCTTGGTCAGTTTTGAACCTGCATCTGTACCTGCCAGAACAATATCGGTTTTGGCTGATACACTGCCGGATATTTTTGCGCCCATGCGTTCCAGTAATTCTTTGGCTTCGTCGCGCGTATATTCAGCAAGTGTCCCGGTCAAAACAATGCGTTTTCCGGCGACTGGACTGTCGATAATTTCTGTTGCTGGTGCGGCATCATGTACATGTATTTGTGTGACCAGTGCATCCAGGACCGCCTGATTATGTGTGTCGGCAAAGAATGATACAATTTCGTCTGCGATTGTATCGCCAATGCCATCAATTTGTTTTAATTTCCATCCAGGCGCATTGCGTACGGCGTCCAAAGTGCCAAAATTACGCGCCAGTATTTTTGCGGTCACTTCGCCAACATCTGGGATGCCGATTGCATACAATACGCGGTGCAAATCAATTTCGCGGACACGTTCAATTGCATCATTCAGATTATCAACCGATTTATCCCCAAAACCATCCAAGCGACGTATTTCATCCCCGTGACGCGCAATCAGTGTAAATATATCAACCGGTGTTTTTATCCAATCGCGGGACGCGAATAATTCCAATTGTTTGGTGCCCAGACCCTCTATATCAAACCCCTTGCGCGAAACAAAGTGCTTTAATTCGCCGATACGCTGGGCAGGGCACCCCAGTGTGTTTACGCAACGGCGGGCGACTTGACCCGCTTCTTGTACAACCGCGCCACCACAGACAGGGCAGGTCGTCGGAAATTCATATGGTGTGCTGGTTGGTGCACTTTGTGCAACATCAACGATTTGTGGTATTACGTCGCCGGCACGTTGAACTGTTACCTTGTCCCCAACGCGTACATTCAGACGCGCGATTTCGTCTGCATTATGCAGCGTCGCACGCGATACAATAACACCGCCAATATTTATTGGTTCCAATTCTGCAACCGGTGTCAGGACGCCTGTGCGTCCAACCTGAATTGTTATGTCACGCAGTGTGGTTACCGCGCGGGCTGCAGGGAATTTATATGCAACCTCCCATCGGGGGCTGTTGGCACGTGCCCCCATTCGTTCTTGCAGGTCAACATTATCAACCTTGATAACCAGTCCATCGATATCAAACGGAATATCTGGTCGTGTCAGAATCATGTTGTTATAGACCGCGTCAATTTCATCCAGCGTGCGTGCGTGATGCGCCCAGCGTCGCGTGGTCTTAAATCCCCAGGATTCTAAGCGTTCAAAAAACTCGCTTTGTGTTTGCCATGTGCGGGCGGATAACTCACCATATGTGTATCCAAATGCAGACAGCCGTCGCGCTGCAGTAACACGTGGATTTAATTGTCGCAGCGAGCCTGCCGCTGCATTGCGTGGGTTGGCAAATACTTTACCACCAAATTGTTCAGCGGTCGCATTCAGTGCCAGGAAATCATCGCGCATCATATATACTTCGCCACGGATTTCGATTATGTCTGGATAGTCACCGGACAGTTTATGTGGAATATCCGGAATGGTTTTCAGGTTTTCTGTTATATCTTCGCCCATGATGCCACTGCCACGGGTAAGACCACGGACTAATACGCCATGTTCATACCGCGCAGAAAATGACACACCATCGATTTTTAATTCAATAAATACATTTTTGTCCGCCAGTTTGTCGAACCAGTCTGCAACCTCGGCTTCGTTAAATACATCTGATATCGACAGCATTGGCACAGCGTGTCTGTGCGATTTGAATTTATCAGATACGGCAGCACCAACGTGTGTTGATGCACCGCCAGCAGCTAGTTCTGGGTATTCAGCCTCTATCGCCAGGGCGCGTGATTTTGCCGCGTCATATGTTGCATCATCAACGATTGGCGCATCATTTTGGTGATATGCAATATCCCATTGCTTTAATTTTGTCAGTAAATCTGCGTGCTCGGCACGGATAAATAAATCAGGTATCTTGGTCATATTACGATTATAGAAAATTAAGAATTTTAACACAATGGAAATATCGTCATAAATAATGCAAAAAAAGCCTAGGAATCGAATCGCAAAAGTACTAGACTTTATATCAAGAAACAATTTTAAGTAGATGTTGGGATGAAAATCCTGGGGTGTCGCTGGTTTGGAATAAAATTTTAATTCGGTAAAAATGACTGAAAACAATGCATTGCAAGTAATACAAAAATTACAGGAAATTTTTCACTTGCGACAGGGAAAATATTCATGATAAAATTCACTTGAATTTTTGACAAAAATCAACTGGCAATTGAAAACAATATAGGGAGAGAGTAATGTTTCATGCATGTTTGTGGTCTGCAATTGATAATCTGGCAGCCAAAAATCATATGTCATGTTCTGGTATGGCACGACGCAGTGGTCTGGATGCGACCGTGTTTAACAAAAGTAAACGTTACAGTCGTGCTGGCAAACCGCATTATCCATCAATGAAGAGTGTAGAAAAGGTATTAACTGCAACTGGTACATCAATGGTGGACTTTGCTGAAATGATTGTAGATGCATCACGCAACATCGAACGTCAATCAAAACACTAGGGCACATTACATCCCAAATTTGTATGATGCACCGATATATATCTGGGTGGCATCAACCTTGCTGACGGCGTCTTGGTGTTCAACATTGCCATATTTGACGTATTTTATACCTAAATCCAGTGCGATGCGTTCGTTCAGGTCGAACCAGACGCCTGCCATTACCTGATACGACAGATCAAATGCATTATCCAATTCGCCATCAACATCGCCCCAAATACCGGTCAGTCCAATACCTGCACCGATGTATGGTGCCACAACCCCGCTGTATTCTTGGAACAAGTATGCGTTAAATAAATTCGCCCACAGGTTATAACTGAAATCGTGGTTGTAATTATTGTGTGTTGAACCCATGTACAATGTTTCATATTCAACGCGCAGAAAATCGGTCAATCGATTTCCCAGTACGGTTCCGAAACCGAAATTATCGCGTGTTTTTTCTTCGTGATATCCGGTGGGAAAAGTGTATGCATATGCGGCGTGTTCATTTTTATAAATACGGAATCCGGTATAGTTATCACGCCGTGCGTTTTTATTGTCACAGTCGCATTTACATATCGGATAATCAGTCCCTGCATCTGGAGCGTCATATGTAATGTATTCATCATATTCGCCATACGTATTTGCGACCGCTGGCGTGATACATATGCACAGTGCTGCGATAATAAATGGAATTTTCTTCATATGCTCTCTTTCCTTTTTGATAAACTTCATTAAAATATAATCGTTGGCAAAACACAAGAATTTTGTGTTATAATCGTTGTATTAAAACAAAGGAAGATTTTGCATTGGCACGCACGCCGGAAAACAATATCAAAGAATCTCAAAAAGAGCGCACTTCGTCATGGCGTGTGCGCGTGTTGGTATGGTTGCTGGATTTGATGTTGTTGCTGGGGGTGGCGACTGCTGCGTATGTATTGATTGTGTTTTTACAGATGCCATCGCTGGATTCGATATTGCATGAAACGCGACCAGCGGCAATTATATTCTTGGATAAAAACGGACATGAAATTCGCGCGTCAAATCGTATTATGGGAACGCCTGTATCTGTCGATACATTGCCACCATATGTATGGCAGGCAATCATTGCAATCGAAGACAAACGTTTCTTTGACCATGGTCCGATTGATATGCGTGGCATATCACGTGCGTTGGTATCAAATATGGTGCATGGTCGTATTGCGGCGGGTGGTTCAACAATCACACAACAAACTGCCAAGAATGTGTTTTTAAGTCGCGACAAAAAAATCTCGCGCAAGGTTCAGGAACTAATCCTGTCATATTGGTTGGAAAATCGGTTTAATAAAAATCAGGTCTTGGATTTATACATGAACCGTGTGTCATTGGTTGGTGGTATGCGTGGAATTGATGCTGCGGCACGTGCAATGTTCCAGACATCGGCAAATAATATGTCACTGGCACAAAGCGCGCAAATCGCTGCGATGTTAAAGGCGCCGACCACATACAGTCCACTGCGTAATCCGGACAAGAATATTGCCCGTGCCCGTGTAATATTACAAGAAATGGTTCGTCAGGGATATATTTCGATTAACCAGGCACGCGCAGCGGCAGCAGAACTGGGACCTGCGACACCTGCACCTGACACAAACATATATCGTTATTGGACAGATTTTGTAATGGATGAATTACATTCACGTATGGGCGAATTTTCATCTGATATGTACGTTCATACAACAATAGATATGAAATTGCAGGAACATGTTGCCGCGATATTACCATCACATGTCGGGACTTACCAGGGGGCGGTTGTTGCTGTTGCACGTGATGGGGCGATTACATCAATGGTTGGTGGCGCGGATTATAAAACCAGTCAATTTAATCGCGTGTTGGCATCGCGCCAACCAGGCAGTACGTTCAAGCCTGTTGTTTATCTGGTCGCCCTGGAGGGTGGCATGACCCCCGACATGTATGTAAATGATTCACCGTTTTCAATTGGTGACTACAACCCGCAGAACTATAATTCACGTTACTATGGCGACATAACATTGGCGACGGCTTTTGCAAAAAGTGTGAACTCTGTGCCTTTAAAATTAACAGAAATTTATGGTATCGACGCTGTGCTTGATATGGCAGGACGTCTGGGGGTGGGAACGCAATTGCGGCGTGAATATTCGACAGTACTTGGTGCGTCGGAAATGAACCTGTTGGATTTGACAACGATATACGCCGTTATCTGGAATAATGGTGCGTCCGTTCGTCCGTATTCCATTACGCGTATTACAGACCCAGCAGGAAAGATTTTATATGAACGCAATCCATCTGATCCAATTCAAATTTTGGCGCCACAAACAATCAGTTATATGGCAGAGTTATTGTCAGATGTCACCAAGCCTGGTGGTACCGGACATCGTGCCGCCGCGCCGAATGTGTTGGGTGGAAAAACAGGAACCAGTAATAATAACCGCGATGCATGGTTTGTTGGTGCGACATCGGATTCTGTCATTGGTGTGTGGGTTGGTAACGATAATTTTACGCCCATGGGGACCAAAGTTACAGGTGGAACAATTCCGGCTGAAATTTTTCATGATATCGTCTTGCAATAAAGATAGATTTTTGCAAACATTGTCCCGTATTTAGTTTGCGGGGGATTATATGTCTGAAAATATCAAGTCTTTACCAAAATCGCTGTGGCGGTTTTATCTGGTTCATGCAGCGCGTGGATATTGGGGAATATTGATTATATGGGCGTTATTGTTTTTGGCTGTTATGTCAGACGGTGTATTGTTCCCAAATTTTCAGCGTATGTTTATCGCACTGTTTGAACAAACGCCTGATGCATATTCATCATTTGTTATGCACGCATTGCCAACGGTATTGCTGATTGTTGTGTCATTGATATTGTTAGATGTTTGCGCGATTTTGCGTTCGCTGACATTATCACATTGGCGTCCAAAAATACATAATCAGATATCCGAAATATTAACAGGTTATGTTCAACAGCAATCAATGTCATACTGGACTGGGCGTATGCCTGGAAAAATCAATTCTCAGATAAGTTATGTTGCAGACGGTTTTTCAGTAATTTCCAACTTTATGGAAATGATTGGTGCATCGGCTGTGATATTGGTAAACGTCGGATTGATATTGGGGATAAACGCATACGTTGCAGTAATCTTTGCATTTGTGTTTGTATTCAGACTGATTTATGGCGGTCTGTTGATACGTCCGATGGGCAATGCCGCCAAAGAAGCCAGTGCCGCGGGCAGTCATTTGTCTGGTAAATTGGTTGACAGTTTGTCGAATTATTCAATCGTAAAATTGTTCGCCGGAATTCGCGCTGAAAAACGGTATCTGGCAGAACCACGCCAGAAACGTATCAAAGCCCAGATGTTTGCCATGTTTGTACAGCGTCTGTTTTGGGCGGTGCCGACATTGGTTTGGGATATTGCATTTGGGTGCACAATGTTACTGTGCGTATGGCTGTTTATGCAGGGACGAATTCTGGTATCAGAAATCGTATTTACAACATCGGTATTTTTCAGTGTTATGGGTACAATTTCACGCATAGTAAATCAAATCCCCGACATTGTTGATAAACTGGGCAGTGCCAAGAAAGCATACGATGAATTAAACATTGCATTAACAATCACAGACGCAGACAATGCGCCTGCATTGCATGTCACACATGGCAAGATTGAATTTCGCAATGTCTGGTTTAAATATAAATCAAAATGGGTGTTGCGTGATTTTAATTTGACGATTAAGCCCGGCGAAAGTGTCGGCATTGTTGGTGCATCTGGCGCTGGCAAGACCACATTGGTAAACTTGTTAATGCGTTTTTATGATCCAACGCGTGGCGAAATATTGATTGATGGTCAAAACATTCGTGATGTATCCCAGGATTCTTTGCGTGAAAACATATCATTTATTCCCCAGGAACCATCAATGTTTAATCGAACATTGCGTGAAAATATTGGATATGGTCGCATGGATGCAACCGATGCGCAAATCCGCCATGCCGCACGCCAGGCTGCCGCGCATGAATTTATCATGGCAACGGACAAGAAATATGATTCACTGGTTGGTGACCGTGGGATAAAATTGTCTGGCGGTCAGCGTCAGCGTATCGCAATCGCACGTGCTTTTCTAAAAGACGCACCAATCTTGGTCTTGGACGAGGCTACATCTGCCCTGGACAGTGAAACCGAGGTTGCAATTCAAAAATCATTTGAAGAACTGGCTGATGGTCGCACAACAATTGCGATTGCCCACCGTTTATCGACACTGCGTAATATGGACCGTATTGTTGTAATGCAAAATGGCAAGATTATAGAGCAAGGTTCGCACCGCGTACTATCACGCAAACGTGGTGAATATGCACGCCTGTGGAAAATGCAGTCTGGCGGTTTTATCCAGGAATAAATTTCTGTTGAAAATGTGTTTTAATCAGATTGCCTTTTGTGGTATAATATTCCACATGAGAAAAAGATTATTACACATTTTACCTGTTGTGCTGTGCATGCTGTCTGGTGCAGCATATGCAAATTGGCAGTATCCGGGCACATACGTCGGTGACGGTTGGTATGCCGACGATGGCAGTCGCTTTGTTATATCAGTCCGTGGTGGCGCATCATATTCATTCGCATCGATAAAGAATGAAATTGGATCCATGACCGCAGAATATTTTTACAGTCCATCTGATGGTCTGGTTGTATCTGGTGCATGGTATGACGCATGTGTTGATTCCGGCAAGTGTAACGAGGCTGATTTTGAATACGCTGGCATTGGCGATTTGGCAAATTTACCAGCCAAGGAAAATTATTCATCATTTTCATTTGCCGCCGGTGCGTCAATTGGATGGACAATACCAAATCGTCCCCAGTGGCGTATAGAGGCTGGCTGGGACCACATATCTGAAACCGAATATAATGTATCCCCATTGTTTGATGGCGATTTGACATTAACCAGCGGTATTGTTGTAAATGCACAAAGCGGCAGTGTTCAGTCCAAGATTTCAACAGATATCATCAGTGCAATGGCGTTTTATGATTTCTTTGATGGTCTGCAAAAGCCTGTCCAGAAAATGATACCGTATATTGGATTTGGTGTTGGATATGCAGATACAAAAACAACATTGAATTTGTCGGATATCTATGGCGATTTATCAACATCTGTTGATTTACAGCAATTTGGCGAATTGGACGACTATAATGTATTGCAGTTTTATCGTTCTGAAACCAGCACATCAAATATCGCTGGATTATTGGCACTTGGATTTTCATATGGGATAACCCAAAACCTGTTTATGGATTTGGGCGCACGTATAATGTATGTCCCGCGTATAAAATGGGCACTGACGAACGAAGATGGTACCCGTCATCGCGATTGGTTCAGCGGTGAAAACCTGGTTTATACCAATGTAATGCTGGGATTGCGATTTGAATTCTAAATAAAGCCCGCCAAATGGCGGGATTTTTTATATATGGTTTAAAATTCTTTACATACAAATATATGTGCTTTATAATATAAAACGTTGACGGGAATTCCGTCAATGGGGTGTGAGAACCCGTTCGAAAGCGTCGGAGTATATCTGGGGGCGCCTATGCGCCGTTTTTTGTATTACGACGAAAAACAAACTCCTGAATCCCACTATGGGTCAGGAGGGTTCGCGAAATATTAACAATACGCGACACAATTCTTTCGATTGTTCTCAACCTCCTGACCACCTGAATTTTGGGTGGTTTTTCATTACGAAAAACAACAGGAGATTGAATCATGAAACCAAAACTGATTACGGCACTGACTGTGCCGGTATTATTGGCGACCGGCGTCGTCGCGTCTGCGGACGAACTGCCGATATATATTGAATGTGGCAGCAGGGGGACTTGCGATTATGACAAGAATACATATCGTGCACGGTATATTTCAAGTCAAGGACAAACGTCCAGTACAAATCAAAGTGACTGTATGAGTGGTAATGATTGCTGGGTTTCGTCATATAGTATTTGCCTGAATCCTGATATGGGGCGTGATGGATACCATGATGATTGCACCAAAAACTGCAAGGATTATGGATATGAAGTTGCAGTATTGGGTGGCAGTCTTGGGGCATATAATATGGGGTGTGCATGCAAATCGTTTACACAATGGCAGACATATAAAACCGGGGTTTTACGTGAATATGTGCGTGATGCAACGTCCAGTGCGCCATGTACTGTCAAGGCGACAAATAACTTTAAATGTGCAACTGATTATTATGGCACCCCAGACAGTAATGGTAACGGCTGTATCCCTTGCGATGGCGCAGGAATGTATTGCAATGGTGATAAGGTGTTTGGCTGTGTTGATGGATGGTACAAAAACGCAGCCAAGAATGGATGTGTCGAATGTCCTAACAGCAAAGCGGGCAACCTGGGGTATGATTCAAATGGCAATGGAATTAAAAGCAGTGGTGGTGGCGATGCGATAACGGATTGCTATTTTAGTAACGACACTGTTCTGTATGATGACACGGGTACGTTTACAATTGTGGATAATGATTGCTATTACAAGCAATAGTTATGCAGCACGGTTTCCGTGCTGTCATAATTTTACGCCATATTTGCCGCGTCCGATTGGGCGGTATGATAATGCTTCGGCTAAATCGGTCATTTCAATATCCGTACTGCCGCGCAGGTCTGCAATCGTGCGTGCAATACGCTTTATGCGATTATATCCGCGTGCCGACATGTTCATTTTTTCAGCGGCATTGTTCAAGAATGTTGTTAATTCTTCGTTTAATTTTACAACCGCGTCCAGGGCTGCGCCATCCAGTTGCGCGTTAACAATGCCCTGGCGGTCAATTTGTATCTTGCGTGCTGCGGCAACACGTGCGCGGATTGTCGCACTGGTTTCGGCGTCTGTATCTGGAGCGCTGTTCATTTCCCATGGGTTGACCGCGTCAACATCCACATGCAAATCAATTCGGTCCAATAATGGTCCTGATATTTTATTCTGATATGCCTCGGCACATCTGGGGGCGCGGGAACATGATAACGCCGCATTTCCCAGGTGCCCACATGGACATGGATTCATTGCTGCAATTAACTGAAAACGTGCAGGGTATGTCGCATTATGGCGTGCACGGGAAATGGTTATTTTTCCGCCCTCCATCGGTTGACGCAGAATTTCCAATGTCATGCGGTTAAATTCTGGCAATTCGTCCAAGAATAATACACCATTGTGTGCCAGTGATATTTCACCTGGTCGTGCGTCGGATCCGCCGCCCGCCAGTGCAACCGGACTGGATGTGTGATGCACAGCGCGGAATGGGCGCACTGTCAAGAGTCCCCCGCCAGTCAATTTCCCTGCAATCGAATATATCGCAGATGTTTCCAGGATTTCGTCTGTGGTCATTTCCGGCAAAATCCCAGGCAATCGCGATGCCAGCATGGTTTTGCCTGACCCCGGGGGACCAACCATCAGCATTGCATGTCCGCCGGCAGCTGCAATTTCCAGGGCGCGTTTCGCGGCGGCTTGACCATGAACCTCCGCCATATCGCCGACGGTGGCGCATGTCTGGTCTGATTTGATTTTATCTGGCACCGGCAGTGTCATTGTCCCGTTAAAGTGATTTATCAGTTCCAATACATGATTTGGTGCCAGGATATTTTCATGTCCTGCCATGCGTGCTTGTGGACCTTGGTCGCCCGGGCATATAATCCCCAGATTATTTTTATTTGCCCATACGCTGGCGGGTAAAATACTGTCTGTTTGTAAAATGGTGCCGTTTAAACTGACTTCGCCCAGAATCAAGTACTGTGATAATTTATCTTCTGGTAATATGCCCAGTGCGCACAGTATCCCACACAATATCGGCAGGTCAAAGTGTGAACCGCTTTTTTCAACATCCGCCGGCGACAGGTTTACCGTCAATCGTTTTGGCGGCAGTGATATATTCAATGCACCCAACACATTGCGTACGCGTTCCGCAGATTCTTTGACCGCGCGGTCTGCCAATCCGATGATGTTAAATTCAGGCTTTGATAATCCGGACGCCAATTGCACCTGTACATCGATACGTGTCGCGTCCATGCCATTAAATATGATTGAATTCAAAGAAATCATAATGTGAATAATATATCTTGCACTATGACAATTCAAGTCTTAAAATGCACCACGTAAAGATAAGGATTGTCAATGCCCGCAAAGAATAAAAATGTCGCACGTGAATGGTTTAATACTATATTTTATGGTGCGTTGATTGCGATTGTATTTCGCAGTTTTTTACTGGAACCGTTTAATATTCCATCTGGTTCAATGATACCGACACTGAATGTTGGCGATCATATATTTGTTGAAAAGTGGGCGTATGGATATTCACGTTATTCATTCCCGTTTGGTTCATGGAAATTGTGGAATGGTCGTTTCTTGGCATCTGAACCTGATGTTGGTGATGTTATTGTATTCCGTAATCCTGTTGATGAATCCATGGATTATGTAAAGCGCTTAATCGCGCGTCCTGGTGACACAGTTCAGGTAAAGGAAGGACGCTTGTACTTAAATGGCAAAATCGTCCCACGCACGAATCCGCGCCCATATGTCGTTGCGACATTACCACGAAAAATACGCAGCGTTGGATTCTATCGTGACAACGTTGCTATTCGCGGGAACAAGATTTTCATTGATAACATGCCGGCTAATGGAACAATTGAATATAAATCAGACCGTGAATGTGAAATGTATCGTGGCATGTGTGGCGTGTTTATGACGACAGAATATACCGAAACATTGCCAAACGGTGTATCACACAGCATAATTGAATACAGCGATGATGCGCCATTGGATAACACACCTGAATTTACAGTACCGGCGGGACACTATTTCTTTATGGGTGATAATCGTGATAACAGTGCCGACAGTCGTGCGAACGTTGGATTTGTATCACGTGATAATATCCTGGGCAAAGTATGGTTTATATGGTATTCGCATAACTATTATTCGCCGATGATATCTTTTTGGAACTGGAACAGCAAGATGCGCTGGAATCGTTTTGGAATGGGTGTGAATTAACATGAAGAATATTGGATATACATTCAGAAATCCGCAGTTATTAGCCCAGGCATTGACACAAAGTGGCGTTAATGCACAGAATAATAACGAACGTTTAGAATTTATTGGCGACCGCGTGCTGGGTTTGACGGTGGCACAAATGTTGTACACGATGTACCCGAATGAGAAAGAGGGTGAACTGGCGCGTCGTCATGCGGTATTGGTATCGACCGAAACATTGGCACGTGTTGCCTGTGATTTGGAATTGGATAAGTCGTTGCATCACGGTCACATGACAGCGGGTCGCGTTCGTCATATTCTGGCCAATGGGATGGAGGCTGTATTCGGTGCCATCTTTATCGATGGTGGATTTGATGCCGCCCGCGAAGTCATTATGAAATATTGGCATGATTTGGCACTGGCTGATATCACACCGCCCAAGGATGCAAAAACAAAATTACAAGAATATGTACAAAAGAATGACAATGGTAAATTACCTGTATATGAGTTCTTGGAAACAACGGGCGCATCACACAGTCCAGTATTTAACGTGCGTGTGACTGCAATGGGGCGCGTCGCGACGGGCAGTGGTTCGTCGAAAAAAGGTGCAGGTCTGGTCGCAGCGGATGCATTGTTAAAAATTCTTGCAATTTAAGGAATTGAAAGATAAAATCACGGCATAATCAAAGGATAAAATAAATGTTTTCATTGTTGTTAGTATTGTTGATAATCGTTGCAGTTTTAATGATTGGATTGATTTTGTTACAGAAATCAGAGGGCAGTGGTATGTCCGGTTCATCTGCGGCATCAATGTTTGGTGGTGCGTTGACTGGGGCTGCGGCTGGTAATTTCCTGACCCGTACGACAGCATGGTTGGCAACATTGTTTTTTGTTTTGTGCGCTGCGCTGGCGTTGGTATCGTCCAAGTCAAATATTGCAAACCGTCAAAGCGAATTGCGCCAAGAATTGGTTGCCCCAGACGCACCGGCGGCACCAACTGTGACAGATATGGATTCATTGATAAACGCCGTGTCTGAAAAGTCCGACGAACAATAATAAAAATCGCCCCACACGGGGCGTTTTTTATTATACCACTGTATCTGATTTCGGATATGCCAATGCGATGCATGCAACCAGTTGTGTTACGATTTTATGACCTGTCGGATTTATGTTGTACAATGTCCGGATAATGTCGGTTAATACTGGGTTATGGTTATATGGTTGGGCGGTCTCGGTCAAGAAATCTGCAATGGTCATATCAAAACATGTTGTGACGATTTGGTGCAGGCGACTGACTGACAATCGATTGCCGGCGGTTTCATATTTTTGAATCTGTTGGAATGTAACACCTGCCTTGGCTGCGACATCTTTTTGTGACAGCCCCAGTCGCATACGCATTGTTGCCAACATTCGCCCCAGTTGTACATCGTATTCTGTTGGTGTAAATGGTGTACCTGACATATAATCCCCCGCGGTTTTGTTATACAAAAATACCGCTTTTATAAAAAAGCGGTTGGAGGCTCAAAACAATATCGTGAATTGCGTGCCTTATTTATGTATATCAGCACCCTCCAACCTAAGTTGGAGTTTTTTCGTCTTAACATGACGCACGATAAGAGGTTTTGATGCCTCATCGCTGGAATCCCCAGCGACAATATAAATTTTACATTAAAACGAAATAAAATCAAATAAAAAAACACCCCGATAACGGGGTGCCGGAATCAAAAACACAAATTATTTTGATTTCTTTTTTGATGTTGTTTTCTTTGGCGCTGGCATTGCTTTATATGCACGAACCAATACAACAACACATACTGTTGCGATAACACCAGACAATGCTGTCAATGCACCACCGATGATATCAAAGTTTGTTGTGTACAAGAACAATACGATTGCTGCAATCAGAACGATTGTGTACATCATGTTGTCTTTCAAGACTTTCAGTAATTTTTCCATTTTGTTTTCCTTTCATTTGGATATATGTATTATATCACATTTTGCACAAAAACACTATAAAAAAAGAACCGTGCCTGGCACGGTTCAAATCGCATAATGGATTTATTATAAAATTACGCGTCCACCCAGTCGCGCTGTCCGTGGAATCGGACCAAATGAAGAACGTGGGCTGACATATATGTTGCCTGTGATTGTAAAGTCGCCACAGAACTGCAACATATTCAAATCACGCAGGAACAAATTGCCGTCAATACGAATGTCGCATGGCAATGTATATTTACGCATGTGCTGTAAATACACGTTACCTTGGATACGTGTGCCGTTTTTCAATACCTGGGCATCGCCACGGTTATCAATGATAATGTCGCCATACATTGTGTCTGTGCATTGGTCCTGCGCAACCTGGATTGTTGGGGCAGGGGTCTTTACAATCTGTACCGGTGCGGTTTTCATTTTGCCGTTTTCATCATACTTAATCGGCAAAGTCTTGGTCTGTGGACGAATTGTTACCTTGCGTTTTGAGGATTCATATGCATCAGATATTGATTCAACTGTCTGTGCTGGGACAACAATGACTTGTGCTTTCTTGAATTTCAATATATCCAAAATCAACATAGAAAACATAACAATTATCGCAACCAATAATGTGACGTTTACCAATCCAACCAAATCAATGGTGCGAATCCATTGCCATGCGCGACGCATACCATGCCATAACATACGAAATGGATAACAAACAATCGCCCAAACGCGTGCCCAAAAATTCTGACGCGTGCTTTTACGGGATGGACGGTTGCTGGATGCTGCAACGCGACGTGTGGCGGCTTTGATTTTTTTGTCTTTTTGCATGTGTGTGCCTTTTTATAAAATTATTAGTTATATAATGCCCTAAAAAAACACTTTGTCAAGTGGTTTTGTCAATGCTTTTTGTCAATCAGAAAAAGTGCTTCCTGATTGACTGGAAACCAGATTTTCAATACCATGTGTATTATGTTATTTCGTGCAATATTTTTGGCGATTTTTATTGGGCTGGCTGGCTGTGCAATGACTGTGCAATCGTTCCCAGATGAATTTCTTTATGTGCCGGTACATGCTGGTGATTTTGATATTGTCACATACCAGAAAATATCCGACCCGCGCGCCCCAGTGCGTATTTACATAGAAGGCGACGGTCACGCATTTGACGGCACAGGTACCCCGACCAATAATCCGACCCCACATGGTGATACAGTGCGTCGTATGGCAATGCAGGACAGGGCGCCCAATGTTATATATATGGCGCGCCCATGTCAGTATATAATGTCAGATAAATGCACGCTTTCAGATTGGACATCTGGTCGGTTTTCACCGCGTGTTATATCCGCAATGCGTGACGCTGTGCGCAGTGTTGCGGGAATGCGCGAAATTATACTGATTGGATATTCCGGTGGGGCATTATTATCGGGGCTGATAATAACCCAAAATCCAGATATGAATGTGTCGCAATGGATAACAGTTGCCGGTGTATTAAATCATGGCGACTGGACACGTTATTTTGGTGACACGCCACTGTCAGATTCAATGGACATGGACGAATTGCCACATGTGTCGCAATTACATTATGTCGCCTCAAATGATATTATTGTCCCACAGCATTTATCAAAACAGTGGACGCGTGGTAAAATGATTATTGTGCCGAATACACAGCATGATAACCTGGGCGATTTTGTGCCTGCTATTTAAATTCAAATACCAATACGCGTGTTATACCGCCCAAGTCGGATTGGGCGCGAATAAAATTCCATCCCGCCCGAACAAAGATATCACGCACAGCAATATCTTGGTCAATGCCGATTTCCAGATATATTTTACCACCGCACTTTATCCATTGTTTTGCGGTTTCTGCGATGGCGCGATATGCAGCCAATCCATTTTCATCCGCGAACAGTGCAATTTTTGGGTCATGCATGGCGCCACTGTCAACGCGACTGTCATCAAATGCAATATATGGCGGGTTTGAAACAATGATATCAAATTGCCCCAGTTTTGTGTTTGGATGTGTAAAATCCCCCCGACGAATTTGTATGCGCGAATCCAGATTTAAGTTTTTTATATTGCGTCGCGCAACGCGTCGCGCCGCCCAAGATTTATCAATACCAACGCCACTGGCATTTGGGATATTCTTTGCGATTGCAGCAATAATGCACCCAGTCCCTGTTCCCAGGTCCAGTATGCGTGGCGCGCTGTCTTTTGGGGTGTCTGAAATTACGGCTTCGACCAGTGTTTCGGTGTCTGGGCGCGGGTCCAAAGTATATTTATTTGTATAAAAACAAATGCCCCAGAACCATTTTTGATGGATAATTTTTGCGACCGGCACGCTACGACGCAGTTGTCGTGCCATGCGCCATACTTTGAAATTTGTCAGATTTTTTGTATTATCAGTAATTATACGCGCGGCGCGTACGCCACCCGCGGATTGTAAAATTGTGAACGCTTGATTTATTTTCATAAAATCATTATAATATGCCTCATGAAAAAAGCAAAAGATATAATCACTTCCAACCTGTTGACCCGCATAGTAATGGGGTTGGCAATTTTATTAACCATTGTCGCGATATATGTTGTTGTGACAAAGCCTACTAATAACAAGCCTATTGAAGCAAAATCAGAATGTAAAACGGTTGTCGTTGTGACGTCTGGTGACACGCTGTCCCAGTTGTTGTCCGCCCAGGGCATTGGTCACAATGATGTAAATGCAATTGCCCAGGTTTTGAAATCTGATGCGGGCATTTCGACATTACGTGCAGACAGGGATAAAATCGAATTTGTTCGCGATAATACAGGGGACCCTGTATCGAAAATCGTGATTATTCCATCCCCATGGCGTCAGGTTGAATTGACCTGTGATAATGCCGGTGCATGGACCTGCAAAACACATGATATTGAACGTGATACACGTGTCGTATGGCGTGGCGGTGAAATCTTGGACGGGGACAGTTTTTATCTGGCGGGACAGCGTGCCGGAATCCCAGCCGGAATATTGGTTGATGTCTATGATTTGCTGGCGTTTGAAATGGACTTTGAACGTGATATCCGTGCGGGTCAAAAATTCTCGGTCTTGTTCGAAGAAAACTATGCTGCCGACGGGACCAAGGTTGATAATGGCAATATTCTGGCGATATCATTCCAGGCATTGCGTGGTAATGTTCAAATGTACAGATTCCGTAAATCTGATGGCACAATTGGATACTATGATGCCGAAGGTAATGGTGCAATCAAATCATTAAAACGTACACCAATTAACAATGCCAAGGTTACCAGCAGTTTTACCACCCGCAGAAAGCATCCTGTATTGGGATTTACCCGCGCGCACAAAGGGGTTGATTTCCGTGCACCAACTGGGACACCAATTCCAGCCGCCGGTGCGGGGCGTGTTATTGCACGTGGATATAATCGTGGTCATGGAAACTATGTTAAAATCCGCCACAATGGATCATACGAAACATTGTATGCGCATATGTCAAAGTTTGCCAAGAATGTAAAGGTTGGCACAAATGTTCGCCAGGGTCAGATTATTGGATACGCTGGTTCAACAGGATTATCAACAGGTCCGCATTTGCATTATGAAATCATTAAAAATGGTCAGCATGTAAATCCATTGACTGTAAAGTTACCAGCAATCAGTAATTTGAACGATGCGGATAAAAAGAAATTCTTGGAATACAGAAAGGTTTTGGAATCTGGTATAGAACAGTTATCGAAAAATCCAAACTTCTTTATCCAGTTGTAAAATTAACCCCACCGTTTGGTGGGGATTATTTTTTTTCAGTTTTTTTGGTTAAATTTTCTGGTTTTTAACAGCACGATACCATTGGTTATTATGCGGGCCAATATGTCGTCCGGGATAACGGCACGCCCGTTTTCATATTTTGCCAATTCGCGATGTGTTATTCGCAGAATTACGCCTAAATCCCGTCGCCCTATGCATGCATTGCGCCGACCGCGACGAATGGCGGCACCAAAATATTTTGCATCTACTAATACTACTGTCATGTTTTCTTCTCCACTTGTTTTTATTGTTAATAAAAAACACCGTCGTGATTAAGGACGGTTGGAGGTTAAAGACTATTCATCAATAGTGTTACTTATTTATGTATATCGTAACCCTCCAACCACAGTTGGAGTTTATTTGTTTTGATGACGAGGTCTTTACACCCCACACTGGTAATCACCCAGTGCAGTGTCATTATATCAATATTTATTTGGGAATCAAAGTAAAATCTGGTTATTTATGCCCACAGCCGCAGCAGCAGTGTCCGTGGCTGTGACCACCGCAACCGCCACCACAACATCCGCCATCACCCAGTTTGCAGTGACGCATTAAAAAGTATGGGTGATTTGCCCGCAGCCATCCGATGGTTGAATCAATCCCGTGCCCGTGCACAACATACGTCTGGTCTGGCAAATTCATGTCTGCGATTGAATATATGGATTTGCGCAGGGCGCCCGCATCACCCGTTGGGAAATCGGTTCGTCCAACGCCATCGTGAAACAATGTGTCACCAGATATCAATATATCATAATCTGGGAAGTGGAACATCATACCGCCTGCCGAATGACCGGGCGCAGATATCGCGCGCATCCAAACCCCGGGCAGAATTTCATATTCGCCCGCCGGCAAATCTTCGGGACGGCGAAAGTCCGGTTCAATATGTGGCATTTCAAAGAAATCCAGTAACGCATTTCCCCACAGAACCAAATCAACATCCGCATGATTCATATACCATGGTATGTTAAATTGTGTTGCCAATGCGGGTGCGGCGGATATGTGGTCGCTGTGCCCGTGTGTGGTGTAAATTGCACGCAGATTCAATCCGCGCTGTTCTAACAATTGTGTCCATGCCTCGGGTCGTCCCCATGCGTCGATTATGACGGCGTCATTACCAGACGTCACCAAAACAGAATTGGTGTTTTCAGGCTGCATACGCAGGATTTCAAATTTCACGTCTGTATTATTTGTCATCTTTCTTTTTACGCTTGGTTGTTGTTGCCTTGGCTGTTGTTTTCTTTTTGCCAAATATAATTTCGCGGATTTCGTCACCTGTCAATGTTTCACGACGCAATAATTCATTTGCCAGGCGTTCAACAGTCTTTTTGTTTTTTGTCAACAATTTGGTTGCGTCGCGATGTGCCGCATCCAACCATGCTTTGATTTCATTATCAACTGCTTCGGCGGTTTTTTCAGACGCATTTTCCAACGCGCTGCGTCCGCCGAATGTGCTGGCTTGATTAATCGCAGACAATCCGATTTTTTGTGACAGACCCGCTGTTGTAATTGAATAACGTGCCAGGCGCGTCGCCATGGCGATGTCGCTTTCTGCGCCGGTGGTAATTTTGTCCGCACCAAAGAATACTTCTTCGGCGGCGCGTCCCGCCAGGTCAATGGAGAGTGTCGCACGAACCTCTGCAATTGTCATGGATACCTTGTCATCAATTGGCAGGTGTTGTACCATACCCAGTGCACGTCCACGTGGGATAATTGTTGCCTTGTGAATTGGGTCGGTGACATCAGCATACATCTGGCTTACGAATGCGTGCCCCGCTTCGTGATATGCGGTTAATTTTTTGTCTGCATCGCGCATTTTGCGAATCTTGCGTGGTCCCATCAGGATTTTGTCGCGCGCTTCTTCAACGTCAACCGGCGCAATTGCATCGCGTCCGCCACGGACCGCATGCAGGGCAGCTTCGTTCAACAGGTTTTCCAAATCCGCACCCGAAAATCCGGTTGTACCACGTGCCAGGTCCTGGATATTTACATCATCGCTGATTTTTACGCGCTTTGCATACAGGTCCAGGATTTCACGACGTCCTGCCATGTCTGGCAATTCAATATACACCTGGCGGTCAAAACGTCCCGGACGCAACAGTGCAGGGTCCAGCATATCAGCGCGGTTTGTCGCACCAATAACAATAATGCCGGTATTGTTTGCAAATCCATCCATTTCAATCAGTAATTGATTTAATGTTTGTTCGCGGTCTTGGTCATTATATGAATGTTGACTGCGGCGTTGTCCGATTGCGTCGATTTCATCGATGAACAGAATGCATGGCGCATTGCGTTTTGCCATTTCAAATATTTCTTTGATTTTTGCAACACCCAGACCCACAATAATACCTGAAAAATCACTGCCCGATGCAGCAAAGAATGGTACATTTGCTTCGCCTGCGATGGCACGCGCCAACAGCGTTTTACCCGTACCCGGCTGACCAGACAGCAATACCCCGCGTGGGACGCGTGCGCCAATGCCCTTGAATTTTTCGCGGTTCTTCAAGAAATCGACAACTTCCATCAATTCTTGTTTTTCTGAATCAATACCTGCAACGTCTTTGAATGTTGTCTTGGTTTTGCCGGTTGTAATTTTTGTTGGGTTTTGTTGTGTTAATGCACGACCAATGCCACCACCACGCATCCCGCGCAGCAACCACCATATAAACAGCAGTGCCAATAATACTGATATGCCGGTCATCGCGCGTTCGCCAAATGACTTTGACGCATCAATAGATATCGCTGCCCCACTGTCCGCCAGTTTTGTCAGCAATGCCGGGTCATACGCAATTGTTGCATTAAATTTTGTCCCATCTGACAGGGTGCCGGTCGCATCATTGCCATGAATCTTCATTGTTTTGATGTCATCTGCGCGACGCATTACATCTGAAAAGGACAGTTCAACCGGCGCGGTGCCTTGTGCTGATACACCACTCAGGGCAGGCATGCTTTTCGGACCCATAAATGCGAACAGTGCGACTGCCCCGAACAGTATTACAAATATTGTAATAAAAGCATTAGATGAATTGATTTTGTTTTTATTTAATACATTTTTTTTGTTTTTCATGTTTCTTCCTAAAACTAGCCCTGTTTCCTTCGGGGACAATCAAGATTTCATCGCCCAAGCGTCGCAGTGTGCAGTGACCTAATGTAAATTTGCAATCTGCATTCAGTTTATTTAGCGCACCCGTCAATGATTTCAAGCGTGGCTGATAATTATCCCCCCCGATTTTTTGAATCAATCGTCCCAAGAACTTTAATCTAATATCGGGTGCCGGGTCAAATAGAAAAGAACAGGAAAAAAATGCACCGTCGTTATCAATAACCTGACCGATACGTGTGTTAATGTCAACATCCAGTGCATCACGTGCACGCCCCAGGTTTTCAATCGCCAATAAAATGCGCGCATCTTCAATCCCCAGTGCATCCCGTAACAGGTGACGGTTTTGGCGAATTCTGACCCGGGTATATTGCGTGTCAAAATTCATTTCATCGTGGAAATATTTGATATTGTGGCTGTCACAGTATGCCTGTAATTCTGACCTGTACACTTTTAATAATGGGCGAATGATTTTGACGCCATCGCGGGTGGATTCGCCACGCATTGCCGCCAGTCCCGTAACCCCGCTGCCACGTGCCAGATTCATCAAGAATGTTTCGATTTGGTCATCTGCCTGATGTGCGATTGCCAGGGCATCAATATTATTCTCACGGCACCACTGGGTCATCATATTGTATCGGGCATCCCTGGCCGCGGCTTCCAGGTTTGACGCGGGCTTGTCCCCCGTCCAGTAAAATATTTGGCATGGGATGCCCAGGTTTTGACATAACGCCTCGACATACTGTGTTTCTACATCCGCAGCATCACGCAGTCCATGATTTACATGCAGGGCAGTTATATCCATATTCATTTCATGCAGCCAGTGCAATAAACACACAGAATCAACACCGCCACTGACCGCGACAGCCAGGCGTTTGCCGATATAGTTCCGGATGAAATGGACAAAATTCTGATTCATAGTTCCTATATTTTATGGTATAATTCGCAAAAATAAAGGAAAAAGAAAATGACATCAAAATTGAAATCAATCGCCGTATATTGCGGACATGAATTTGGCACGAATCCTGAATATGCACGTGCTGCGGCACGAATTGGCGAATTGCTGGGGCGTAATAAGTTCCGTATGGTATTTGGTGGTGGCGACGTTGGTCTGATGGGAACGGTTGCCAGTGCTGCATTGGCTGCGGGCGGTCATGTCGTCGGCGTATCAACACATGATGTGGTGGCAAAACAGGAACCTGTCCACGCAGAAATCGATGTTGAAATCGTAAACGGTGTAAATGAACGCAAGCAAAAGATGTATGAATTATCCGACGGATTTATAATCCTGCCGGGCGGAATTGGCACACTGAATGAATTGACAGACATCATGACCATGCAGCAGATTGGCGAAACACATAAGCCATTGTTCTTTTTAAACACCGCAAAGTTCTGGGAAATGTTTGGCAATTTGTTCGTGCACATGCAACACGAAGGCTTTATTGAAAGCATTGACGACTATAATATGCACAATGCTTTGACGCCTGACGAATTGATTAAACAAATTATGGAATATTAAAATTCAATAACTTTATCGCGGGCAGTTTGTCCGCGAATTATTTTAATGCTGGTCTTGGGTACATTAAAATGCGCCGCCAGCATTTTTATTACAGCACTGTTTGCCTGACCATCGGTTGCAGCAGCGGTGGTATATACACGCAACGTGCCGTCGGATTGTGGTTCGACGGCATTACGGCGTGCATGTGCGGTAACGCGTATATTTACTTGCATGATTCAGAAATGGCTGTTTGTAATTCTGGTCGTCTGTCGCCTGCAACCAAATGCAGATGGAAATGGAAAACGCTTTGCTTTAAAAATGGTGCGTTCGCCCCGGCATTTGCCAGAATGTTAAAGTTTTCATTTATTCCCAATGCATCTGCTGTCTGGGCAAAGCACTGCCAAAATCCGTTTTGTTCGGTTGCTGATGCATTCTTTGCAAAATCCAGAATATTTTGATATTGACCCTTTGGTATGACCAGGGCATGCGTTGAAAACATTGGGCTGACATCATAGAAACTGATTGCATATTCATTTTCTGCAATTTTTTTACATGGGATTTCGCCACGGATAATTTTTGCAAACACATTGTTATTGTCATACATATTTTTATTCCCCTTGTTTATTAAAACTCAGCGTATTACACTGGGAGCATAAAATCAAGCCTTGAAATCAGAATATGATGCACTATATTCACAAGCAGCAGCAGTAAAATAATTTGTTTTTGAAGGAGAAATTACATGTTCAAACCACTGCATAATTACGTATTACTGGAAAGATTAGAAGAAGAAACAAAAACAGCCGGTGGAATCATTATTCCGGATAACGCACGTGAAAAGCCATCCCGTGGTCGCGTTATCGCGACGGGCGACGGTGCATTTGATGGCGCGAACCGCATTCCAATGACTGTCAAGACTGGCGACGTTGTATTATTTGCCAAATGGGCATCATCGGCGAACGAAGTCAAAATCAACGGCGCAGATTATATATTAATCAAAGAAACAGATATATTGGGAATTTTATAACGAAAGGAATACATTATGGCAAAGGAAATTGTTTTTAATACAGATAAACTGGCTGCCGGTGTTGATAAATTGGCAGATGCAGTAAAAATCACTATGGGTCCCAAGGGACGCACAGTTGTTATTGAAAAGTCATATGGTGCGCCGGTCGCAACCAAGGACGGGGTTACAGTTGCCAAGGCTGTATCTTTAAAAGACCCAATGGAAAACGTTGGTGCACGCATGGTTCAGGAAGTAGCCAAGAAAGCCGGCGATGATGCAGGTGATGGTACAACAACAGCAACCGTCTTGGCGCAAAAGATTATCCGCGAAGGTCGTCGCGTAATTGCCGCTGGCATGAATCCAATGGATGTAAAACGCGGTATTGATATGGCTGTGTCCGCTGTTGTTAGCGACATTGAATCACATGCCCGCCCAGTCAAAGACAGCGCAGAAATCGCCCAGGTTGCGACAATATCTGCAAATTCCGATTATGACATCGGTCAGAAAATCGCGGACGCCATGGCACGTGTTGGCAAAGAAGGCGTTATCACCGTCGAAGAAGCCAAAGGTCTGGACACTGAAATCGATGTTGTCGAAGGTATGCAGTTTGACCAGGGATTTATGTCGCCATACTTTGTCACAAACAGCGAAAAAATGTTGGCTGAATTGGATGGTGCACAAATCTTGGTATCTGAAAAGAAAATCACAGGATTGCAGGCATTACTGCCAATCTTGGAACCGATTGCCCAGTCTGGTCGTCCACTGTTGATTATTGCCGAAGATGTTGAATCCGAAGCCTTGGCAACATTGGTTTTGAACCGTCTGCGTGGTGGGTTAAAGGTATGCGCGGTCAAAGCCCCAGGCTTTGGTGATCGCCGCAAAGAAATGTTAAAAGATATCGCCGCAGTCACCGGCGCAACAGTTATATCTGATGACATGGGTATGACATTTGAAAATATCACCCCGGCTGTGCTGGGTACTGCCAAGAAAGTTGTTGTCAGCAAAGATTCAACATTACTGGCACAGGGTGGTGGGGATAAATCTGCTATTGCTGCGCGTGCTGATGAAATCCGTAAACTGTTGGCGACATCAACCAGCGACTATGACAAAGAAAAATTGGCAGAACGCTTGGCAAAGTTGGTCGGTGGCGTCGCCGTTATCAAGGTTGGCGGCATGACCGAGGTCGAAGTTAAAGAAAAGAAAGACCGTGTTGATGACGCATTGGCTGCAACCCGTGCAGCGGTTGCTGACGGTATTGTTGCCGGTGGTGGGGTTGCCTTAATCCGCAGCGCGAAAGCCCTTGAAAAATTAAAGGGCGCAAATACAGACCAAAATGTCGGTATTGATATTGTCCGTCGCGCAGTTGTTGCCCCATGTGCACAAATCGCAGAAAACGCGGGCGTATCCGGCGAAATCGTTGTTGGCAAGGTTATGGAATTCAAAGACTATAATTTTGGATACAATGCTGCGACCGGCGAATATGTCGATATGATGAAGTCTGGTATTATTGACCCAGCCAAGGTTGTTAAAACCGCAATCCAGGCTGCTGCCAGCACTGCTGGTGCAATTCTGACAACGGGTGTTGTAATGACAGAAATTCCCGAAGAAAAACCAGCCAGCCCAATGCCGGGTGGTATGCCAGGAATGATGTAAGATATTCAAACCAGCCCCGCATTAACGCGGGGCAAATTTTTTTTGGTAAAAATAATACTCAAAGCGATTCGTGTGTTATATTGATGCTGTTCAATCAAAGGAGTGAATATGTTTTCAACAGAATATCCGGTCAGCAGCATGGGAAACCACGAAAACCCAAAGTTAGTTATTTTGACCTTTAATCCACATTTTGGTGCTGATGAAACGATAGAGTCTTTGCCAGAGGCACAATTGGACAAGATGGGTAAATACGATATCCGTGGTATGAACCTGCGTGAATTTGCAGCTGTGTGTCCATGGTGGCAGGATATTTTGAACCTTATCGGTCACAAGGTAAAACCCGAAGAAATCTTGACTCTGGAATATCTGCCATACCGCAGCAGCGGTTCTGCCGAGGTTCCAAAACAATATCGCAATGATGAATTGGCGACATTACATCGTAAAAAGAATATTGTTTTGATACGCCGTGCAATGGCAAATGGCGCGAAAATATTTGGATATTACCATGGTGATTGGGTCAACGAATTACCAGAATTAAAGCGTTATCCGCATTTTGGCTGTTCTTCCCTGCAATGGAAAAATGGAAAACGCAAGGCGTTGGTTGATTTTGTTAATTCAGAATTTTAAATCTGATTCATAATGTATGCCCGTATCAGGTGCCATGGGGGGTGAAAAAACAAATAAGGCACCCCCGACATATTTTTTCTTGCAATCTGAATAAAAACGTATAAAATACTACAACGTTGCACCCATGGCTCAATTGGATAGAGCATCTGACTACGGATCAGAAGGTTGAGGGTTCGAATCCTTCTGGGTGCGCCAGAAATTCAACCGCCGCTTGTCGGCGGTTTAATTTATGCCTGTGCACCCCAGGATTTGAATCCCAGGTTCGACAAAGAGTAGATTTCGCAAGATTTATCGCGACGAAATCGTCACGACTGCCCCGCAGTTGCAGCGCACAATGTGCGACGGGCGAGGGAATCCTTATGGGTGCGCCAAATAAAAAAATAATATATTGCAATAAATTCTTGAAAATATGAACCTTACACAGGAATTTCGTCCTTGATAATATTTGTAATGAATTGTATATTTAGTGGCATACACGGTATATTATTGTCGTAAGTGTATCGGAGGGGATAAATGTTTGATTTTGGAGTTGTTTTTGTTTTATTATGTGTGTTTGGGTCTTTTATTGGTTTAAGCTTGATTATGGCGAAAGTAGATAGGGATAATAAAGACCTGCCAAAACAATATATCGTATGGTTTTATCATCATATATATACTTGTGTGTTGCGTCACGCTGAGATGTTATCGCTGAATTATCAACGTGGGCGTCGCATTGGTGATTATGGTGAGATAATAGATGACGAGTGGAAACGAGAGGTTCGATATTTTGTGCAACGTGTGATAATTCCAAATATTGAAACAAATATGTTGCGTGGAGTTATAATCCCCGAAGAACTATTTGTCGATGGAGTTTTTTCTGAAGAAACAAATATAATACAAAAGTTTAAATTTTCAGACTATATTTCTGGTTTAAAAACTAATAAAAATGAACCTCAATTTGTGTGTTGTTATAAAAAGCGTTCTATAGCAACCTACTATGGCGATTTTTCAACTACTATATCAGAAGAATTATTGGATGTTTTATGTTCTCAGGTTGAAATATTATGTGAATTTTTATTTGGATCAGAGCTATACACTATGCCGTTAAATATAGATAATCCAATAGACTATGAAATGATGGTTGCAGCATTGTTAAAAGATATTGGCTTCGCTGTGCGTACAACCAAAGCAAGTGGTGATCAAGGCGCAGATGTGTTGGCTGAAAAAAATGGCATATCATTTGCTATTCAATGCAAAAAGTATTCAAAACCAGTTGGCAATAAAGCTGTCCAAGAAGCGAATGCCGGTCGCGATTTTTATAAATGTGATTATGGTGTTGTAGTTTCAAACGCTGGTTTTACAAAATCTGCCAAGCAAGCCGCCAATGCATGCCAAATTATATTGTTGAATGAACGCCAATTGGAAAAATTATTAAAATATGTGCCAGATGAGAACGATGATAAATAAATTCGTTTAATAGAACTTTTTATCCACACATTTTCTATGGCGAGAGAAAAATATGAATAAAATTGACTTACTAAAAGCCTTATTATTTGAATCTGTAGCAAAATTGTATGCAAATGATTATTATCTGTTTACAGTACGTGGAATGGAAAATGCTTGTGTATCCAGAATAATTTATTATATGCAGGATATGCTGTATACGGACCAACGATTTGCTGAATGGCGAAATCATAATATAGACTTTGAATACAATAAAAGTACTGATGGATTGAAGGTAGGTTTTTATTATAAGAAAAAATATCTTAAACCCGATTTAGTTTTGCATATTAGGGGTACAGATAAGCATAATTTAATGGTTGTAGAATTCAAGAAAGGCTGTAAAAGTTCTGATAGTGACATAACGAAACTGCGAGATTTGACACATAGTTATCAGCGTTATAAATATGTTCTAGGGTGTGCCGTATCGCTAAAAAAACAAAAAGTTGAATATCGATTTGTGCAGAAAGGCAAAGAAGTCGAAAGTTTATTTATACAAGAGTATATAATGTAACAGGCGTGTCTATTTCGTCCGTAACTTAAATCCGTGATACAGGTGATTAAAATGCATTCTGCACACAGATTTATAATTGCTGTCGCCCAAGGCGATTTGTTCGCCGGCACGAATAACATTGCCATTGGCGTCAAATCGCAGATGGTGGGTTGCCTTGTTCACGCATCCGTTAATCTGGCAATTTGATTCATTGTAGTGCAGTTTTGCGCCAACCTCTATCAACCGGCGTGATGCTGGGAATATTTGTTCATTACTGTCAACCAGCAGACCATAGCACATAACAATTACATCTGTATCATCGGCAATGCGGACCAGTTTATCTACGTCTGCTTCGCCAAAGAACTGAATTTCATCAACCAGCACAAATTTTGTGTCAGGTCGTGGTGTGTATTCACTCAGATTTTTCAGTGACAGTGCAGGTGTATCAATTCCAATGCGTGATACAATGCGATTTTCTGAAAAGCGTGTGTCGTATTGTGGTTTAATAACCTCAACCGGGGTGTTGTTGCGGCGAAAATTATATGCGTTGATTATCAGCTGTGCTGACTTTGAACTGCCCATTGTGCCATAGTGGAAATGTAAATTTGCCATAATATTTTCCTTATGCTTTCAGATTCATTGATTCCAATCGCGCAATGCGTTTTTCCACCGGTGGATGTGTTGCGAGTAGGGAACTTGCAAATTCCCGTGGACCACCAGGATATGCAATGCATGCGGTGGACATTGATTTTGCCTTGTCCAGGCATTCAACACGTGCATCAGTTGTGATTTTGCGCAGCGCACTTGCCAATGCTGCCGGATTGCGTGTTATGTGTGCGCCGGTTGCGTCTGCTGCATATTCACGATTGCGTGATACTGCCATACGTAACAATGGCGTTACAATAAAATTAAACACCATAAATGCCAGCCATACCATAAACAGTACTGCAGCACCGTTCTTGTTATCGTTGTCGTTCGAAGAATGATGTGAACCGCTGATAATCATGCGCCAGATTATATCGGCGGCAAATACTGTTACGCCAACACCTGTAATCAGCAACATATCCAGTCGTATGTCACGATTGCCGATGTGTGCCATTTCATGTGCGATGACGCCTTCCAATTCCAGTCGGTCCAGGCGTTTGATTATCCCCCGGGTCAGTGCGACGGATGCGTCGCGCGGACTGCGTCCGGTTGCAAATGCGTTCATAGAATCGTCATCAATTATATAAACGCGCGGTGTTGGTAATCCGGCTGCCAGTGCGACATTTTCAACCGCGCGGAAAATTTCGCGATTTTTTGGGTCTGTATCATATATCTGATGTGCGCCTGCCATGTTCAGCATCATTGAATCACCAAACGCCCATGAAATACCCAGCCAGACAAGGCATGCAATCGCTGTTGGAATTGCAACCGCGACCGTTGTTGCAAATGCATCATGTGCCGGAACAACAATCCATGTGAACAAGAATACCAGTGCGATAAATATCATTGGAAACAGTGCCACCAGCGCGATTGTCTTGATATTGTTTGCACGGATATGGTCATATACAGTTTTGACTTTGGTCATAGCAAATGGTTCCTGTTAATTTTTGGCTTTGTCGCCCGTATTATAAACAAAAAACAAGGCGAGTCATGAAAAAAATTTTTACTCTTGTCATGTTAATGTTTTGTTCCAATGTTTATGCATCGGGCAGTCCATTTGATGCATCAAATTATTTGTTTGGTGCGGCGGATGCCTGGTCGCGTATTTTGCCAGGTGGGGGCGGTGGTGAAATTGCAAGCCGCATTCAGCCATTACAGACATCGGATGCAATGCAATTTGCAAACTTTATATCACTGTTGGCGTATAATGATACAGCGTTTACTATATATGAGTCCGACGCGCATATGTCGCAAGCCCTGGATTTCTTGGCACACCCATTAGAGGCACGTCGTCGCGCATGCCCAGCAAATGTGTCGGGATGCACAAATGTCCGGCGTTCATTGGTGATTGATGGTGGTGTCGGGGCGTCTTTTGCGGATTACAGCCCATCAAACAATTCTGATTTCAAGACAAAGACAACAGATTTCACCATTCGTGCCAAGGCTTTTGTTAGTGACGGTGCCGTGTTCGGTGTTGAATACACACGCACAGACACAGATAATCGCGACAGTGCAATTGATCTGAACGCGACGGGGAACAGTGTGACAATGTTCGCACAATATTTATCCACGTCTGGGATATTTGCCAACGTTGGAATAAATGCTGGGACAATTGCATGGCGTTCAGATAAAACAATTGTCAGCGTGCCTGATGACGAAGAATATACTACTAATTTCTGGGGCGGGCAGGTAAATACAGGTGTCCAGATTGTCGCTGGACCATTTACTATGACGCCTGAAATTGGTATGCGATATATGCATATATCATCAGAATCACATGTTGATGCTGCAACCCAGTTCTTTGACCATTGGCGATATAATAACCTGCGTGCAACGGCTGGCGCAACGGTTGGATTTGACTTTGTTGGTGATGGATTTACAGTGCGCCCAATGTTATCAGGTGGTGGATTGTACGATATAATCAGCAAAGCGACAGATAATGTCACAGTGCGCATCGCTGGCGACCAAATATATAATATCCCGGTCCAAACCCCGGGACGTGCCGGATTTACCGGTGGTGCAGGTATTGGTGTATATGGTGCGCGTTTTGCAGCCGGGATTGATTGGAATATCGATATTCGCACAGATTATGTTGCGCATACTGGTATGGCGCATGCCAAGATAGTATTTTAAATCGCACCTGTTTTGTGATACAATGCATTTCGATATGAAACGTGTATGTATCAGCATCTTTTCCATGCTTTTGGTGTTTTGTGCGGTTGATGCAAAGCCGTTGGACAGTATATTAACTGCTGCGTCTTTTCCAAAGAATGCGGATGATTTAACATTTCGTCAGCGAATGGATGTCCTGACAGATGGGTACGAAGATTTTGATACTGAGTTTGATTCAAATGGTGTTTGCATTAAAAACTGCCCGTATGTTGGCATGACGTTAAAAGATTTTGAAAAACGAATAACCCAGACCGCGCAGGAAGTACAACAGGATATCAACGACATTCAACAAGAATCAGTGCAAGCTACCACTGATAACACATCGACAAATAACGGTGATGATTCTACGGAAACGGATGTTGATGATCAGATAGCAAAATATTTGGCGGACATAGTTCGTACAGAAACAGGGGTTAATGTGTCGAACGATGAAAGTGCTTTGCAAAGAATAAGAGAGCTTGCAGCGCGGATTCGAACAGAATTGGAAACCCAGGAAACAACAAGTGTTGATTTAGGAACTGTTGTTTCAAATATTCCTGCCGGAAAACGACGTACAGTCACCGTAAATTTATCGGATCTGCGAAATAAAATTCAACATTATGTTCAAAACCATCGTCCAAGTTCTGGCGGAAATAATCGTCCACCGGTGACTGGGACAACAATACCAACATCATGTCCATTGCGGGGTAATCCTGTTAATGTGTCATCTGAAATGGGATATCGTGACAAGTACAAGCGTAATCATAATGGTATGGATTTACCAGTTAGCGTGAATACCCCGGTATATGCTGCTGCCGATGGCGTGGTCGTTATTCGCAGAAACCAAGGCGCCAAAAAAGGATATGGTAATTATTTGGTAATCCAGCACGACAAAAATTATTACACAGTATATGGTCATTTGAATACATGGTTGGTTTCCCAGGGGCAGCGTGTTCGTGCAGGACAGGAAATTGCCAAAAGTGGTAATACGGGTCATTCAACCGGACCGCATTTACATTTTGAAGTATTAAAGAACGCGCCACTGGTTGTCAGTGGTGCAACACCAGTTGACCCACGTAAAGTCACAAAATGTCCCTGGAATCCTGCAACGCGACGTTAATGCTTGCGAAAACGGACGTCAAAACTGCCGTTATTTAGTGGTGTTGCTGATATTATATATGGTGACAGAATACTGTCACGTGCCCATTGTTGAAATTTGATTTTTAAAATACCACTGGCGCCGGTAATGATTGTTGCGCGACGTACGCCACTTGTTGCAATTTCCATAATTGCATCCCATGATTCCTGTTCAGTGCGCTGGTGCAGGTCCAGTGTTACATGATGTGGCACCTCAGTCACCGGTTTTGGTATTTTTTGCGCCAGATGCAGTTGCCGCACAGCGCACCGGGCGTCATTTATGTCAGGCGTAAATTTGGCATCTGCCATATTTTGGATATCGTCATCGGTCAGGTGTTTCATGATAAGATGACTAATCGTGTTCCATTGTGTTTTCTGGCTTTTCTAACTTTTTGGTCCATTCGTTATCTGGGAAATTCAAGCGCAGCATTTCGGCATATCCTGCGGCTTGTGATGGTAAACCAATCGCAGTATAACATTCGGTCAGGCGATATAATGCTTCTGGTGTCATAACGGTTTCCTGGGCGTCTGTCACAATACGTTGCAGTTGCGATATTGCGGTTGTCCAGTTGCTGCGATGCATTTCACTGCGTGCAGAATACATTACTTTGCCGGCAATATAGTTTTTCAAGATAATGATTTTATTTTCAGCGTTTTTTGCATATTCAGTATTTGGAAAACGGTCAACCAATTGCTGGAATTGTTGCAGTGCATATGCAGACATGCCCGGTTCACGACGTACGTCTGACACCTGGCGGTAATAGCACATCCCACGCAGGTATAATACATATGGCACATCTTTGTTACCAGGGTGGAATCGCATGAAACGGTCTGCTGCCAAAATTGCACCGGCAAAGTCCCCGTCCATATAGTGCGAATATGCTGCCATGACCAATGCATCAGCTGCCCATGGGCTGGATGGATATTGCGATTCTGCCTTTAAGAATTCGGCAGCAGCCTTGTCATAATCCTTGTCATCAAATTCGGCGTATGCAGTTTTATAAATATCTGCCAATGGTTCATCGGCAACGACTTTATTATCAGATCCCGCGCATGCAGCCAGCGCAAATCCAACCATAGTCATCAGAATCAGTTTTTTCATGTCTGTTTATTCCTGTCTTGATTTTATTTGTTTTATTTCAGTATAATCTAAACTATGAAACTAGGCAAACATATTTTCGGGGTTGGTGCCATGACGGGCATCAGTCGTATATTTGGTTTTATCCGTGACATGCTGATTGCGCGTGTTCTGGGGGCAGGGCGCATGTCGGATATATTCTTGGCAGCGTTTAAGTTGCCGAATTTATTCCGTGACCTGCTGGGCGAAGGTGCATTGTCTGCAATCTTTATTCCGATGTATGCGGAAAAAAACAAGGATGCCAAGTTTGCCCAGAATGTATTTTCATGGCTGATGCTGGTTTTGCTGGGCATTACATTGTTATTTGAAATCTTTATGCCATTGGTTATATGGATTTTGGCACCTGGGTTCGCGGACGAGCCTGGTAAAATGCAATTAACCGTTCTGATTTCACGTATTATGTTCGTGTATGTGATTTTTGTGTGCGGGGCAGCATTCTTGTCCGCGATATTAAATGCCTTGTCACGCTTTTTATTGGCGGCGTTTATGCCGGTACTGTTGAATATTATGCTGATTGGCGCATTGTTGGCGGGCGCCATGTATGCGTCAGAAACAATTTTATTTATCATGGCTGGTACAGTCGTCGCGTCTGGTATAATTCAGTTCGCGGTTTTGTGGCACCGCATTCGCAGTCGTCATTTTGGATTACGCCTGATTATGCCACGCTGGACCCCGGGGATTCGTGATTTATTTAAACGCCTGGGGATCAGTATCGTTGGCAACGGTTTTTACCAGATAACAATCATTATTGGTACACTGGTCGCCAGTTTCCAAAGTGGTGCTGTATCATGGCTGTATTATTCTGACCGCATTGTGCAGTTGCCATTTGCAATGATTGGATTGGCGGTTGGCACGGTTCTGATGTCATCGATATCAAATGCGCTGGCTGAAAACAATATACGCAGTGTTCATATTCAACAGAATTCTTCGATGCGCCGGTCATTAATGTTGATATTGCCGTGTGTGGCAGGTTTGGTCGTTTTGGCAGAACCGATTATTCGTTATCTGTTCCAATATGGGGCATGGACATCCCAATCAACACATGCTGTGGCAGTCGCAATTATGATTCAAGCCTGGGTTTTGCCGGCAATGCTGGTCAGCCAGATTTACAGCAAAACACTATACGCATCCCAGGACGTAAAAACACCAGTTCGCACCAGTATGATATCACTGGGGGTCGCCAGTATCATTTATTTAGCAGCGTTCCCGTTTGTTGGATATCTGGCAATTCCGATTGGGGTCGTGGTCAGCGGGTATTTGAAAAATTACCTGTTGGGACGTGTGTGTAAAAAGCGGAACCTGGTCAATGTTTACAGCAAGACCCGTCATGCAATTATGGCATTTGGGGCGCTGTCGGCTGTTATGGGATTGGGACTGTATTTCGTACCGATTACCAGTATATGGTGGCTGGGGGTGTCAATCGCAGTGTTTGGGATAATATACCTGCCGCTGGCGTATGTTATTGACCGGAAAATATAAAGTTGAAACTGGACTTTTTATGTGATAAAATCTGTATTAAGAATGTAAGGAGTCCTAAAAATGAAAAAAATCATTTCATTGGCAGTTTTAACTGCATTGGTTGCTGGGTGTACCAATACTGGCACAAACAGTACCGCAAATTCCGGATATGGTTCTGATGGTTTCGGCGAAGAAGTGTTGGTCACAGAAACAACCACACCACAGTCTTTGAACAGCGCATATTTACTGGCACCTGCGCCAAAATACTATGTCGGCAGCGCGTACAAGGTCGAAGATGTACAATACATCCCAATGGAAGATTTGACATACAACCAGACTGGTGTTGCTGGTATCATTCCAACAGAATTAAATGGCACAAAAACCAGCAACGGTGAAACGTTTGATGTAAATCAGATGGTCGCCACCAGCAAGACTTTGCCATTGCCAACAATTGCACGTGTAACAAATTTGGATAATGGTCAGTCTGTGATTGTTCGTGTAAACAACCGTGGTCCATTTGTAAACACACGTATTATGGATTTATCGCCAGCTGCTGCCCGTCAGATTGGTATGACAGGTCAGTCCAAGGTTCAGGTTCAGGTTTTGGCAGATCAATCCACCGCGGTAAAAAATGCGACAATGGGTACCACAACATATCAACAGACCCAGACAATTGAAAGCACACCGACACAATACACAGAAACGGTAACAACAACGGTCACCCAGGCACCAGCGCCAGTTGCCGCATCTGGTGATTACAGTGTCCAGGTTGCAGCATTATATTCCGAAGACAGTGCAAATTCATTGGCAGCCCGTATGCGCACATATGGTGACGCGGTTGTTGTCAAGGAAGGTGACCTGTATAAAGTACGTATAATCAATCTGGATGCGCCAAAGGCACGTGGTGTAATTGACGCGCTGCGCAGCAGCGAAGGCATGGCGCCAGGATTGTTAAAAGATGGTCGCTGGGTAAATGCAGACAGCATTTAATCCAATGCCAAACAAATAACAAATCCCGCAATCGCGGGATTTTTTTATTTGATTATTGTTTTAATATCGGGCTGGTGGCGTCGGTAATTTTTTGCAGCCTATTATGCAAATCAATTGCGCGGTTGTGCATATGTCGCCATTGTCGTGCCATTCGGTTATAGTCCCGTATTCTGGAACGTGTGTGCATTGTTATTAAGCCCAATGCAAACAGTGATTCAAGGATGTGTGGGGGAATTTCAACCTCGCCATTTTCAAAGAGGGTTAATTCAGCGCGTGATATTTTCAGCAATTGTGCCACATCGTCTGACAATATTGATGTACTGTGTCGTGCACGTTGCAGGGCGAATCCGATTGTGCGTGCGTTGATTGTTAGTGTCATTTCTTTATCTCCATCTTTTTTTGATTAAACAAAAACCGTCTGGCAAAAACCAAACGGCTGGAGGCTAGAAACTACTAAAGGTAATAGTCCCGTTTATTTATATATATCACGGGCCTCCAACCAATGGAGTTATATTTTTCCTTTAATAAAGGCTTCTAGACCTTGCGCCGGTTTCCCGTTGCGATATGAATTATAACATAAAAAATATGGCATGCAAATAATTTACCGCCACTGTTCGTGGCGGTTATGTTATTTCTGGTTTTCTGCCAGTTTTTTCATAATGAATGCAAATGCTGGGCTGTTTTGACTAATTGGCTTGTATTCCAATTGAATTTTCTTGCGCTTTATCGCATCCAATATGAAATCGGAATAGTTTGAATAAGAATAACTTTCCGCATACACAATACGTGAAACACCTGATTGAACCAGGTTTTTCAAGCATTCATTGCATGGCTGGGTTGTGCAGTATAATGTTGCCCCCGTCAGGTTGTATCCACCACCTTCTTTGCCTTTGAATAACAGGGCGTTCATTTCAGCATGGATTTCATTTGCCATTGAAAATTCGTGATGTGCGGTGCGGTTGAATTCCGGTGATGATTTTGGCGGAAATATTTCATCGCAATTTGGGCAGCCTTCGGGCGTGCCATTGATACCGGTTGAAATAATACGCTTGTCCTTGACCAACAGGGCGCCAACCTGGCGTGATACGCAGTGCGATGCACTGGCCATTGCGAATGCCATCAATAAAAATATTTCATCCCAATCTGTCTTGCGTGGATGACGCTGGTTGTGTTTTGACATGGTCTGTGTCCTTTGTTGTTTGACAAATTATAAAATATGTATATAAAAAAGCAAGATTTTAATTCACTTTTAATTTTAGTGTGCTATTGTTGGCGTATGACACAGACATATTCAGGCTTTATAGCAATTATTGGACCGACAAATGCCGGGAAAAGTACGTTAATGAACCAAATCATGGGACGCAAGGTTTCAATCGTCTCGCACAAGGTGCAGACGACACGAACCCGTCTGCGGGCTGTTAAAATGGTTGGCGACCGCCAGTTGATATTTGTTGATACGCCCGGGGTATTTAACCCAAAGCGCAGATTGGACCGTGCGATGGTTGGTGCGGCAATGGACGCATTGGGGGATGCGGATGCGGTGCTGTTGATTATTGACGCACAAAAGGGGGTAACGGAAACGGTCCGTCGATTAGTGGAAAGAATCGCAGATCGTCCGAACCTGTTCGTCGCATTGAACAAGGCAGACGCTGTACGCAAGCAAGACCTGTTACCAATTGCCGCAGAAATTGCAAGCATGGCACCATGGCGTGAAATATTTATGATTTCGGCATTAAAGGATGATGGGATAAAACAGATGTTGGATTCCCTTGCTGCGGTTATGCCGGCAGGACCATACTTATTTGATACAGTTGACGCCCCCGACGTGCCGGATATGCTGTATTTATCGGAATTAACCCGTGAAAAAATATATAAGTATATTCACCAAGAATTGCCATATCACATAAATGTAGTAACAGAAAAAGTTGATGTTGATGACGAAGGTGTCTTGGACATATATCAAAAAATCGTTGTTCAAAACGATGCACATAAAAAAATTGTTATTGGTCGTGGTGGTGCGCAATTACAGAAAATCGGCACTGCCGCCCGTCATGATATCCAAGACCAATGGGGTGTAAACGCGCGCCTGCACCTGTTTGTACGTGTTGAACCAGACTGGGAAAACAAAGCCGAAAACTACACAGACCAAGGCTTGGAATTTAAAAAGTAAAGGTAAATAAAATGGCAAAAAAGAATAATTTGCGTGTTTTTGGATTACAACTGATTTTGGTAATGCCTGTGGCAATTTTTGGTATGTTGGCGGCAAAATGTATGGGTGATAATGCCACTGAACAATATATCGTGTCTGACAAGGGCGCAAACAAGATTGAATACTATTCAATCCAGAATTCTAATGATATGCATGTCATGACATTTGATGGCGATACGATTTTCAAAAATGGTGGATGGTATCCATATGTCAATATCGGCGACACAATTGTCGGCAATGCACGTTTTATGAACGAACCTGTGAATAAATCATGGTATTATGCGTCCCTGCGTTCACCGACACCTGTTACCGCAATACGATATGTAAATGGACGTGAACTGACCGCAGCGCGCGATATGGCGCGTCGTGATAGCATTATGCGTGAAATAAACAATCGCCAGAAATAATGTGTAAAACATTCAGGAACAAAATATGACATGGAAAAAATTATACCGAAATGCTTTTGCGCCATGGATTATTGTTTTTGGCGGTGCGTTTCTAATGGCATATGTGTTCCGTGGTCCTGGTGGGCGTTATATTGTGATAAAGAAAGAAGAAAATAAAATCTTGTATTATCCCGTAAATAATCCAAATTTTTTATATGTCATGACATTTGATAACGATACGTCATCAGCAGGATTTTATAACTATATAAATGTTGGCGATACTATAACAGGTGCTGCGCGTCGGCTTTGTAACAGGGAATCCACATCCCCGGTAACGGATTACGCCATTGAAACAGTAAATGGAAAAACTTTGCCGGAATTACGCGAAATCGCACGTCGTGACAGTATGTTGCATGACATGGCAATTCATCATAGATAAAAGGATAATCAGAATGAAACTAACAGATTTTCAAACAGGTATGTTATGTACAGCATTATTTGCGGCAATCGCATTTGGTGGCATGTATTTAATAGAAGGACCCGAATGCGAATACGTTATCACAGATAAACAAGACGGTAAAATAATATACCGTGATTTGAATGCTAATAATACGCATGTAATGAATTTTAATGCAGATACGGCAGGTATTGGATTTGATGTATATTCACATGTAAATGTTGGAGATACAATTGCTGGACATGGGCGTACAATGCAAAAGCCTGTGGCGAATCCTTGGTTTTATCGTGACGGTAAACCGAATGTAAAAACCAGCGTGGTTCGCACAATTAACGGTACTGATATCCGTGCAATACAGTTGCGTGCACGTGCCGCGGCATATGCCCAGAAAATGCGTTCTGGGAAAAACAGATAAGGATGGTATAAAATGAAACACATATCATATAAAAAAATAGTTCCTTTTGTGTTCGGGGCTGGGATGCTGGCGGGATGTGCCACATCACGTGATGGTGGACTGGCGCACTATGTTGTGACAGACAAGGCAAATAATACCATTGTGTTTACAGAAAGTGTTGGGTGCAAAACACGGCGTGTCATGACATTCGACAGTACAGAAATGGAATATTATAACAGCATTTATGTCGGCGATACGATTGGATGTCGGCGTCCATTTTCTGATACACAACTGGTCGTCGGGGCGCGCAACGCAGATATTCGCTTGATCAGTCGTGGGGATATATTGCGCATGTATGAATTGCAACAGCAGACTGCATTACGTGACAGTTTGATTAATAACATGAAAATAAAGCATAAATAAAATGATAAATACATCACTGCATACATCTGATTTTGATTTTGAATTGCCTGCCGAACTGATTGCGTCGCACCCACTGGCGCAACGTGATGCGTCGCGCATGTTGGTTGTGGATAAATCTGGGACATCTGATAAACATATACGTGATTTCTTGGATTATCTGCGCCCAGGTGATGTTGTGGTATTTAATAATTCACGTGTTATCCCGGCACGTTTTATGGCAAATGGCAAGCATGAAATAACCCTGCATACATGTATGTCTGATGATAATAAAATATGGTGGGGATTGTGTCGTAAATTCACAAAGATGCACATTGGCGATATATTGACGCTGGATGATGGAACCCAGATTAAAATCTTATCCAAGAATATGGACAGTGGTTTGAAAATTGAATTCTTGTGCGATGATGTGTTTGGGGTATTGGACCGGGTTGGTAAAATGCCATTGCCACCATATATGAAGCGTGAAGAAGAAATCGACGACCGTGAACGTT
>CAMWQN010000006.1 GCA_947176385.1 uncultured Rickettsiales bacterium
ATACTAAGCGGGCTTTCAAGTTAAGGCAAACGAAAAAAGAAACCTTAACCCCTGAAATTTAGCGGTTCATAGATAGGTCGAAATAATCTGATGAATACGCAACATTGTGAATAAAAGCAGCTCATCAAAAGATTTTTGATGCAAAATTCAAAAATCTGTTCAAGAAGAGATATGCAGACAGTTGAATTTGGAATTATCCAAACTTTGACTAAGTCAATGTGCATATCCTAGACAGGTAGTAGGTTTATATTATTTGTGAACCTCGTTAAAAAACTTGTCTTGCGAATATATATAATGTAAAGACGAACTGATTATAATGTCAGGTTTGTTTTATGCACAGGACTTAAACCACAGGTTTTTATAGAACTTGAGAGTTTGATCCTGGCTCAGAACGAACGCTGGCGGCAGGTCTTAGGCATGCAAGTCGAACGAGTGAAGCAGGGCTTGCCCTGTGGATCTAGTGGCGCACGAGTGAGTAACGCGTGGGAAACTGCCCACTACTGGGGAATAACGTTTGGAAACGAACGCTAATACCGCATACGCCGGAAACGGGAAAGATTTATCGGTGGTGGATGTGCCCGCGTTGGATTAGCTTGTTGGTGGGGTAACGGCCTACCAAGGCGATGATCCATAGCTGGTCTGAGAGGACGATCAGCCACGCTGGAACTGAGACACGGTCCAGACTCCTACGGGAGGCAGCAGCTAAGAATATTGGGCAATGGAGGAAACTCTGACCCAGCCATGCCGCGTGAATGAAGAAGGCCTTCGGGTTGTAAAGTTCTTTTAGTCGTGAAGATGATGACAGTAGCGACAGAAAAAGCACCGGCTAACTTCGTGCCAGCAGCCGCGGTAATACGAAGGGTGCAAGCGTTGTTCGGATTTACTGGGCGTAAAGCGTCCGTAGGTGGTTTGTTAAGTCAGGGGTGAAATCCCAGGGCCCAACCCTGGAACTGCCTTTGATACTGGCAAGCTGGAGCGTGATAGAGGAAGATGGAATATCTGGTGTAGGGGTGAAATCCGTAGATATCAGATAGAACACCAATGGCGAAGGCAGTCTTCTGGATCATCGCTGACACTGAGGGACGAAAGCGTGGGTAGCAAACAGAATTAGATACTCTGGTAGTCCACGCCCTAAACGATGCATGCTTGTTGTTGGTTTCCTTCGGGGGATCAGTGACGTAGCTAACGCGTTAAGCATGCCGCCTGGGGAGTACGATCGCAAGATTAAAACTTAAAGGAATTGACGGGGACCCGCACAAGTGGTGGAGTATGTTGTTTAATTCGATGCTACGCGAGAAACCTTACCGACCCTTGACATCTTGGTCGCGACTTCCAGAGATGGTTGTCTTCAATTCGGTTGGACCAAAGACAGATGCTGCATGGCTGTCGTCAGCTCGTGTCGTGAGATGTTAGGTTAAGTCCTGCAACGAGCGCAACCCACGCCCTATGTTGCCAGCGGGTAATGCCGGGAACTCTTAGGGGACTGCCCGCGTCAAGCGGGAGGAAGGTGTGGATGACGTCAAGTCATCATGGTTCTTACGGGTCGGGCTACAAACGTACTACAATGGCGACAACAATGGGTCGCAATACCGCAAGGTAAAGCCAATCCTTAAAAGTCGTCTCAGTTCGGATTGTCCTCTGCAACTCGAGGGCATGAAGTTGGAATCACTAGTAATCGTTGATCAGAATGCAACGGTGAATACGTTCCCGGGTCTTGTACACACCGCCTGTCAAACCATGAGAGTCGATTTCACCCGAAGTCGGTAGTTTAACGTAAGAGGACGCCGCCTACGGTGGGGTTGGTGATTGGGGTTAAGTCATAACAAGGTAGCAGTACCGGAAGGTGCGGCTGGATCACCTCCTTTATAGAGAATACCGCTAACACGATAGCGGTCAAATCCGAATGCGACTGTCTGAATATCTCTTTTTGTTTGGCGAATAATTCTGGTATCAGCGGAACTATTTGAATCTAAATATTTTCCTACCAGATTATATCGGGTCAGTAGTTCAGTTGGTTAGAATGTCGCTCTGATACAGCGAAGGTCGAAGATTCGAGTTCTTCCTGACCCACCACTTGTCTTGATGAGGTTGGAATCAGAAATGATTATTCATTTGTGATTCCAGATGTTTTCGAATATCGTCGGAATCCTGCTTTTTACAGCAATACATTGTTAATCGGTTTTATATGTCGCAAGTTAAATTTTATAGAAATATGATTTTTAATTTGTTGAACATCGTAATCTCAAAAATCTTTCTAAATAGAGTAATCACAATTGTGATAATTCAATTAGAACAGCAAGAATCAACTTAAATGCTTAAAAAACTCATTAAGTGTTCTTTTTAATGTTTGAAGACTTTCTCTTCAAGCATAAGATAAAAAGTAACAAAGGGTGTTTAGTGGATGCCTTGGCAATCAGAGGCGATGAAGGACGTGAAAGACTGCGATAAGTCCGGGTGAGGCGTCAATATCCTTTGACCCCGGAATTTCCGAATGGGGAAACCCAATCCTTTATGGATTATCTTTGGCTGAATACATAGGTCAAAGAAGCAAACGCGGAGAAGTGAAACATCTCAGTACCCGCAGGAAAAGAAAGCAACAGCGATTCCCTTAGTAGTGGCGAGCGAAACGGGACCAGCCCAGTGACCGAGATTTTAGTTAGCAAAACGTGATGGAAAGCACGGCAATAATAGGTGATAGCCCTGTATGCGAAAGCTAGTTTCTTGGTCCAAGAGTAGAGCCGGACACGTGAAATCCGGTTTGAATACGGGGGGACCTTCCCCCAAGGCTAAATACTCCTGATTGACCGATAGTGAACAAGTACCGTGAGGGAAAGGTGAAAAGAACCCCGAAGGGGGAGTGAAATAGACACTGAAACTGAATACCTACAAGCTGTCAGAGCCGGTTTTCCGGTGATGGCGTACCTTTTGTATAATGAGCCAACGAGTTATTATTGCATGCAAGCCTAAGCCGTTAGGTGTAAGCGAAGGGAAACCGAGTCTGAATAGGGCGACTTGAGTATGCAGTAATAGACCCGAAGCGGGGTGATCTAGGTATGAGCAGGCTGAAGGCGGCGTAACAGTCGCTGGAGGGCCGAACGCACCAATATGGCAACATTGGGCGATGACTTGTGTCTAGGGGTGAAAAGCCAATCGAACCCCGTTATAGCTGGTTCTCCGCGAAAACTATAGAGGTAGTGTCTCATGTGTTCGTTGTTGGGGGTAAAGCACTGAAATGGCTAGGGGGAGTAAAATCTTACCAACCCATATCAAACTCTGAATACCAACAAATTATAGCATGGGAAACAGTCCATCGGTGCTAAGGTCGGTGGACGAGAGGGCAACAGCCCAGACCGCCAACTAAGGTCCCCAAATAATGATTAAGTGGGAAAGTGAGTCGAGATTCCAAAACAACCAGGATGTTGGCTTGGAAGCAGCCATCGTTTAAAGAAAGCGTAATAGCTCACTGGTCTATTAGAGTTTCGGCAACGAAAATGTAACGGGGCTAAAATCATTTACCGAAGTTGCGGGTGTCACGTAAGTGGCGCGGTAGCGGAGCATTCTGTAAGCCTGTGAAGCGGAAGGCGCGAGCCACCGTGGAGGTATCAGAAGCGCGAATGTTGGCATGAGTAGCAGCTAATCAAGGTGAGAAACCTTGACGCCGTAAGAGCAAGGGTTCCTATCCAATGTTAATCAGGGTAGGGTGAGTCGACCCCTAAGGCGAGGCCGAAAGGCGTAGTCGATGGGAACACGGTTAATATTCCGTGACCTGCTGGTGGTGACGAATTGCGTAAATTGTTGCGCCTTATTGGATTGGTGCGGCAGTGAAGCAGTTCCAGGAAATAGCCCCAGCGTATAGATCGTACCCAGAACCAACACAGGTGCTCGAGTCGAGTAGACTAAGGCGGTTGAGAGAACTATGTTGAAGGAACTAGGCAAAATGCATCCGTAACTTCGGGATAAGGATGACCTGTTTCAAGGCAACTTTAATCAGGTGACACAAACCAGGTGGGGGCGACTGTTTACTTAAAACCCAGGTCTCTGCTAAATCGTATAAGATGATGTATAGGGACTGACGCCTGCCCAGTGCTGGAAGGTTAAGCTGAGGTGTGCAAGCACTGATGTGAAGCCCCAGTAAACGGCGGCCGTAACTCTAACGGTCCTAAGGTAGCGAAATTCCTTGTCGGGTAAGTTCCGACCCGCATGAATGGCGTAACGATCTCCACACTGTCTCCAACATAGACTCAGCGAAATTGAATTCTCGGTGAAAATGCCGGGTACCCGCAGCTAGACGGAAAGACCCTATGAAGCTTTACTGCAGTTTCGTACTGGCACTAGGATACATTTGCGTAGGATAGGTGGGACGCTTTGAAGAGCAGGTTTCGGCTTGCTTGGAGCGGTTGGTGAAATACCACCCTGATGTCTTTTAGTGTCTAACCCGCGTTCTTGAACCAGGGCGGGGGACAGTGCGTGATGGGCAGTTTGACTGGGGTGGTCGCCTCCCAAATCGTACCGGAGGCGCGCGAAGGTTTGCTCAGGCTGGTCGGAAATCAGCCGGTGAGTGCAATGGCAAAAGCAAGCCTGACTGCAAGGAGGACACTCCGAGCAGAGACGAAAGTCGGTCATAGTGACCCGGTGGCTCCGCATGGAAGGGCCATCGCACACGGATAAAAGCTACTCTAGGGATAACAGGCTGATGCTACCCAAGCGTCCATAGCGACGGTAGTGTTTGGCACCTCGATGTCGACTCATCGCATCCTGGGGCTGGAGCAGGTCCCAAGGGTATGGCTGTTCGCCATTTAAAGCGGTACGTGAGTTGGGTTAATAACGTCGTGAGACAGTTAGGTCCCTATCTACTGTGGGCGTTGGATATTTGAGCGAACTTGACCTTAGTACGAGAGGACCGGGTCGAACGAACCTCTGGTGTACCTGTTGTCGCGCCAGCGGCACCGCAGGGTAGCTATGTTCGGAACAGATAACCGCTGAAAGCATCTAAGCGGGAAGCTGGTCGCAAGATAAGATATCCCCATGAGTTCAGTTCTAGACTAGGACATTGATAGGCTGTCGGTGTAAGCCCTGTGAGGGGTTTAGCTTAACAGTACTAATCGAACCATTGACTTTTTATCTTATCGTTTGATTTAATCAAACGAATGCTTGAAGAGAACGTTGACAATTGATTCTGAAATTGTTATTATGATGTTCGCTGGATTTATTCTGGTGATTATTGAGCGGGAGTCACCCTCTGTTCCATCCCGAACCAGACAGGGAAACCCCGTATCGCCGATGGTACTTTGGCTTCAGCCACGGAAGAGTAGGTCGTCGCCAGAATAAATCCAGTTGCTATGTATAAAGCCGAGATAGATTTACGCCCGCTTGTCGGGCGTTTTTTTGTTTTTAATCCGAGGCTTAGTACTATTCTTTATTCCCGATATTTGTTGCGCGGCGTGATTGCTGATGATATATTTATTATATAAATAAGGAGGATAAGATGGTTGAAGAAGTCGATGAATAGTAACCCCACCGCCCCACGCCATCCACAAATTTTAACGATTTTGCTGGACCTAGTTCGGGGCGGTTTTATTTTTGATGAAATTAATCAGGCGAAATATTACACTTAAATAGAGTAAAGGATATCTGATATGCATAAAAAGATTCTAACAGCCAGTAAAATAGCAAATATAGTGCTGGGTGGTAATATAAAGCCCATTATACCAGATGTGCCAGATATACATTTAATAATTGCTGAAAAGGAAATGGCTGACAAAATCAGGGAAACCATCGCCAAAATTACACACAAGGACAATTTCTTTGCTAAGCATCGCTAAGATTGACAACAGAATTTATTGGTTTAATATATTTTTATGCTTAAAAAATTGTCAGAGTATAATAATGAATTTGGCACCGTCGCACTGTTTAAAAGTGAGACGGCGTTTGTAATTGAATATTCCACAAAAACATCAGGGATATTTAATATGGTCCTGGAACGCAAGCCGACATATGATGATGCAATGCAACGGTTTGATGTATATCAGGTTAGTTTAAAGAATCAAGAACGCAAACAGTGGTCGCGATAAAGATAGTGTATATCTTGAATTGTTTTGTGTTGACAGTACTGTATTTTTGTGTTAACAAGAAATATGCCAAATTAAGGAGGCATACATGACACAAAATAAAATTGAAACATCCCGTGATTTAGATAAAGAATGCATTGACCAATTATGTGGTTTAATTAAAACTGCGCCATTTGCATATGTTTATGGATATCAGGGTATTTATGACATGGCTTTGATAGGTGAATTTTGGATTAGTATTAGCGCCAAACAAGTTTATATGTTACGCAAAGATGGTAAACACAAAATTTTGCTGTATCAAATTCCAGAAAAATATATACCAACATTAATTGCCGCATTGGATGCACGTGCGGAAAGGATAAAGAAACGTACCCCAGCAGAAAAGGCGGCGTTGCAAGGTGTATGTGACGATCACCATAAAAGATTAAAATCAGAACGGGAATTTTTCAGTAATATTTTGCCCAAGAATCCTGCGCTGACCACACTTAAATTATTAAACGCCAGACAGAAATAATTCAGTGTTTATAAATAGGAGAGAGAATGACATCATTTGAATCACAAATTCAGACGATAATTGATAAAATGCATGTGATATTTCACGATGCAACTGGTTCGAATGATCGCGTCGAATATATGCGTGAAAATAATATTGCCGGTGATATCAATTGGTCATTTTCACTGTCTGCAGATGATATTATAAACAAGAAAATTCCACCACGTGTTGCGGGATGCACCGGGCGTGCAAAGTTGTTTTGTCATTTGGCGGCGGCGTGTGATATTCTGTGTTATGTTGTTGCGACTGCGAACTATGAAGATTGGTTGCGTGCCCAGGCTGGTCATCCCAACATTATAAATGGACATCAAATTATTGCGGTCGAAATGGATGGCAAATTACGTGCATTCAGTCCTGGACGTGAAAAATTGGAATGGATTTCTGGTGACGTAGTTCCTGGGCGATTTATAAGCGCGGTGCGAAATAAGCCCCAAAATTTAATAACCGCAGTTGTGCCTGGTGATGAGTTTGCAAAATGTGACACATATCAAAAACTGCGAAATTTATATACCAGTGGTTCTATGGATTGTTCAGATTTTATAATAACACCGGGTGAAGCATTCGTTGTATAAATTCATATTTTTCTTGAAATGCGTTTTTACTGATATAACATAAATATAAATAAAACCTTGGGGGCAGTGCAGAGAGTACAAATACAAGGGTATTAAATATGAAAAACGTATTGTCTTTTGCTGTTATTATGTTCACACTGTGTCCATGTGCATTTGCAGATTACTATCGCGCAACCGGTGGTGGTGTTTATGAATTATATGTCAATGATTGTTCACCTGCGGGTATGCGTCATGCATTAGATAATGCTGTGGCTGCACGTCATGCGGTGATTACATCGGTTAAATGCGCAGTGCCAAATGACGAAGTCGTTGTTGATATTTTTATGGAAGAAATGGAAACGATTCCTGCAGAATGTTTATGCCCATGTGAATTGGTCACATTAGATTGCGGTTGTTAAATCGTTATACCCATAAAATATTTTGCAGCGGTACCAATCGCAAATGATGCAATTGATACCCCGATGTATATCCCCAGCATTTCCAAGAATCGCGGAACAAATGGACGTCGGGTTAAAATTCCAATGCTGCAATTAAATCCGAATATAATCAATACTGCCATTATTGCCATCATACCCAATGCCCAGAACCGGTTCGGTATAACAGCAAATGGCAGTATTAAAATTACGCTGGTTGTGACATACATAATGCCGGTATATAATGCTGCCCGAAAGGCATTTGGATTGTTTTCACTGCGTTGCGCTTGAAAATTTGCTGCCGCCATTGACAGGCTGGCTGCCACGGCTGCAATGGCACCGGTCATAATAATAACCTTGCGGTCTGTAAATGCGAATGTAAGTCCCGCAATAGTTCCACTGATTTCAACCAATGCATCATGCATTCCCAGGACCAGTGCGCTGGTATATTTATATTTTTGTAATTGCATAACGCGATTATATGTGAATGCTGTGGCTATATCCGCAAGAAAAATGTCCTGGTAAATTTATAAAAAACAGTTTTATATTATCTGCATAATGATTATTACATCTGAATTTTATATGGGCAATCCGATTGATGTTGCACGTCAATTAGTTGGTGCGTATTTATGTCGTCGTTGTTCTGATGGTAATGTTATTCGTGCCCGCATTGCAGAGTTAGAATTATATCACGAATCCGAACGTGGTTGTCATGCGTATGGTGGCAAATGCACTGCGCGAAATGATGCAATGTTTTTATCAGGCGGTCACGCATATGTGTATTTGTGCTATGGCTTGCATAATATGTTAAATATAGTCATTGGTAATAAAGGCACAGGATGTGCGGTTTTGATTCGTAGCCTGGAATATGATGATTGCAATGGACCGGGGAAATTGACACGCACGCTGGGTATAGACCGCACATTGAATAAGATGGATTTAACGCGTGATGATGTTATGTGGCTGGAACCACGCGATTGTACACCAGATATTGCAGTTGGTACGCGTATCGGTATTGATTATGCTGGCGTGGATGCTGCATTACCATGGCGATTTGCGATAAGGAACAGTAAATATATCAGTCGTCCAATATAACCAAGTATCTAAGAAAAATATCCTGCAAACAAAAAAGTATGCTATAATATACACATAATAACATAAGGAGTGTATATAATGCCTGGATTTTTTAGTCGATTATTTGGCGGTGGTAACAAGCAATCCACACCTGCATTACCAAATAATAATACATTAAAACCGAATATACCAGGTGTTGATCCGTTATTGTTTCGTGCCAGTCACAATTTTAATAAATATCTGACGAATTTTTTGCAAACAGGCGCATCTGTTGGATTGCCTGTATCGCGTTTAAGTCGTGAAGAATGGAATTCAGTAAATGAAAAGCTGGCAAAACAAGGTGTCACATTGGTGTCACGATATGATAATGGTATCGAGTATATGTGGTTTGAATATTTGGGTGGTGCCAGTACACAATTAACGCCGTTGGAAAAATTAATGGCGCGCGCCAGCAAGAATTTTAGTCAGTATATGCAAGAATGTCTGAGTGGTACTTCTGATTCAAGTGCATTGTTGCCAACAAAGCGTATGGAAAAATCTGATTGGGATGAATTAAATCGTTTGCTTGCAGATCAGGGGATACAGTTGATTCCCGTGATGTATGAAGGCATGTCTTATATGAAAGTTGCACGTGCAAATCCCCAGAAACTTGATAACAGTAATGTGTCTGCATTTTCAGAAGGTGTAGTTGCGGTAAAAGAAAGAGCTTTTGAACAAATCAAACAACAATATCCTAATTTGTCTGACGAGGTTGTTCATTATATTGTTGATAATAATGATAAATTAAGTGCGAATGATATTTATAAGGCTATTCGTCATGCAATGCGTCCGTATGATACACCACAGTCACAGTTTATACAGGCAACACAATACGGTTCCCAGCATACCAATGATATTATGGTATTTTCGTATCAGAACTGGACATTTTCACGCAAAGCCAAAAGACGCGTGTCAAGTGCAAGCAAAATTTGTATGTATCATTTAAGTCTGAATGTGCATGTTGTACCTGGCTTGATTGCTGCGTTGGACGATGTGTTGGCGCGTGATATGGGACAGTATATTGATTATTATAAATTTCCAAAGGCAAATTGGTTCGATGAAGTTCAATATCGTCATGACCCTGTTACGATATATATGTATGACCGTAATTCAGATATAGAACAACAGATTGTTGCAGCGGTTGCACCATATGTGCGTTCAAACGAAGGCTTGCTGGGACAAGTATTAGGTCCGGGTGTTGATATAAACACAGAAACATCATCATATGGTGGTGTGTCTGTAGGACAGTCGATTGCGATGAAAATAAAAAACATATTAGATTCTGTTAGAGAATAAAAAAATAAGCACGCAAAACTGCGTGTTTATTTTTTATCAATTATAACCGCGCCTTGGCGCACAATATTTGTTTTGTCGCCATCTAATACGACAACAGTACTTGGTGCGCCCCCCATTGGTTGATATGCGTTGTCGATAATTATTATATCCGGGAATGTTTTACGTATTTCATCCGGATTTGTCAGTACAGGTTGCCCTGATATATTTGCCGATGATGTTGCCAGGCAATACCCATCAATTATATTACACAAGTCATGAAATGGTTTGTAATTTGGAATACGTACGCCACCGAACACGCATGTGTCTGCATCATCTGCGACAGGTACACCGATTGTTAATGCACCCGGCCAGTATTTATGTGCCATTTTAAATGCACGCGCTGGGTGATGGGTCATATATGGCGCGATATGTTCAATTGTATCTGACATGATAATCAGATGTTTGTTCGTTGGACGATGCTTTATTTTGAACAGTGCCGCTGCCCCCACTGCATTCGGCAGTGCGCCCAGTCCCCAAACGGTATCGGTTGGAAACGCGATTACGCCACCGGCACGCAGATGTGCATTCAGTTTTTTTATAAAAATTTCATCGTGTAAATCAGTCATAATTCAAAAACTATAATTTATTCCCAAACCAACGTAATTGAAACCGCGATTAACCTCGGTAAAATCGCCGTTGGAAAAGTGCAGGGTAAATATTTCCCCGCGCCAGTTGTTGGTTATGTTTTTTCCGATAAAAACTTTTTCCCCGAATACCAGACGGCTGGAAACATAGCGGTCACGTGAATCCCGCATGTATGGACCAATCCCACCGCCCAGATACCATCCGTACCATTGTAACAGCGCGACGTCCCAAGACACACCCGCCGCAAAAAATGATAGCCCGCGTGAACCATGATAGCCGAAGTTCTGAACAAAATTGACATTCATACGTGCGGGCAATCGCATTATTTCCATCGGCTGACTGTACTGTGCCATCAGCAGCGTCATTGGACGAATATCCCACAGTCCCGGTTGTACCAGTTTAAACAATGTTCCCGGTCCCGTCCCCTGGGCAACATGTAATTCAATTGAATTGCGTGTGGTGTCCCCAAACATAACATTTGCATGTGATGCATATGGTGCACCAATGGACATCAAACAAGATAGTAATACAAATTTTTTCATGGCAGAAATTATATCAAAAAATACTGTGTATTCAAAATAAAAACAGTTGACGGTGTGGGATACAATTCTTAATATTATCCACGTAAAACTACGAAAGCAAAGGATATAAAAATGACCAAGACAGTTTTATTTAGTGTGCTGGCAATTATGACAGCACTGCCGGCAAATGCGGGATTGTTGGATGGCTTGTTCGGTAAAAAGGATGCCGAACCAAAAACACTGGAAGAAGCATGCAACAAAGATGAAATCACCGCCCTGTGTCCAGAGGTTATTTTGGGAACCAAAACAATCCAAGAATGCTTGATTGAAAATGTATCAGGTGTATCTAAAAAATGCGCTAACTATGTTAAAAAGTCCGTTGCAGACCAGGCTGATAACGTAAAGCAGAAAATTGCAGGCGCCAAAGAAGGTGCGGAATCCATGACAGCGGAACAGAAGCAGGAAATTGCTGCGAAAAAAGCAGCCGCCAAAACAGCGAAAGCTGACTTGAAAAAGTCCCTGAAGGAAACAAAAGAAGCAGCACGTGCAGTGTTTGATGCGGAACGTGAACAGATTAAAGCTGCCGCTGTCCAAACCCAGGACGCAAAATAATAAAAATACCAGATTATTTTACCCGCCTTGTGCGGGTTTTCTTGTTTACAGGACCTGCACAAAATGTTATAATTAGAACAAGTCTATGTGCAAAGCGCATGTGCGCGATGCCAAAAAATGTTGGGTTTCTGGGCATTTGCCCCGGAATACAGGGAGAGTTTTATGAAACGCCAAAATGTCGCAGATTGTTGTAAAAATGCTGTTGGTACGGTATTTTTGCTGGCAGGTGCGTTCTTTGTTTGTTCAACATTCTTGTCGATGCGTGCTGTTTTTGCAGACCCAATTGCACCGGTCGATGTGAATAATTCCGCCGCAGCGCCCCAGGCGGTGCGTGCCGGCACATCACGCAGTGCGCGTACCAGTCCGCGTCAAACACAAACAAATTCAACCAATGTCGCGCGTACTGCAACCGCGTCACGCAATGTTGTGTCTCGTGCCGGGATAAATATTCCAACTGCGTCACGTGCAACCACGTCACGCAATGTTGTATCACGCACAGGCACAAATTCAAATCGTGTTGTGCGCAGTCGCACTGCGGTTGCACCCGCAAATTCAAATGCCCGTGTTTCATTGGGGGGTGCCGCAATCCGTGGCAGCAAGGCAACGACCAATACCACCAGCCCATACACATATATGTCCAGTAAATTGTACACTGGCAACTATTCAAACATTATCGATTCTACAACTGGTTTGATTTCTGCTGATGCGTATCAGAACTGTATGGAATCATATTATACATGTATGGATGAAATTTGTACCGCCCGTAACAGTGCACAGCGTCGTTGTGCATGCGCCGGTCGTGTAAGAGCATTTGCAGAGGCTGAAACCGCCCTGGAATCCGCAAACGAAGAATTGATTAAGGTTTCTGGTGAATTGGCATTGTTAATCGCCAACAAGGGCAAGGATGTAAGTACCGCTTTCCAATTGACAGATGCTGAAAAGGTTATGAACTGCGTATCTTGGCAGGATATGAAAAATCAATATGGCACAACATCGGAAAAAGCTGTCGCTTGGTGCAATAATCATGGTATTTATGAAACAACCGGTGGTTGTAATATGCCGTCGTATTGCAAATCCAGTGGTAACAACTTTGGATTTGATGTAACGAATATTGATGGTTCATCCAGTGATATCTTGGCTTCCCTGCAATCATGGGCAAATGCCAAAGAACAAACATTGACAATCTTTAAACAGGATGACGATAACCTGTTGAATGCGTTTACCAACCTGTCAAATACAGTATCACAAATGGCTGGTATTGGTGGCGCAATGGCAAATGCCGATGAATTAAAGGATTCTTTGGCTGAAACATGGGGGTATGAACTGTTTGAATATGCACATAATAACGTTTGTAACCGTGTGTTGGACTCTTGCTTTAACGGTATTTACGAAGCATGTGGTACACCACCGTCAAATGGTCGTAAATGTTCAAATGGTGGAACCCAGTGTCCATATAATTATAACAGTATGATTTCTGTTACAAATACAGGTACATATGAATTGAACTTTGTAACCAGCAGCAACGGATATTCTACATCGAATTCTGCAACATGCTTTGGATATACATCAACATCTGGTGACCCATATTCATCACTGCGTGGACCGGTTGCCGATGCCCGTCGCAGTATTTTGCAGAAATATGCACTGGATGCGAACGCCGATTGCGATGCATATGGTGAACAACTGCGTGCAACTGCACAAAACATTGGTTATCAAAAGGTTGCAGCACAACAGGCGTTGCAGCAGAAGCGTCTGCAATTTGCCCAGGACGAAGCAACAGCCTTGGCAAGTGCATATCGTACCGCGATGAGCAATTTCAACGAATGTTTGTCCGAATTGTATGACTGCTATACCACACAGGAACAGTCAAACAAATCGTGGTCAACATCACGTATCAAGACATATTGCGCCCAGGTTGCGAACGTTCCGCATTGCTATGAAGAAATGATATGCGGTGCGCCAAACAATCGTCTGGAAGCAGTCATCACACGTGATGCGACAGATTCAACTGGCAAGCCTGCGGTATGTAAAAATACCGAAGAATATGAAACAAATACTTGCCGCAATACACTAACACTCAGTGAAATATTAAGTGGCACATATGCCCAGGATGCGGTCGAAGGCAGCAGTGCACAAATGCGTGAAAACTGCCTGAAGAGTATCGATATCGAAGGTGTACGTACATGGAAAGCCGAAACATCCGAAGATCGTACAAATTGGTCCGGTACAGCAAACTAAGGCTTAATATAAATATATGTTTCATGGCATCACGATTGTGATGCCATGTTTTTTTTTGTGTTTGTGGAATGTTTTCTACAAAATGCTTGACTTTTTAAATAAAAATGTCATTATTTGCATAAACTTTTCGACAAAACGGTCGAAAATATATAATTAACAACAGAAAAGAGAAAGAATATGAGCAATTTTGCAATCTTTCAAACCGGTGGAAAACAGTACCGTGTACAAAGCGGCGATATTATCAAAGTTGAAAAAATCAACGCAGAAGGCACTGTTGAATTCGACCAGGTTTTAATGGTTGGTGACAAGGTTGGCGCACCTTTTGTTAGCGGTGCCAAGGTTGTTGCTGAAATCGTAGAACAGAAACGTGCAGATAAAATTTTGGTGTTCAAGAAAAAACGTCGTCAGAATTATCGCCGTACCAAGGGTCATCGTCAGTACATCACTGTTCTGAAAATTACGGATATCAAGGGTTAATTTGCGTAATCGCAGATTCCACAAAAGGAGTTAAATTATGGCACATAAGAAAGCTGGTTCCGCATCATCAAATGGACGCGATTCCGCGGGACGTCGCTTGGGTGTTAAAAAATCCGGCGGCAGCCGTGTTATCCCAGGTAACATCATCATTCGCCAACGTGGTACATCTGTACATCCAGGCTTGAATGTTGGTATGGGCAAAGACCACACAATCTTTGCAAAAATCGCAGGTATTGTGAAGTTCAAGAAAGGCTTGGGCGACAGAAAGACTGTTTCTGTTGTACCAGATGCTGAATAATGACAATAGTATAAGTGGTTTTTATACACAAAATCCCACCGTTTGGTGGGATTTTTTACGCCGTGGCAATCCAGTAAATATTTGCAAACGGGGATTTAATCCGATATAATAACTGTGCATCGGGTGATGTCCGATGTGGGGTGTAGTAACCTCTAAGAGAAAAAATCTCCAACCTGGTTGGAGGGCTGTGATATATTTGAATAAACAGCACTATACTCTTATAGTTACTAACCTCCAACCGTCTTTCATCAGGACGGTGTTTTTTTTATAAAAAACAATGGAGTGAAAAATGGCAAAAACAAAACAAATTGACGCAACTGCGCGTCGTATGGGGGCTATGTTACGTCGTGCGCGCCATATGTGCCAAATGTCGATGGATGAAACCGCACTGATGCTGCGCATAATGCCGGATGAACTGGTTGCATATGAACGTGGCGTGCGTGAAATACCACTGCATATAATGGAACACATATTTATCATGGGATACAAAATGATGCAGGTACGTATAATAGAAGGCAAATATCGCCAGCAACGCAAGTTTTGCCAGGTACTAAAAGATACATGTGCGCAATAAAAAAAACGCCCATACAGGGCGTTTTTTTATTATTTGTAACTGCATTACAATTCAATCTTGCCATTTGTCGCAATCAGGTCGGCACCCATTTCAATTTTACCACCTGCTTCGCGTACTAATAAATCACCAGCTGCGATTTCAGCATAATCCAATGCGTCGGATACAAAACCATCAAACTTGCCGGCTGCAACCCAAGCCAAATCCAATGCTGGGCAACCTGTGCGGCGTGCGTCGCCGATTGTTTTACGGTTGTCAGATGTATTATAACCAATTGTTAAATCGGATTCTTCTGCCAGATTTGAAACACGCAATTTCGCCGAATGATATGCAGAAAATGCGTATGCGCCTGAATCCGCTTCGGCATAGTATAATCTTTCGTCGATTGGGGAATAAACCAATGCAATTTGTGTTTTGTCCAGATGACGCAGTGCCAATGAAATTGCAAAGTGTGGATTTGCCCGCACAAAATTCGCAGCACCCGATATTGCCAACACAAATTCGTCACGACCGTCGCCATCACGTGTCATGTTTGGTGTCAAAAGACCCGCATTTGGACGAACCAGTAACAGGTCTGTCAAAATGCTTTCTTCGATACGTTGCGATGCCTTTTGCACAAAGTCGCGTGCACCACGCAGGGATTGTTGCAGGTTTTCAACCTCGCCAAAATCGCGGCGCAGACCGGATGCAGTACGTTGCAATGCTGCAAACATTTTGTTTAATTCGGTTGAACCTTTTATCAGCATTTCGACCATTGTGTGCGCCCCCGTCCCGACAATACAGACTTAGAAATTAAATCCAGCAAATTTAGATTTGAATTCTGCTGCACGTTGACCTTTGTCACCAGTGTTTGTACGTTGACCTGTCCATGCAGAATGATTCAAGTTGTCTGTGGACAAAACCAAATCTTTCTTTACAGAAGAGTACATTTTTACAGTTTTACCATCTGTCATTGTGACGTTAATTTCATGGTATTCTGGATGAATTCCTTGTTTCATAGTATAACCCTTTTATTATTTCAGCCCCGCAATTATACAAGGTATTTTGCATTTTGCAAGTAATAATACATCTTTAATACCGACCGATACATCCCAAATAAGAATTTCCGGTCGATTCGAGTATATTTATAAACTGGGATTGATTTTTTCCTGAAAACAGTGCCAATATTGTTCCCGCATCTGTTGCCAGCATGTCGGCGACGGTTGCGATGTTGGAATTCATTTTCTTAAAGAATCCGCTGGTTGGATAAATTTCCGCTGCCAATAATTGATGCGACCCACCGCGGTGTGATGCATGCGTGTCCGATTTTATAACCATTAACTGGCATTCTGGGGAAATAATCATTTTATCGGTAACAACGGCGCTGCCACCCAATAATTCGCCCCACCAGCCGGTCGATTCGCAAAATACAGGATAATACACAACGGCGTCTGGATTTTGTGCCAATATAGCAGCCAGGTCAAAGTCATCGGTTATAACGTCCGGCATTACACCCGTGGCATTATTTATGACTTTGCGTGCCATTTGATAGTCGGCATCGCCCGTTGTTCTGCGTGACCAGTAAAGAATCGGAAACTGTTTCATTGATATGAATTATATCAGATTCGGAATGTATAAAAAAGGTGCCCCTGTTAAATAAAATGCTTGATTTTTTATTTTCCTAAATACTTGTTCAGATTTTTAATACCTTTCCACATATTTTGGGCATTCTTTTTGGCTGTGTTATAGAATGTTTGCGAAATTTCTACATTGAATAATGTCTTGGAAAGTGCCGGAATCATGGTCATAAACATCGAAATGAATATACCCATCAGTATAACGGTCACCAATGTATCATTATTCATCAGCAGTCCATCCATCAGGATTTTCGAATCGTTTGCCTCCATCGCTGCCTGTAATGTTGCGGCGCCCTGCCAATTGCCGAATACTGCATTCATAAACATGATTGCAAATGTCACAAATACGCCTGTCATTGCAATTCCCAGTGTGCCGGATACGACATCGTTGATTATTTGACGGATGTTTTTACCGCCCTGGGGAAATATTGCCCAGCCTGAAAATAGCCATGACAGTAACATCAATGGCAACATAATTAAATCCATTGATAACTTGATAAATATTTCCAAGAAATACAGTGGTACCGGTAATAAGGCAAAAAAGAATAATACAATTATTGCCAGTCCCCCAAAGAAGGTCATGATATTTGGAAATATTGGTATGCCCCATAAAATTTTATGCATATATTCATCGTTCATAGACATGTTCAGCATTGTCCACCCAACGGTCAGCCCCAGTGCTGTCATCTGATGAACAGATGCCAGTTCACATGCCAAATTATGACGCAGACGTGGTGAATATGCGCCATGTGTTGCTGCATTCGAATCGATTGATGTTGGGTCTGCAATCGCGGTTGCGATTACACATTGGTCGAAATTATCAGGACCTGCAACCATTCGATTCAAGGACAGACCGACACTGAATATCGGTTCGATTGCAATTGTTGTCATCATTCGTGGTAATGGCGCCAACAGCAGTATGGAAATAAAACCAAATTTTACCATGTGTGTTGTAAATGCGCTGGTTATATCCCATGGATTTTCTATTTTTGTATCAATAAATCCGGATATCAATTTCCATGCAAACCATATTGCTGTTAATGCCGCCGCCATCGGAATGATAACCAGCCCGATTGAATTGTAAACACTGGGTAACAGATTTGACATTGCCAGCATAACATCTGAAAACATTTGGCATGTCCAGCATGTTGAAAAGAAATTCATGGCGTCATTCATATTTACCGGTACGACAGAACGATAAATTGAAAATCCGGCGATTGTCCCCAGACCTGCAATCCCACCAACAACAAATGGGGCAATTGCGCCTGCGCTGAACGGCAGGAAAGAAACAAATACAATCCAAAATTTTTTAAACCAATTCATTATTTTAATTATATCATAAATTACCATAAATATGATATAATTGAAAAAATAATTGTACAGTACATAAAATGATTTGTCGCGTTCGCAGATTTTTTCGTCGAATATCCAGTTTTACACCAATGCTATTGGTTTTGTGCATGCTGATTGTGCCCGTGTCTGCACATGCGGCATGGGGAATAATTGACAGTTTTAATCTGGCACCGTTTATCCCAATGGTTTTGGACGCGTTGATGTCGGTTGCAACCGGTGGCTACGAATTCTTTGTTGGCAATGGTGACGGTATTATTTACGTGCTGGTATGGGGATTTTTAGCAGTATCGTTGTTATTGTACTTGGTAAAATTATACCTGCCAAAGGTATGGGTATCATTCTTTGGGTTTTCCGGTGGCGGTGAAATGACCGGTGGCATGAACGGAATGCAGATATCCATGAATGTATTAAAACCTGCCATACGTGCCGTTGTCGCTGCTGTATTTTTGTTACAGGTTCGTCCTGTATTTGTGACCAGTTGGTTGGTAAATCCGTTTTTGGAATTTGGTTCGATATACACGTCCAGTATTTTAAAGACAATTAATCAACCAGGTATTGTATCTGCCGATATCGAATGTCCCCAGGATATTGTTGATAATGGTTGGTTATCGAAATCCAGTTGTGATTTCTTGATAAAGCCGGTTGCTGAAATATCAAATGCGAACAATCAAATAATAAAGCGCGGTTTTGAATTTTTTGAACGTGGATTGGTAAATTTGTTGGCATTGTTGATACCGCATGGGGCATCAGGATTTATGGATTTAATAACAGGGTTGTTGTTGATATCAACATTTGTGTCATGCAATTTGTTTATGGCGTTGTTAATAATCCAGGCGATATTTGAACTGGGTATGCAGTTGATGTTGTATCCGTTTAATGTATTGATGTGGGTTGCAAAGCCGAAAAATCCAGATAAATGGATTGATGTATTGCCGGTGTTTTCCGGAATTATCAAGGCATTGCAAAATATAGTTATAACGATGATAGCATGTGCGTTTATTCTGTGTGTGAATATCGCGGTTATCAAGGCATTGTTTAATTGGAATTCATCCGCATTTGTTGTTGCCGCCGGTGGCAGTGCATCCACCAATGTACCAAGTGTTGCCAATGCCATGGGCTTTGGTCAGCATTCAATTATGTGGTTATCGACGATATTAACATTCTATTTAATGTTGCGTATATTTGAATTGACACGTGAACAATTACGGTCATATACCAAGGGCGTATCAGATGACCTGTATAAAAAGGTTATGTCTGATTCCAAGGCTGCATGGGATAAAGGTGTTAACCTATATGATAAGGCTGGCAAGGTTCCAGGAATTGCCAAAGGTATTGGCAAAGGTGCCACTGCCACATGGAATGGTGCCAAATGGGCAGGGCAAAAGACATGGGCTGGTACAAAATGGACCGGTCAGAAAACTTGGTCTGGTATTAAATGGCTGGGGCGCAAGATGGGCTTTTAATAAATGAACGGATGGATGAATTCTTTGGTGGACAATTCGGTGCAGTGTTATGGCTGCCCGGTGTTTGACCGTCTGTTTCAAATTGTATCAAATGCTGCCGCTGCCGTATATGGCAAGTTTGTATTGCTGTGTGCTGTATTATTTTTTGTGCTGTTCGCATTTGTTGTATTGAATATTGCTTGGAAAAATATCAAGGGTGGTACTGGTTCTGGATACATGAAATCATTCAAGCCGTTGATGATAAATTCTTTGGTGACATTGGCATTCCTGGGAATGGGCGTTGCGTTACCGCGATTTGTGTCAACTGTAACATTTGAACCCGCTGCCCAGGTTGCACTGGTATATACCCAATCGCTGTTGCATACAGACAGTGAATCTGTTGCCACGCGTGTTACGTATCCGCCAATGGAAATGCAGGATAATGGATTCTTTCGTCCGCAACTGCGTGATACCGTTATCATGTTGATGAAGACAACCATTACCCAGTTCCAGTCATATATGAAACTTGGTATCGTCATTATGGACAAGGCGTTTACTTGGCAGGCATTGTTGGGTGTTGGTTCATTATTAAAACATATTGCGATGTTCTTTATCGGGCTGTATTTGTTTTATGGATTCTTTAAACTATTTGTTAATTTCTGCTTTTATTTTGCCGATATTATTGTGGCAATGACGTTCTTTGCATTTTTATTCCCGCTGGGGCTGACAATGATGGCGTTCAAGGGAACCGACGCCCCTGCATGGATGTCAAAACTGGGGGGCAATCTGGGGGGCAAACAGATAAAGAATTTAATAAACGCAATAATAACATTATCTGCAGCAGTTATAACATATACTGTTATAATGGTGATAATTGGTAAATTCTTTGCGGCAAATGGTACATCTGCATCTGAAATAGTGCATTTAATTCAATCTGGGAATGATTTGTTTGAATCCAGTTTGTCGGATGATAATCTGGAAACATTGACAATCGCAGGCTGCATAGTGCTGGTGTATATAGTAAACTATCTGTATTCCCAGATTCCAAAGGTTACACAAATGGTCCTGTCAACGTTTGATGTAGAAGAAAATAATTCACTCAGTGAATCTGTTGCAAAACAGGCAACCGGATGGATGAAATCCGTTGCTGGTCAGATCGTGTCTGCGGGTAAATCTGTATTGACCGGTGGTAAATCATCAGGGGGCGCATCATGAAGATAAAATTGATTATGTTACTGGTGCGTTGGCTGGCAGGTGGAATTATACTGGGAATTGGAATCTGGTATATGGCGTCATCAATTGGTGGTGCGTCGTTAACGTATTCCAGTACAGATGTTTTTCTGAATGCGATTGGGGTCAGGGACGGCAATATTGCCAGTGCAAATGGATGCTTCCTGTGTGGATATATTGCCGATATGTTTTCTGTAATTGGGCTTGCCACCGAACAATTCTGGAATGTTATGGTTGAAAATCTGTGGATTGTTATGGCGATTGGGTTTGGAATATTCCTGTTCGTATACACAACCCAATACATATTTGATGCGATGAAGACAACCGGCAAATTGGACGAATCCGCAAAAAAATTGGAATTAAAAGGGTGGTTTGACAAAGTCTGGCGTCAAGGTGTGCGTGTAATGATTGTCGGTGTTTTGATTGGTGCATTGGGAATGGGGGGCACGACAGCACTGCGAACAATTACCAGCATAACAATTACACCTGTAATGTTTATTGGGGCCCAATTATCAATGGCAGCAACAGGTGTCGCTGATGCCGCGACATGTATGCCGACGGATATATTGTCAGGTACAAATGATATTTTAAATCCAGTCTTGGCACCATTTATGTGTGTTATGGGCAATCTGAACAGCGTTATGCTGGCTGGTGCCGCCGGTGGTTTCGCATTGATGAATTATTCCTGGATGGGATTGGGTGGTGGTGTGTTTACATGGTTGGCGGGCCTCGGGGCAGTATTGCTGTTTTTGATAATCGGTTTTGACTTATTCTTTCAGGTTTTGTCTGTCATATTTAAATTGATATTTTTAATAATATTTCTGCCATTGTTTTTGGCAGCGGCTGCATTTGAACCGGTATGGAAGGCGGCGTCTGGATTGGTTGACAAGGCAATAAATATGCTGGTGCGTTCCGCAGTCAAGATTGTAGCAATAACGTTAAAGATATTGGTTATGTACGCGATTGTCGCATTCGCAGCGGACCAATTTTTTCCGGGACCAATTGATGGGTACAGTGCGATAATGCCGCCACTGTTGGGGACGGACACGTCACGCATGAATTCAGAAAGTTTATCTGTCATGAATGCATTTCATGAATGTGAATCTGTTGCGCTGGTCGATGGCGCAATGGATGCCAGTCTGTTCCAAGATTGCTTTGCATCCCAACAGGCGATTGTAGAAGCCCAATACCCCGGCGCATTTGATTTTATGGATGACGGCTGGGACTTTATCATGATGGTAATAGGTATATTCCTTTTATATTTCTATATCATCAGCCCCAAGATTGATAAATTACTGGGCGGTAATGGTTCCGAAGAATTTGATTTCGGCGCATGGGTTAAAAACCTGGGTAAAAAGGTTTGGAGTGCACCGCAAGACTGGATATCTGGCATTGCAAAAAAACTGGGGAAAAGTTAGATTCGCATGAAACGATTAAAAACAATCTTGTCAAAATTATGTGTTGCGCTGGTTGTGTTGTCGGTGGCAACCGGTGGCGCGTCTGTTGCTGCGACAACTAATTTGCCAACCCAGGCAGATGTTGGTGATTTTGGTTCATGGGCGACTGATAACAATCGTGATTTGATAATTGGAAATCTGCAAGATGATATATCTGCAATTCAAGATGCGTTCGACAGAAATCAGATGGTCGCAGATTATGTCCCGATAGAGGCTAAAATTGGTCTAGCATTCATGAATGCGATGTCATGGGTCGGGCAGGTATTAGATAATTCATTGGTTCGTTTTGTAAAGGTATTTTTGATAATTGGATTCTTGTTTTGGATAATGCTGGAAGCATACGCCATGATGACCAAAGGCGATGGTAATATCAAAAAACTGGCAGAAGATATCGTAAAGAAAGGTGGTATGATTGCAATCTGGGTGCTTGTATTGGATATCGGACCTGCCAAGATATTTTTGTATGTAATGGGACCAATTTTGGCAGTTGGGACAGCCTTTTCTGATTTGATTTTAAATGCGGTCGCCGGTGTGTCTGGTACCACATTGCCTGATACATGCAGTGCAATCCGCGAATATGCCGCGGCAAATGCGCGTCCTGATATGTTGATTGACGGCGCGATGGCTGCCAATATCATGTGTGTGCCGACGCGATTGTCCGGATTCTTTTATACTGCGATATCTGCGGGTTTCAGTTGGATGTGGACAGGCATTGGTACCAGCGTATTTACATTTTTTGTCGGTGCGTTATTTGTTGTTTTGTTTGCTGTAAATATGTGGAAATTTGCATTGATGGCATTGGGCGTAATTGCTGATTTGTTTATGGGTATATTGATGTTGCCATTTACCGCGATTTCCGAAACCCTGGGCAAGACATCGTATAAAGGTATCGCCGGTAACATATTTAATGGATTCTTGGGATTGTTTAATACAGAATCTTTGTCCGCCCAGATTCAGCGTTTTGTTAATGCAACGATTTATTTTGTGTCGTTATCAATTGTGATAGCACTATGTGCAGCATTGTTATCAGGAACGATTACCCCAGATATTGCAACAAACACCCCATCGTTGGAAAACGAAAGTTATCTGGTAACAATATTAACAGGTTGCCTGGTATGGTATCTGGCATCAACATCAGATAAACTGGCAAAGCAACTGGGTGGCAGTGTCGATGGTTCTATGGGTGAAAAGTTTGGCAAGGATGCAGTTAATTGGACCAAGGCAGGGTACAAAAGTGTCGCTGGCTGGATAAAGGCAGCACGTGGCAAATAATTTTGCCATTAACCGATAATTTTCAGATATTGCCGTGCGACTTTCTTGATACCACATGTGCGGAATGCAACGGTTACAATGTTGCCGTTTTCTTCGATTGCGACCCCTCGTCCCATCTCTTTATGTTCACAGAGTTTCCCAACCACTGATTGTGTCTTTGGAATTGCCCGTGACGGGCGTTGTGCAACCCGTGGCGTGCCATATGATGTTGGAATTTGATGCACGGCGCGTGGTGCGCCACCCTGAAAATCCAGGTATTTATCATCCATTTCTGCGATAAAGCGTGATTGTGAGTTATATTTTTTTTCGCCAAATACCATGCGTTGCATCGCATTGGATATGACAGCCATTTTTCGGGCACGTGTTATTGCAACATAGGCTAAGCGACGTTCTTCTTCCAGTGAACCATCGCTGATTGTTTTTTCATTTGGGAATATACCATCTTCCCAGGCTGGCAAAAATACTGTATCAAATTCCAGCCCCTTGGCGGCATGAATTGTCATGATGGATACCGCATCAGAATTCTGGGCGTCGTCATCATTATCGTCAGTCATCATTAATGCTGCATGTTCCAAGAATTCCGGCAATGTGTCATACTTTGATATAACGTTTGTTGTCAGTTCACGCAGGTGTTCCAATCTTTCTGGGGCATCTGTATCCTTGGATTCGCGCCACATTTTCATATATCCCGAATTTTCCAACAGGCATTCTGCCGCATCCACTGGGCGCATTGATTCCCAGTCGAACGCGAATGCTGTCAAAAATTCATCTGCCACTGCGCGCAGTTTTGGGGATATATCTGCTTTACGTAACCCATCCATTAAATTATCCCCCGCTGTGCGCAGTTTTGCAATTGCCGCCGGACCAAATCCACGACGTGGCTTTGCAATCACACGCAGGAATGACAAATCGTCAAATGGATATACCAACAGCCGCAGGTACGCAATCGCGTCACGGATTTCTGCGCGGTCATAGAATTTTGTTGTCCCAACCAATCTGTATGGAATGCCACGATTTGCGAATGCTTCTTCGAATAATCGCGACAGGGAACCTGCACGAATTAAAACGGCATACCCAGAATATGTTTCGCTGCCATCACGTCGGGCAATAGATTCAGCGATAACGCGTGCTTCGTCCCAATCGGATGGGACTGTTAATACATATACAGGCTCGCCAGATGTTGTCGCGTCGCTGCTGCGTAAATCTTTGCCCAGTCTGTCCTGGTTGTGTGCAATCAGTGAATTTGCCGCACCCAAAATATTTGGCGTACTGCGGTAATTTGTTTCCAGGCGGATAATTTGTGCACTGGGGTACGTTTTATCAAAGTTCAAAATATGTTTGATTTCTGCCCCACGCCATGAATATATCGATTGGTCATCATCGCCGACACAGCATATGTTTGGATTGTCCATCCCACGTGTTAAAAATCCCAAGAATTGCATTTGTGCATTATTTGTATCCTGGAATTCATCAACCAGTATGTATTTAAATTGATTTTGATAGCGGGTCAGAATATCAGCATTTGTGTCGAATAATTGTAATACTTTTAAAATTATGTCACCAAAGTCGACAGCCCCCAGGCGTGCCAGTTCTTCATTATATGCCGTGATAATTTTTTCAGCGATGCCTGATGTTGGGGTGGGGGATAATCCCTTGTCTTTGTATGATGAAATGCGTTCGACCCAATCACCTGGGCTGAAATCCTTGGCATCCAAACCCATGTTTGTAAATATAGATTTTAAGACGGCTTTCTGTTCATCTTCGCCATAAATCAGAAAGTCGCGTCGCAGGCCGGCAGTCACAGCATTCGCGCGCAGTATTCGCAGGCAAATTGAATGAAATGTCCCACACCACAGGTCTGATGCATACCACAGTGGCGCACTGCCATCGTCTGGGGTCGCAAACGCTGCCAGACGTGATTTCATTTCGTTTGCTGCCTTGTTGGTAAAGGTTAATGCCAAAACCTGCCACGGCATTGCCATATGGTTATTTAATATGTACGCAATTCGTGTGGTCAGAACTCGTGTTTTCCCGGTGCCGGCGCCAGACAAGACCAATAATGGACCATCTGTCGTCTCTACCGCTAATTTTTGTTGGGTGTTAAGATTTTCTAGCATTAAATTCATGACATCATTATAATACACAAAGTCTATTAATCAAAAACATTATTTATACGGGGAAACAAATGGGACGCGTTATCTGCTTTGACATTGAAACAACAGGATTTGATTGGGCGCACGGTGACCGTTGTATCGATATTGGTGCGGTTGAGGTCATTGATGGCAAAATAACAGATAACACATTTCACGAATATATAAATCCAGATGGCAAGATTATAACACACGAAAACTATATGGTTCATAAACTGTCAAATGCGTTTTTGGAAGATAAACCAAAAATTGCTGCTGTCGCGCCAAAGTTCTTAGAATATATCGGTGACAGTCCAGTTGTTGCACATAATGGAATTGATTTCGACTTTCCGTTCTTAAATTATGAATTGTCACGCCTGGGGTTACCAACAATTCCCCGCAGTCAGCAGGTTGATACCCTGAATATCGCCCGAAATCGTGTATTTGGGTTAAAGGTATATACCCTGGATGCATTGGCTAAATTTTATGGCATATCATTGGCATCACGTGCAGATGCGCACGGGGCATTAATCGACTCTGAATTATTGGCGCGTGTTTATATTGAATTGGAAAATACCGAACCGGCGCCAGATATTTCCGAAATTATTGAAAAGCAACATGCTGCATTCCTGGCACATCCAAAAATTGGCACTGATTTTCCAAAACGCGATTTCCCAGTGCCGCCCGCGGAATTGGAAATACATAATCAGTTTATGGAAAAATTAACAGGCGGCAAAAAATAAAATAGATTTTATTGAATAAAAAAACACGCGGTATCCCGCGTGTTTTTTAATTGGATGAAACTGTTACGCATGTTCCATATGTATCACGTTCCTGTCCTTTTGGGCATGCGATTAAACATTGATTGCCAAATGTTTCATACCCAATGTTACACTTGCATTGTGCATTAACGTAACAAGGTTTTGTGCTGGATGCCACACAATAGTTCCCACTTGGTTTGTTGTTGTTGCCGGTTACAAACGTTGAATTGTCCGGACACAACAGCGACTGATAGAACATTTCAGAAATATTTTGGATACATTTATTCTTGTCTGTGGATGATGCACCAGTTGGACAAGAATCTGTATCATGTTGGAATACAGCGTATGCGCATGTTAATGCGACGTTATAGCACGCGCCACTCATAACCTTATAAATACTGCTGACAGATGCATTTGATGACCATGTATTTACCTGGGTAACCTGTTGGTTATAGCATGATGCAATATCTGTCATGCAACTGGATGCATAGTCTGCAATAATCTGATACTGCGCGGCACGGATATTAACCATAGCACGTTGGATATAATTGATAACAACATCGTTGTATGGATTATATTTGCCCTTGCTGTCGTATGTATAGTACTGACATTTATCCAATACCGGACGGCACAGACCGTTATCGGTTGCCTTGTCACCTGTACCTATTTTCTGCATCAGGTATTTCACATTGCACATGCCATCGCCACCGTTATCACCACCTGTCTTGCATGTATCTATATCAATACTGGTTGGCAACTTTGTTTTCAATGTTTCATCCGTGATGGCATTGTTATAGTCTGTCATAAAGGTTAATATATCTGCGATATTGCGTCCCAATACAACATTGCCGTTTTCGTCGATATATCGTTTGGTTGGATCCAGGCACTTTGTATAATCATCGCCACAAACCATATCGTCTTTCATACATGTATCCAGTGCCGCAATGCAGCCCTTGGCATCATATTGGTTTTTGTTTTGCAGAACTGCCAGGCGCGCCTTTTGCAGCATCAGATTTGCACTGCGAACATTGTTTTTCAGGGTGTCATTCATTTTGGTCAGACCCTGTTCATATGCGATACAGTCCTTGTCAATCGCCAGGTCATAGTTCCCGGTAATCTGTTGCGGTGTACCACCAGCGCTTTTGCATTGATTTAATACGGTGTTGCAGCGCTTTTTTGCTGCGTTGTATAATTCGGTACCACGCAGGTTTGAAAAACTGGTTGTGCCTGTGTTCAAGAAATCCAAATTGAATAAATCGGCTGTATCGGACGAGAAATCCAAATTCATATCCAGCCCAATTGAATTATCAGCGGTCGCAGCGGTTGTGGATTTTGGATCCTTTATCATGCTTTCGATTTTTTCCAGCATGTTGCGGGTTTCAGTTGTATCTGTTTGTCCGGACAGGGCTTCTTCTGCCTCGGTCGCACTCAAGATTGCGCGAATTTCATCCGCCGACAGTCCGACATAACGTATGCGCTGGGCAACATCATTTAACTGATTATTAGCGTCTTTGACGGCATCTTCAACCTTGGTATATTTTGCCAGATTTGCTGAACAAGAGCAACGTTTCTGGTTCGCATCGATTACCGCACAGAACTGGTCCATGCAATCGTTATACTGTTCTTGGCATGATTTGTTTAAGTCCGCGGTCTGTTCCAGGCGTTCTTTTGCCTCTGCAATTGTTTCACGGGTCGTGGTTGTTGCCGCGCGGTTTTGCAGGCTTCGCACCTCTGACGCGATGTTGGAACCTGTCTGAATATTTGTGTCACCGATTGTGGCGCGACCGCCAACCTCTGCCGTGGTGGGACGCAGGGTGACACCCGCACGACGTACAATTGGGTTGTTGTTTATACTGCCGGCGCTGACGCGTTGATTGCGACCAACTGTTTCGGTCGCCACTGTCAAATTATCACGGGCTGATGTTGTGGTTTGTGCGCCACCCGCGCGTGAACGTACTGCTGATGTGGCACCCGATGTGCGCGCAGCACGTGATTCATCATCACTGGGTGTCGAATTTTTTATATCTTTTACGTTAATTGCGCGCGCGCCACTGCGAACAATTGATGGGGCGCTGGCGCTGTTGTCTGCTGTGTCCAATACGCGTGTTGCGGCACGTGTTGCAGCAGCAGGGTTACCACGTGATGCGTCAGTGGCATTGCCACCACGTGGCGTTGCACTTTGTGAATTGGTGGTGTTCGTACTAATCGATGACGGCAATATACGTGAAACAGACCCGTCGGCAAAAACCTGCGGGGCATATAGCGCCATCATCAGAAAAACGAATAACTGTTTTTTCATCTATTTGGCTTTAATTATATCATAAGTCGCACTTTCCCGAAAGGTTAAAATTGCATGCGGTGATAAATATTTTCTTGCTTCCTTGCAAACGTGGAATATTTATCATACAATTGAACATTATGAAGTTTAAAAAGATACTGCGTATATTCTTAAATATAATATTTTGGGCGGCAACGGCTGCGATTGCGGCATTGGCGGCACTGGTACTGATATATGGTAATGATTTGCCTGATTACAAGAAACTGGCGACGTATGCGCCACCGGTCGCAACGCGTCTGTATGCGTCTGACGGTTCGTTGTTAATTGAATACGCCGAAGAGCGTCGCGTGTTTATCGACTATGCCGATATGCCGCCCCAGCTGGTGAACGCATTTATCGCCGCCGAAGACCAAAATTTCTGGACGCACCCTGGTATTGACGTCCAGGGAATATTGCGTGCATCTGCAAATAACGTTATGCGTATGATGGGATTTAATACGCACTTTTCAGGGGCATCAACAATCACGCAACAGGTGGCAAAAAATTTCTTTTTAACATCTGAACGTACCTTGTCGCGCAAGATTAAGGAAGCCATCCTGGCACTGCGCCTGGAACGTGCGTTTTCTAAGCAACACATAATGACACTGTATCTGAATCAGATATTCTTAGGCGCACGTGCATATGGCGTGGGTTCTGCTGCATTGATGTATTTTAACAAGCCAGTTTCAGAATTGACATTGGCAGAATGTGCGTTTTTGGCATCCCTGCCCAAGGCACCAAATGACCGTGATCGTGCGGTTGAACGTCGTAACTATGTTCTGCGTCGCATGGTTCAAGAAGGATACATTACACAAGCCCAGGCAGATGAAGCATCCGCTGAACAATTAAATATCAACAGTGGATTTACTGCGCAGATGGAACCGGAATTTCAATATTTTGCCGAAGACGTTCGTCGTCAATTACTGGAATCAATCGGTCGTGAAACACTGTATAATCAGGGGTTATATATCAAGACAACAATTGTGCCTGAATTGCAACGTGCTGCGTCAAAGGCATTGAATAATGCGCTGGATGCATATAATGCGGGACGCACTGAAAAATTACAGGGCGCAATTATTGCAATGAATCCATATACTGGTCGCGTGCTGGCAATGGCTGGCGGGCGTTCATTCGCAGACAGTTCATTTAACCGCGCAACACAGGCAAAGCGTCAAATCGGTTCAACGATAAAGCCGTTTGTGTATCTGGCGGCATTGGAACGTGGCATGTCGCCACAGCATCTGTTGTTGGATGCGCCGATTGTCGGATGGCGTGAAAATAATACGCAATGGAAGCCTGAAAATTATGATAAAAAATTCTTGGGCGATGTGCCACTGCGTCTGTCGTTGGAAACGTCGCGTAATGTAACAACAGTGCGTTTGGTTGAACAAATCGGTGCGCAAAACGCGATAGAGGTTGCACAGCGTTTTGGTGTATATCCACCAGATATGCAAAACATCAATTTATCAATGGCGTTGGGATCTGGTGAAACAACATTGGCGCGTCTGGTATCGGGATATGCCGCATTTGTAAATGGCGGACATGTAATTCAGCCAAAGTTGGTTGACTATATCGAAGATAGATACGGTCGCACTTTGGATGGCACGACGGTTGAGATGATTGAATGGAATCCGGATTTGTTACCGCCGACGGAAGATGCTGAATCAGAACCTTTGTCAGATGAACAGAGTTTGTATCAGATAGTATCTATTTTACAGGGGGCTGTTGAACGTGGTACCGGTCGTCAGGCACAGGTTCCTGGACATACAATCGCGGGCAAGACGGGAACAACCAATGATGTCAAAGATGTATGGTTTATCGGTTTTTCAAAAAATATAATCGCAGGTGTATACCTGGGATATGATACACCAAAGCCATTAGGCCGTGGTGCAGGCAGTCATATGGCGGCACGTGCATTTGCAGAATTTATGACAGCTGCGCTGGCTAATGAAAAAAATCAACCATTTGCAGTGCCAGATGGTATGCGTTTTGTGCGTGTAAACCGTCGCAGTGGTGCCGCGGCCAGTGCCGACCCAAATGGCATGATTATTACCGAGGCTTTTAAACCTGGTCAATCCCCAAACCCAGCCCCCAGTGCCCAGCGTAAATCGGCATCTGGTGCGGTCGTCGGCGGTGTATTTTAATTTTATTTGTCGCAATTTTGTGATATAATATCCCCTGTAATTGAATTGTATAAATTACGGGGGATTTTTATTATGAAAAAATACTTATTTTTATTGTTGGGATGTGTGGTGTTATGTGGTTGCGATAATGGAAAGAATGACAGTAATGTTGTTGTGCGCCAATGTGGTGACTATAACGTTGAAATGTCATTTTCAGACGAAGGCGAATCCATGCATGCTGTCATAAATGGGGATGCGGTTGATATGACAATCGCAATTTCTGCATCTGGTGCGCGTTATGTTGGTGTGTTAAATGATACAGACGTTACATTGTGGGGGCAGGGCGACAATTGGACCCTGTTCTTGAATGACGAAGCACCAATTGAATGCACTGTCAAATAAGATTTATTTTCCTGTGTCTTTATGATAAAATGTCAGCATAAGAAAGGAGTTTTTTATGCTGACAGATTTTTTTATGTCTAGTTCTGTAAGTTTTTTTGCCAGTGGTTGGACACAATTTGCTGCGGGTTTTGGTTTGGCATTTTTGATAATGCTGATATTCGGTCGTCCTTTTATTGGGGCGATGCAACGCTGGCAAAAGAAGGGACAGCCCATCAGTGAAAATGTGCCAAGCACCCATCTGAAAAAGGCTGGCACGCCAACCATGGGTGGGATATTGGTGTTGCTGGCGATAATTATCCCAAGTCTGTTGTTCATGCCATTGCATAACCCGACGGGCTGGATTGCATTGATGGCGTTGGTGATGTTTGGGGTGATTGGCTTTGTTGATGATTATAAAAAGGTCACCAGTCAATCCAAAAAGGCAGCAAATGGTTTGTCACCATTAACACGTCTGGTATTGGAAGGTATCTGTGTCGTTATCCTGGCATATTTAATCAATCGTACAATGCCACCGTATATTCCAGAATATTCATTGGCACTGGGGGCAGGGATAATCTTGCCGTTGGGGCTGTTGTATTATGTGTTTGCATATTTTGTTATATGTGGCTCTGCAAATGCGACAAATATAACAGACGGTCTGGATGGAATGTTGGTAAAATTATATATGCCGGTGCTGGTTGTTTTGGTTGTGGCATTGTATGGTGCGACACGTATCGGATTTATGGATACAGTTATGTTCTTGCCAACAGCCAGTGGTCTGTACGCGGTCCTGGGGGCAGCATTTGGCGCAGTGTTGGGTTTCCTGTGGTACAATGCAAAGCCTGCATCAATATTTATGGGTGATGTCGGTTCATTGGCATTGGGCGGATTTATGGGTACGGTTGCAATGTTACTGAAATCTGAAATTGTTATGGGCATTGCTGCGGGTATGATGGTATTGATTTTGCTGTCATCATTTACCCAGACAATGTGTTTCAAGTTAACACGTAAAATTACCGGGACGGGGCGTCGCGTATTCTTGCGTGCACCATTGCACCATCATTTTGAAGAACTGGGCTGGACCGAGACAAAGATTGTTGAAAGATTCTTTATCGCATCGATTTTATTTTCTGGTTTGGCATTGGTGTTCTTAAAGTTCGCATAATTATGTGCATTGTCTAAAAAAATAACCGGGATTTTATGCCCGGTTATTTTTTTACATTTGACCAGTATATTTTCATAAAAAACATGGTATAATAGTCACGACATGCTAAAACGAACGGAAGAAAGTAAGTTAACCAGTTGGTATTTTGAAATAGACCGGCGATTGCTGGTGTGCCTGTTGGCGATGATTTCGATTGGGGTTATATTTGCAATTTCGGCGGGATCTGTTGCTGCCGAACGTATCGGACAACCGTGGCACTTTTTTGTTATCAAGGCGTTTCCGTTTTATATCACAGGCTTAATTACATTATTTGTTGCCAGTATGTTGAACAAGCGTCAGGTGTTGGGACTGTCATTCTTTAACGTTGGCGTTGGATTATTGTTGTTGATGGTGACGGTTATCATGCCGCATCATATAAAAGGTTCAGCCCGATTTGTTGCAATGGGACCGTTTAATGTAATGCCGTCTGATATTATGAAGCCTGGATTTATAATGTTGACAGCATTGTTCTTGTCTAAAATGAAAGATGCCTATGGTGAAATCTTTTTGAACAAAGATGCCTGGCGTTTTAAGTTGCTCAGTTGGTGGACATACCTGGCAATATTTGCCCCCGCATTTTTGATTATATTGTTGCATCCTGATTTGGGTACATCAATTTTGTATTTCTCGGTCTTGGCGGCGATGGTGTTTATGGCGGGATTGCCGATGTTTATTGTGCCTGTATTATTGGGGCTGGTTGCGTGCGTTGGTGTATTTGCGTTTTTGACAATGTCGCATGTGCACAATCGTATCGTGGCGTTTATGACAGGGACCGGTGATACGTATCAGGTTCGTCAATCAGTTCAGTCAATCCAGCACGGGGGATTATTGGGGCGTGGGGACGATTCGTTTGTAAAGCAATCTTTGCCTGATGCACATACGGACTTTATATTTGCAGCAATTGCCGAAGATGCAGGTGCCCTTATGGGATGCGCATTGTTGGGGCTGTTGCTGTATGTGTTAAAGCGGTTGACGACCGACGCCATGCGTGCGCGCGATCCGTTTGTATTCTATGCTACCGGTGGCGCTGCCGCGCTGTTTGGAACACAAATTTGTATAAATTTAATGTCAACATTGCATATATTCGCGCCCAAGGGAATGACATTGCCATTCATATCATACGGGGGCAGTTCGTTTGTTGCGTTCTGTCTGTTGTTTGGTATGGTGCTGGCAATTGTTCGCGAAGACAGATGGAAATAACAAAAGGAAATTGTAATGAAAATATGGATTGCAACAGGTGGAACCGGTGGGCATGTTTTTCCGGCATTAAGTGTCGCGACAGAATTGGCGTCACGTGGACATCGTATTACAATTTCATGTGATGGTCGTGTTCGGAAAATGGTGTTGGACGGTCGTCCCCAGGGCGCGCGCCATGTGCATATATGGGCAGCAGGCGTTGGTGCAAAAAGTCGCATGCAGCAAGTATTGGCATTATCTAAAATCGCAATGTCTGCTGTGGCATTGTCTGCACGTTTTTTGATTTCTCGTCCAGATCGTGTTGTGGCGTTTGGTGGATATGCATCTGTTGCGCCGGTCTTTGCAGCGCACCTGTTTCGTATCCCGACATATTTGCATGAACAGAATGGCGCAATTGGGCGCGCAAATAAATTTACAATGCGCTGGGTTAAAACTTTGATGACCAGTTTCCCAAATGTGTCTGGTATCCCATCAGGTGGTGCGACAAATGTTGTTTATACAGGATTGCCAGTTCGTCGTGATTTCTTGACACACAGTGGCGCACCGATAAAAAATAATGGGCGCATTTTTGTGACGGGCGGTTCCTTGGGGGCACAGATTTTGGATGATATTGTCCCTGGTGCAATTGCTGCAATGAAAAACAAGAAGATTTTTGTTATGCACCAAACACGTCCTGAAAATGTTGCGCGTCTGCAAAAATTTTATGCGGACAATAAAATTCGCGCGAATGTTTTATCATTTGTTCATGATATGGCGGGTGCAATTGTTGATGCAGATTTAGTTATCGGTCGCAGTGGTGCCAGCACGGTTGTTGAATTGGAAACAATTGGTCGTGGCGCGATATTGGTGCCGTTGGCAATCAATCCTGACCAGGCTGCAAATGCGGAAAATTTTGCACGTACAGGTGGGGCAATTGTGGTGTCTCAGGATAAATTCACAATGCGCTGGTTAACATCAACTTTGACAGAATTATTTGATAACCCAGCCCGTCTGGGCAAGATGGCATCTAAGGCGCTGGTGCCAAATAATGCCACCGAAAAAATCGCAGATGTTGTAACAAAATAAAGCGGGGGCGCATTTTCTGCTTGCGCACGATTCGTCATTTGTTCTATGATGAAATCGGAAGGAAAGGAAAATGCGTTTAATCGCAGTATCTGTTTTATCAGTTTTTGTTGCTGTGCCAGCGTTTGCCAGTGCGCGTCTGCCCGTTGTGAATCTGGGGGCGGCGGGTGTTTCTGCGCGTGCAGCATTTGGTGCAGATGCGTCAGCATTGTATGGCAGTGCCACCCAAAATACATCTGATTTATATGGCAGTGCCGATTCTGTAAAATCACCTGCTGTAACGGTTGCACCTGTTGAAAAAAAGAAAATCGCACAGCGTGCTGCGGTCCCAACACCTGTTAAAAAGGTCGAATCTGTTGACGCGGGCGCAAATATAATTGCAGCAAATGGCGAAGTTTTAACACCACGTCGCCCCAGTGCAGATTTGTGGGCGCAAAATGATGCGCCATTGCGTATGCCAACAGTATCTGATTTTGCTGTTATTCGTTCTGATGCGCGCCTGCCCGAAGAAAGTTTGGATGCGACCACGGCATCTGTTGTCGCGCGTGAAAGCATACAAACTGTTGCGACAAATGCAGTAAATAATTCCGCACCAATGGCAGAAATGGATGCCCAGATTGCGCGCCTGACAGAATTACAACGTCGTGCAGATGAAAGTTTTAAAAATGTAACACCAGACATGGCACCGCGTGTCGCGTCAACCGATGTGCCTGCGACAAAAAGTACACGTGCGGTTGTCGGACATGTTCCATCGGCGAACAATACGAAATCTGCGGATGCACCGATTAAATTGTCACGTTTGGTTGTTCCAACTGACGAAGATGTTGTTGTTCGTGCTGTTGAAAAAACAAAATCGGCACGTGTTGCATCTGTTCGCAATGATATGACGAATTTAAATCCTGCCGAATTGCGTCAGGCATTTCGTAAAACATTCTTGTCTGAAAATAAACACCTGTCGTCATATTCAATCGATGACAGATTTGATGTTGCCAGTGATATGACATCAAATGTCGAAGGTTTTACCGCACGTCGCGATTTGTCTGAAAAGGGCGGTATCCGTCCATTGGAAATCAAGATTCGTTTCCGCAATGATGATTCTGCATTGTCACGTGATAATTATAATTTGTTGTCTGAATATGCTGGTGTTGTTTTGAATAATCCAACACGTGCTATTCAGGTTTCAATTCCACAAAATGCAACTGTAAACAGTGATGACCGTAAACTGGCTGCACGTCGCCTGGCAATCGTAGAACAGGTTTTGCGTGATACTGGTGTGTCAGAACAGCGTATTTTGCCAGTGTTATCACAACGCAACGAAGATGCATTTGTATTGCGTATAATATCGTTGGACCAATATGAAACAATGACGCAGCAACAGCGTAATATGTTTGGCGATACAGTCAGCAAAAAGACATATAAAAGCATGGCATGGTAATTGACGTGCACACGTTGTTAAAATTTCTATCTGTAAAACTGCATAATTTCACAGACTTTGTATTCCCGCCATCATGTCCACTGTGTGGTGAACGTACATCGGTACATGGCGAATTTTGTGCCGAATGTTGGACAATGTTTGATTGGATTGATGGTGCGAAATGTTCCAAGTGTGGATATCCGTTTTCTTCTGATTGGGATGCAGATCCAAATGTTCTTTGTCCGATATGTGCATCAAACAAGTGTGAATTGGATTTGATTCGCAGTGCATGTGTCTATGACAACGCGTCGCGCACAGCCGTGTTGCCATTCAAACATTGTGGTCAAATAAAATATGGATATGCGATGTCACGTGCAATGATATGGGCGCTGCGTGATGCGGATATAAAACCTGATGTTATTATGCCAGTGCCACTGGCGTGGCGGCGCCTGTTCAAACGTGGTTATAATCAGGCGTCTATCTTGGCGCGTCCGATTGCACGTGCATATGGTGTTCCGATGGATACGTCATCTGTTCACAGAAAGTATCGCCCGGATATGGGACATAAAAACGCACGCGAACGTGCCAAAAATATACATGGTGTATTTCACGTTGTCGCACCTGACAAAATTCGCGGTAAAAAGATTTTGTTAATTGATGATGTTATGACAACCGGTGCAACATTTTCAGAACTTCGTCGCGTCTTGATGCTTTCAGGTGCTGCGGCTGTCTATGGTGTTACATTTTGTCGTGTTTCGCGAACTATATAAAAAATCCCCCAATGGGGGGATTTTCTTATTTAACGTGTACAGATTTATTTAATAACATAAAGCGTGCGCGTTCTTCGTCCCACATTTTTGACACAGCGACCTGCAAGAAGTGTTCAGATACTGGGCGACGTGTGGACTGTGGTGCGCCATGTGCAATGTTATGTGCTTTTCTGAAACATGCGGTTACAATATCTTCTAAATCATAGTGATGTTTAGAAATATGTGCATATTTGCTGGTTGGCATTTTGCCTTCTGTAACAGTCTGGTCATTCGCAGTGTGTACAAAATAGTTTTTGTATTTCCAGTTGTAGTGTACACTTAACAGTGGCTGGTTAGATTTGTTTAAAACAATGTATGTTGTAAATCCGTTTATATCGTTTTCACGTACGATAACATTGTTGTTTTGTATTGTGTTCAGAATTACATATTTCATTGCTGCATGCATAATGCGCTCCTTTGATTTTGATATAGATTTTTGTGTTCGAATTATATTACAAAGATAAAGTTTGTCAAATATAATGTGCCAGTGGATATGTATGCTTGAATTTCGTTTTTTATCTGCTAGGATTGTTAGAAGTTTTAACCAGGGGATTGTGATATGAAAATAAAGAATTTCTTTGTGTTTATGGCGGTATCGTTATGTGGGCTGTCTGCACATGCATTGCCGTTGACGGGACTGTATCAAACAATTGATGATGCAACAAATCAGCCCAAGGCGATTGTTGTCCTGTATGAATACGCTGATGGTGATGATACAGAATTGGCAGGACGTATTGTTGCGACATATAATGCGGATGGTACTATAAAGGATGTGTGGGGCGCGCCTGAATCACAATCATCAAAATTTGTTGGCATGGATATTATCCGTGGTATGGAATGGGATGCAGATGACAATCGTTATGAAGACGGAAAAATAACCGATCCACAAAGCGGCAAGGTTTATTCTTCTGTTATCTGGCAAGATGTGCCTGGTAAATTGAATGTTCGGGGTAAAATTGGACCGTTTGGTCGTACCCAGGTATGGAATGTGTTAAATGGCAATGACGTACCAAAAGATTTAAAGAATTTAAATACATCAAACTGGAAACCACAAATCAAGAAGTAATAAAATGAATATTGAACTGGGTAAAAATATAAATCCACGCGAAATTGAAACCAGAATCCAGGAATTCTGGGATAAAAACCATTTTTGGGATAATGATGTAAAATCGGGCGCGGAACCATTCTGTGTTATGATGCCGCCACCCAATGTCACAGGTAATCTGCATATGGGGCATGCGTTGGATAATGTTTTGACCGATATTATGTGTCGGTATAAACGTATGTGTGGTTATGATGTTTTGTGGCAACCTGGGACAGACCATGCGTCAATTGCGATGCAGTTAATGGTGGAACGTGATTTGTCTAAGCGTGGAATAAATCCCCGCAGTCTGACCAAAGAACAATTATTAGACGCAGCCTGGGAATACAAAGCGGACAAGGGCGGTCAGATTATAAATCAGTTGCATGCACTGGGGACAACGCCGGTGTGGCATCGTCAGCGGTTTACGATGGATGACGGATTATCCCGTGCGGTTACAAAACTGTTTGTTAAAATGTATAACGAAGGCTTGATATACAAGGCGCGTCGTCTGGTAAACTGGTGTCCAAAGCAACAGACGTCTATTTCAGATTTGGAAGTAGATGTCCGCGAAGAACATGGGAAATTCTATTACTTTAAGTATCCATTAAAAGATGGTGGATTTATTGAAATTGCAACCACACGTCCTGAAACATTATTTGGTGACCAGGCGATTGCAATCCATCCTGAAAATGAAAAATTAAAGCATTTGATTGGCAAAACAGCAATCATCCCATTAACAGATATTGAAATCCCTGTTATTGCTGATGTGCACGCTGACCCGGAAAAGGGTACAGGTGCTGTAAAAATTACGCCTGCTCATGACAAGGATGACTGGGCAGTTGGACTGCGTCATAATTTGACACCTGTATGCGTTTTAACAAATGATGCCAAGATGTTGGATATTGATATTGTTCCTGAAAAATATCGTGGCATGGACAGATTTGTTGCCCGCAAAGAAATCATGGCTGATATCGAAGCGGCTGGTCTGTTAATAAAAATCGAAGACAAGGTTATTCCAACGCCATATTCTGAACGTGGAAATGTTGTTGTTGAATACATGGTTCGCGATGAATGGTTTGTTGATGCGAAAAAATTGGCTGCACCGGCAATCGCCGCGGTCGAGGCGGGCAAAATAAAATTCATGCCAGAACATCGTTATAATCTGTTTATGGCATGGATGAAAGATATTCATGAATGGTCAATTTCACGTCAGTTGTGGTGGGGACATCAGATTCCAGCGTGGTATGACGCAGATGGTAATATATACGTTGCTGAATCCGAAGAAGAAGCAGTAAAACAATCTGGTGGCAAAGAATTAACACGTGACACGTCATGTTTGGATACGTGGTTTTCGTCTGGCATGTGGCCATTTTCAACATTGGGCTGGCCAGAAAATACAGCGGAACTGAAAAAATATTATCCAACCAGTTTGTTGTACACCGGCGCAGATATTATATTCTTTTGGGTTTCGCGTATGATAATGATGGGTATGTATGTGATGGGTGATGTTCCATTCCATACAGTTAATTTCCATGGACTGGTACGTGATTCCAAGGGTCAGAAAATGTCCAAGACCAAGGGTAACGGCACAGACCCATTGACCGTGGTTGACAAGTTTGGTGTTGATGCATTGCGTTATTGGGTTGCAACCGCACCAATTGGAACAGACATTCGTTATAGCGATGACGAGGTTAAACGTGGTTCCAAATTGCTGACAAAATTGTGGAATGCATCAAAATATACTTTGATGAATTTAACAGATTTTGAACCCCAGACTGCTGAATTTGTGCCTGTGTCTGACCGCTTTATCGAAGACCGCTGGGTGTTAAACGAATTGAATCATGCAGTTGCAGAGGTTCGTCGCAACCTGGATAAATTTGATAACTATAACGCACGCAGTGCAATAGACGCATTCTTTTATGATGTGTTCTGCGATCAGTATTTGGAATTTATCAAAGACCGTTTCTGGTCACCTGAAAAATATAGTTCAGAATCAAAACTGGCAGCACAGTGGACATTGTATACGGTTCTGCGTGCAATCATCGGATTGTATGCACCATTTATACCGTTCTTGACCGAAGAATTGTGGCAGAAGATTTATCAAGACGCCGAAGGTGGTGAAACCCTGCATCTGACAAAATATCCAGAATTTATGCCAGAATATGAAACAAATGTTGATGATATGCAGATTGCACTGGACATATTAAAAACTGTCCGTGGTCTGCGTACGGAACGCAAGATTGGTAATGGTGCAAAACTGGAATCATTGACAATACCACACACAACACCTGCTAGCCTGCATGGGGTTATAAAGTCTGCCGCGCGTGCAAATGAAATTGTTTTGGGCGATGATGTTGACTTTGTTGTTTTACAAAATCCAGGGGCGTAACCATGTCTAGCAAATTGATTGAACCACGCATGTTGCAGGCATATCAATGTGACAGATTTGGTAATATGCGTCCGCTTATCCTGATGAATGAATTACAGGGTATGGGTGACAGGCATGCGGAAAAATTGGGTGTCGGTTACCAGTATTGCGAAGCGCACGGTATCGCATGGGTTGTGACGCATTATTTGGTTGATATTATTGAAATGCCAACCGAACGCGAAGAATTTCAAATCATCACATGGCCGTCAATGTCTGATAATTTGCGTGCGATGCGTGATTTTGAAATTCGTTCTACGGATGGTCGTCTGATGGTACGTGCGACATCGCAGTGGATTTTGATTGATTTAAATACACGCCGTCCGGCGCGATTGACAGAACATTTACCAGAATTTGAAAATGTGCCTGAACGTGCCTGGGACAGAACATTTGATAGATTCCCAGAATTTGATGCGACACAAACGCATGTTATGAAGTGTCGATTTGATGATATTGATGTAAATCAGCATATAAATAACGCGGTATATGCAGTATGGGCAACTGAAAGTGTTGGATATGAATATCGCAGTCAGCATCAATTAAGACGTATAGAGTTGAACTTTAAAAAAGAAATCAAACCCGACACGCCCCAGGTTGAAATCGATGTTGCGATTGATGGATTGACATCCCGTCATCGCATTCGCACGGGTGATGTTGAACATGCAATCGTTATTTGCGAATGGGAAGATTTAAAGGGATAAAAATTCAGCAGTTTAAACTGCTGAATTTTTTTTTATGGTTATAAACTTACAAATTATGTTAATATAGTTTTGATGTCAGGTGTTCTGGCGTTGAGCTTAACAACTCTTTCCGATGTGTCCATGTATATGGGCAAATTCTCCAACCATGGGTTGGGGTGCTGTGAATATATTGAATAAACGGCGCAATTCATCGGATTGTTGTTAAACTCCAACCACTTGAAAAATTTTTTTCGGTGGTTTTTTTGTTTGCTTATGGGGGGTGGAATGTGTCTGAAACTTATTTGTTTATTTTGTTTGATTTTCATGGCGCCTGCATATGCAGTTACATGCAATATGGGGTATTATAATGATGGTGAACAATGTATTGAATGCGAGGCTGGATATTTTTGTGCATCCGGTGTGCGCACCGCGTGTTCGGATGTGACAAATAATTTGTATCCATATTCTGAACCTGGGGCATATGATGTTGTGTGGTGTTACCAGATAACAACGCCCGGTAAATATGTTGCCAGTTCGCACGGCGGTATGATTGATTGTGATACCGAACAGTTTTGTCCGGGTAATGTACGCGTATATTATGGATTGCCAGACGGATATAAAATGACAAAATATACAACAATTAATAACGACCACAAAATACGACCGAATAATTTTAACGGTGTAAATACAGGCATTGTGTTCGACGAATCCGATGCGATTGATTTTGCATTTTCGACAACAGACAAAGCAGATGACAGAATTTTGTTCGTTACAGCGTATAATGCCGCCGGTAATGTTGCCAAATATGCATACATAGCGTCACAAGGTGGTGATATGTATGCAACGCCAGAACTTAATGCGACACTTTTTCCGGTGTACAGCAGGGCGGAAATCGGTGATGGGACACTCAAAAGTGTTCGTGCGGAATATTCTAATTTTGTATCAAATTCGATTTACTTTGGCAGTTGGGTGGATCCGGAATGGTCGCGAACAATCGATTGGTATGGGTTCAGGGTTTTAAAATCGGATTCTGTTTTACGGAATTTAATTCCATGCCTGCGTGAATCAGATGGCAAGGTTGGCTTTTATGATACTGTGGGTAATGAATTTTATACAAATCATATGGCTGGGACGCTGGATTTTACCGCCGGTGATGTGATAGATAAATATGCTTGTCCCCATGGAATGTATTATGGCGGGCGTGGGATTTGTTATAATTGCCCGGCGGGATTGGTGGTCCCTGATATAATGACAGGCGTGCAGAGTGTGGCGGATTGTGGTCGCGTGATGCGTTTTGGAAATCATAAATTGTATCTGCGCAGTGCGCAGCGAACCTATCCCTGTTTTGCGGTACAGATTGGCGACTATGTTTTATATGGTGATATGACACTTGATAAATGTGGGCTTTTGCGCACTAATTATCAAGGGGATGTTTATTCGATTTGTAATATTGATATAGATGATTAAAAAAAACCGCCAATTGGCGGTTTTTTCTTAATTTGCAGCAGTTGCTGCCAATCTTTTGCGACCGCATGCACGGCGACGGTTTAAAACCTCGCGTCCACCTTTTGTCGACATTCTTTCACGGAAACCGTGCGGACGTACGCGACGTGTGTTCGATGGGTGATCAGTACGTTTTG
>CAMWQN010000007.1 GCA_947176385.1 uncultured Rickettsiales bacterium
ACCGTTTGGAAAATTTACACAAAACGTGTAAAATATAAAAGACGAGAGATTTTAACATGAAAAAACTGATTTGTTCTTTTTTGACATTCGATTGCATTTGTGGTGCGGCAACGGCTGCGACGTTCACATCATGCGGTCCTGGATATATATTAACATCGCACGCAAAAATTGATGGCATCAATGCTGCCGAATGCCAAAAGTTATGGTGTCGTGATTTGGAAAATGGTCGTAATATGGGCAGTGGTAAAAACGCAAACAGCGGATACAAATCAACAAATTCCCCAACAGAATTATGTGATGCCAGCGGCAAATGCATTGAATGTTTTGGTGAACGTCGTTGGTGCGCTGGTGAAACACCGGGCACATGGAACCCAGAATATGGTGCATATACCCGCAGTGGCGACAATTCAACATATCGTTCTTACCAGAAAGGCAGTTGTTTCGCATGGCGCCTGGAAAAACCAGAATGTGAAAATGGTGAAACCGCTATTTTACAAGGTGGCAAATGGGTTTGCGCAACCGCCAGCGGCAATACCACCGGAACACGCGCATCCAGCATACGCAGAACCGGCACAACATTACGTCGCCCAATGCGATAAAATTCCGCGCCCCACATGGGGCGCAATTCTTTTTTTAGCCAAATATTTGTTTTTATGATTTTTTTATGATATAATATGCCTGTTAGAGAGAATGGCAACCGTTAAAGAGTGTCTTATGCCAAGTAAAAAATTAGATTTTAAAACAGGTCAATATGTCGTATATCCAACCCAGGGTGTTGGTAAATTATTACGTATCGAAGAACAAACGGTTGGCGACCAAAAGATAAAAATGCTGGTCATCGACTTTGAACGCAACCATATGACATTACGTGTCCCGGTTGAACGTGCAGAAATATCAGGTTTGCGTCCATTGACATCTGTAAAAAAGATGGATGAAGCAATCGCATCCGCCAAGGGCAAAGCCGGCGCAAAACGTATGATTTGGGCACGTCGCGCAGCACAATACGAAGAAAATATTAATTCTGGCGACCCAATGAAGCTGGCAGAGGTTGTACGCGACCTGCAACGTCGCACCGCCGCTGACACAATGACATTTTCAGCCCGTCAGTTATACCTGCGTGCACTGGAACGCATGGCACAAGAATTTGCCGTCCTGCATAAAATTGATTTGGATGCCGCATCTGATAAAATAGAAGATATCCTGGGCGTTCCAAAAGAAATCGATTTGAATGCCGTTGATACCGACGATGAAGAAATGGACGAAGACGACAGTTAGCGTCCCATCATACAGAATAAATAAACACCGCCCGTTGGGCGGTATTTTGTTTTTAAATATACATTTTCAGCACAACCTGTGTTATACTGACAAAAAAGGTATAATATGAGCAATTTTGACCAGGGGCAAAACACCATAAAAAAACTTGATAATATCATTGATTCCCTGGGTCCACAGTTGGTGTCTGCGATGCAAAGTGTATTCGGCACAACCCAAGCACTGTTAATGATAGAAAAAGCATATAAAGACTATCCTATGTTGGCTCGGGTTGCCGCATCAAAATCAGATAAAGAACTATTCGCCCTATACCAAATTGCCGCACAAAATATTGCCAAGATAAATGAAAGCAATTTCAACCCGGCAGGGTTAACAGAATTATCACAAAAACTTTATGACGCCTCATATGGATTTATTGAACAAAACCAGCAATTAAATCGTATCCGTGGCCAATGGGCACGGGCATCAGTCGCAGAACGTAAACATTTTTGCAACGCGGTACTGGACAACCTGAGTCGTACATTTAATGTTCCACGTCCAAACGTATATTTTCAGACAAGCCAAATACTACCTGTTCGTGGATTCATGTATGACGATACAATGTTCCTAAGCATTGATGGTTCTGCTGGCGCACCAGGTCTAATCGTTCACGAATTTACACACCACCTGCAAAACCATGGCAAAACACCAATGGGACGCGATGCATTTAAACAACCCCGTGAAAACTATGTACTCAGCGCATTTTTACCCGCCACAAAGCGCGACAGATTCAAAGATTTTGTAATGAATAATATCTATACAAAATCATTGACCGAACGCGAGGCTATATTTACCGGCGACTGGGTAAAAAAGCATTTTAAAGAAAAACATAACATGCTGTCACCTGCAATGATGATGCAACAAAATCAAACGTCCTTATAAATCAATTTACACTTTGCCCTTATTATGCAAATTTACCATTGATATTTGGCGCGTCGCAAAATCCTGCATTGCCACGTCAAACGCATCCTGGCCGTCATCGCACAATATATCAGGTGCATAGCCATTTGTTTCAAAGTTTTCCTGCACCAGTTCACGATATACACATCCGAATATGAACTTTATTTTACTGGTCGGCAAATAAATATGCCCGACATCGCCATATACTTCGCCACCACGCGTATTGTCGCCAACAAATTTGACATATGGATGTGGCTTTATCTTGGTACAAAACATTTCGGCACTGCTCATCGTGCGCCAATCGGTCAGGACATAAATCGGATGCCGATAACCAGGTTGTGCAGATTCAAACACTGGACACAAATTATCGCCCGCATCAACCCACAATGCAGTACCCAACCCGTCGTTCAATGTTAACCAATCCGGATGATGTTTGCGACCATGCACAACGGCCGCGTCCGGTGTCGCACGAATATAAACTTTTTTAGCCATTGGCACATGTGCACCATACAAATTATACGCCAATTTATCGGTTGCGCGACTGCTGCCACCACCATTGCCACGCAAATCAACAACCAGCGCCGCAGACCGCGTCAGCATATCAGCAACCTGTGCCTGTAATGGCTTAAAATACGTTTCATAATCACGCAATGTGCGAATTGCAATAACGGCGACATTACCACGCATTTCTAACTTTACAACATCATCACCAGCAATATTTTTGCCAACATCGCGCCCAGGCTTGCGTTTGTTGGTACGTGCCTGTTGTTTGTCCAGCATTATGCACATATGACAATCGGCAAACTGCGCGATAATTGGACGAAGCACATCAAACAAATCACCGGCGGTCATATTATCATGTGCATTATCTTGAATCCGGCGCAATGCAACCAACACCTGCCGACGCGCGGCATCCGGCAAAAACGGCCACCCACCATACACATTTATCAGCGCCCGCGCAAATGCCGACACATCATGCCGCACCTGAGTTGCCGTCAACGTACGCCCCGCATCTTGTTGGATGACATCCGGCAATTCCATATCGGCAATCGCAGATTCCGCTAATAATTCTTGTTCCAACTGTGCAATGGATGGTATTGCTTTCTTCATTTATACTCCCTTCGGCTTTGTATAAACAAAATATGATGCAGAATCAACGACTTGTCAATAGCGTTTTGACAAATAATCATATTGACAACACACTAAAAATGTGTATAATGATAGTATAAAGAAAGTACAGAACTAAACACCGCCCATATGGGCGGTGTTTGTTTTTGCATTTATCACGCAACCGGCTTACTTATCTGTTGGTGCATCCGGCGCATTTTCCATTGCGAAATGCGCGATATGCTTTTTTAAATGCGTACGATAACGGTTGTTTTCCTTGGCTGCATCAACCAGTTTATCAAAGTTCGGATTTGCCGCACGCGCCGCATTGAAACGTGATTCCGTTTTCAAGAATTCTTCCAATGGTGCCGGATTATCAACATTAGAATCCAGTGTTAATGGATTGTGTCCTTCGGCAATCAGGCGTGGGTCAAATCGATACAATGGCCATGCGCCGGTTTGGACTTCCTGCATTTGGTGCTGTGGACCGTTTTGCAGTGCAAACCCATGTGCAATGCACGGTGCATACGCCAATATAATTGATGGTCCTGGGAAAGATTCAGCCTCGCGCAGGGCATGTATTGCCTGGGGTTGATTTGCGCCCAGTGCGATTTGTGCAACGTATGCGCCACTCATCATTGCAATCATGCCCAAATCTTTTTTCGCATGTTCTTTACCACCGATCGCAAATTTCATGCTGGCACCAAATGGCGTTGATTTCGATTGCTGACCACCAGTGTTCGAATATCCTTCGGTATCCAGAACCAGGATGTTAATATTTTCGCCACTATGCAAAATATGGTCCAAACCACCATATCCAATGTCATACGCCCAACCGTCACCACCGATAATCCATACAGATTTGGTTACGATTTCGCTGACCAGGCTTTCCGCCAGGCGTGCACGTGGTCCATCCATTTTTGCCAATTTTGCGCGCAAAGCCTGTTCGTATTCACGCTGTTTTGCAGGCGACTTTTCCGCAAACATCGCATCAACGTTTTCAATATTCAATTCATGCAACAGACTGCGCAATGTACTGCGTTTCTGATTCAGCGCCAGGCGCATTCCCAGCCCATATTCGGCATTATCTTCGAACAATGAATTTGACCATGCCGGTCCACGTCCGTTTGCATCACATGTCCACGGTGTCGTCGGCAGGTTTGCCCCATAAATTGATGAGCACCCTGTCGCATTTGCAACAACCATGCGATCTCCGAACAGGTGCGATAACATACGTACATATGGCGTTTCGCCACAGCCCGCGCATGCGCCTGGGAATTCAAAATAGTGTGGCAATAATTCGATATGCTTTGGTATGTTCAGATTCAATTTTTCACGTGGAATATCTGGCAACTTTACGACTTCATCAAATACCTTTTGATTATCCGCAGCATCTTTCATTGGTGTCAATGCCAACGCCTGAACCGGACAATTTTTAACGCATATTCCGCATCCCGTACAATCTGCCGGTGATATCGACAATGTAAAGTACATATCAGGTCCCAATTCCGGTGTCTTCATCGGAACAACGATTACACCACGGGCACGGGCTGCGTCTGCTTGGTCGGCAGTCATTGCCTTGATACGTATTGCCGCATGTGGACACAGCATTGCACATTTACCACACTGGATACATTTCGATAAATCACATGTTGCAACGCGATCTGCAATGGCACGCTTTTCATACTTAGACGTACCAACCGGATACTGCCCTGCCCCAAATTCACCATCAACACGGAAACGTGATACAGGAATCGCATCACCACGTTGCGCTGCCATTTCGCCCAATGTACCTGCGATTTCCGCTGGCGCGTCACTTGTCATTGCCGGCACAAAGTCCGGTGCAAACGAACCAACAGACGATGGCAGTTTATATTCGGTCAAGAAATCTGCCGCACTGTCAACTGCTGCCCAGTTTGCCTCAACGATATCCATACCTTTCTTTTTATATGTTTTTTCAATCGCAATTTTGGCAGATTTTGCGGCGACCGCCGGGTCAATAACCTCTGTTAAATTAAAGAAATTCAACATAATAAATGTATTAATGCGATTACCCAGCCCCAGTTTCTGCGCAGCACCGTTCGCATCCAAGAAGAATACACGTGCACGCATTCTGATCAAGTGTTCTTGTGTTTCCCGCGGCAGGTTTGCAAATGCCACGTCTGGTGCCATTGATGTGTTAATCATGACTGTACCACCCGCACGCAGACCACGGAATACGTCAAACCGCTGTGCAATCATAAAGTTCGAAACACTGATAAAATCCGCAACCTCTATCAAATATTGGCTTTGAATCGGCTTGCCTGAAAAACGAATATGCGACGCGGTCAATCCCCCAGATTTCTTGGAATCATACACCGCATACGATTGCGGATACAGATCTGAGTTTTCCCCAACAATCTTTACGATGTTTTTAACCGCACCAACTGTTCCGTCCGAACCAATACCATACAGAATCGCTGTCTTGAAATTTTCAGCCTGAACAGCGAACGCAGGATCTGTTTTTAACGACAAATTAGTCAAATCATCATCAATACCGACCGTAAAATTATGATGCAACGTGCCGCGCATCAAGTTTTCATATATCGCCTTGACATCGCGCGGTTTAAATTCTTTGCTGCCCAAACCATAGCGCCCACCAAATATTTCGACACCATCACCCAGTACAGAACGCACATCTTGGTACAATGGTTCACCAATACTGCCCGGTTCCTTGGTACGATCCAGAACAGCGATGCGTTTAACAGTTTTTGGCAACGCTGCACGCAATGCATCTGCTGGGAATGGACGATACAAATGTATCTTTAGCAACCCTAATCCGCGTGGTAAAAATGGCAATGTTTCTTCAATAGTTTCGCATGCACTGCCCATTGCGATGATAACATTTTCTGCGTTCGCATCACCGACATAGTCCACCAAATGATACGCGCGACCTGTTAATTCCGCGAACTTATCCATCATTCTTTGCACGATTTCAGGTGTTTTGTCATACAATGGATTTGCAGCTTCGCGTCCTTGGAAATACACATCTGGATTTTGCGCTGTACCACGGATTGTCGGCTTGTCCGGTGTCATACCGCGGGCACGATTTTCCAACACCAAATTGTCTGGTATCATTTCATGCAAAACGGAATCATCAATACGGGTCAACCGTGATTCTTCGTGACTGGTGCGGAACCCGTCAAAGAAATGCAAAAACGGCACACGGGCACGCAATGTCGCGCTATGCGCAATTGCTGCCATATCGTGGGCTTGCTGAACATTATGTGATGACAACATTGCAAAGCCTGTGGAACGCACCGACATAACATCACTGTGATCGCCAAAAATCGATAACGCATGCGTTGCCAAGGCGCGTGCCGCAACATGCATTACGAATGGCGTTTGTTCACCGGCGATTTTATACATATTTGGAATCATCAGCAACAGCCCTTGGGATGCTGTAAATGTAGTCGCCAAACTGCCCATCTGTAATGCGCCATGCATTGCACCGGCTGCCCCACCTTCGGATTGCATTTCGATAATCTGTGGGATTGCACCCCAAATATTTTTCTTGTGCTGGAATGACCATTCATCCGCCAATTCGCCCATAGTACTGCTGGGTGTAATCGGATAAATCGCCGCAAAATCGACACAGCGGTATGCAACATCTGCTGCCGCCCAGTTACCATCAACAATTAAGTTTGCCATAGTGTTTTCCTTACTTTATGTATCAGGAAAATGATACAGACAAATCCCACCCAAGGCAAGAAATATTAACAATTAAATTATTGACATATTTTATATTTGTATTAAAATATTATAAAAACAATAGGATAATTCATGCGTAATAACCACAACCCATACAATATGGATAATGTTGACAAGAACTATATTGAACACGACAATATATACATTGCCGGCACAATCAATTACACCGAACGCTATCGTCTGTTAAATGCGATTGCCGAAATGGTATCATCCAAAGTGACCATGGCACACCGCCTGCGTGAAAGTAAATATTTTACAATGCCAGTCATTCATATCAACATCGCATGTGATGATCAAAAAGCATACATAAGCCAAACCGAACGATTTTTCAGAATACTGGCATATGCACGTGAAAATGGGTTAAGCATCGAAACAAATGTAGTGGACCCCGTTTGCATGAACAGTTGGCTGGGACGCATCATTCGCCAATTTGCAACCCCAGGTTTCAGAAACATGTTCGAATCCGCATATTACTATTATTATCCGGAAACATATAACCCATTAACAAAACGCACAGAATTAAGCCCAACCCCGATTATAATTACCCCGGACGAATTACTACGCACAGGATTATGCGACACAATATTTCTGAACAATGGCAAAATCAGAACACGATAAAAAACGGGGCAAATTGCCCCATTTTTTTATTTCTTGTTTGATTTTTTTGGTGCTGACGCGTCACTCTTCTTGTCCTGTGGTGCGTCTGCGTCAACTGCATCTTTCTGGTCTGATGCAACGGCTGGCGCATCCGCCGGGGTCAGTGGCGCAATACTTGCACGTGTCTGCATTTTAGACATCGCAATTATCATATCCATCGCGCGTTGCAACTGATAATCACGTGCATCTTTTTCTTCATCACTTAATTCTTCGTATGGAGTTTCATCATCATTGTCTGATTTGGATGATTTACCCTTGTCTTTGGATGTGTCTTTCTTTTTTGCCTTTTCATTCTTTAACGCGTTTTTAAAAGACGCCTCGGAATACATGCTTTCTTTTTTCTCTAACACTTCCAATTTACTTTGCAAGACTTCGACATCAGGTGTAATACCTTCGTTCTGAATTGAACGTCCCGACGGTGTATAATAACGTGCAATTGTTATATGTATCGCCGTACCATCACCCAACGGCTTTTGCTGCTGAACACTGCCTTTGCCAAAGGATTGCGACCCCATAACCAGCGCGCGTCCATTATCCTGCAATGCGCCAGCGACAATTTCTGATGCCGATGCAGAACCATGATTTATCAGAACAACAATAGGCTTTCCATTTGTCAAATCACCCGGTTTTGCAAAATTGCGTTCGATATCAGCACTGTTCTTGCCACGTGTTGAAACAATTTCCCCCGCATCCAAGAATGCATCAGACACATCAATCGCCGCTGTCAAATATCCGCCCGGATTATTGCGCACGTCAATAACATATCCTGCGACATCTTTCTTTTCCAGATCGTTGATCGCGTCACGCAATTCCTTGGCTGTTGTTGCACCAAAGTCAGAAATACGAACATATCCAATTTTTGGCGCATCCGGTTCTGCCCCAGCCAATGTTTTGGCGTCATGCTTTACTGATTTTACTTTGATAATTGCGCGTTTTAATGTGATTGTCTTGGGCTCACCATCATCAGAAATTACGGTTAATTTAACCTTGGTCCCCGGGCGCCCTTTCATTCTTTTCACCGCCTGATTCAGGGTCAGGTCAAAAACCTGCTCGTCATCAATGTGGGTTATATAGTCACCAGCTTTTATCCCAGCCTTTTCTGCCGGGGTGTCATCAATTGGCGAAATTACACGCACTGCGCCACGATCACTGGTAATCTGAATACCAAGTCCCCCAAATTCACCATGCGATTTATCATTAAATTCCTTGAAATCATCCGCCGACAGATATGATGAATGTGGGTCCAGTGCGCCCAACATACCACTCATTGCAGCCTCTAACATCTTTTTTTCATCGGCTTCTTCGACAAAGTTATCACGTGCGACTTCGAACACCAGTGCTAATTTCTTTAATTCTTCATAAATTTGTTCATCTGTTAAATGAACGACCGGTTCTTCGGCTTTCTTTTTATTTGCAGGCGCCCCGTACGCCATAACCGGTGCCATTAACGCCATAAACAAAGCAAGTCTTTTCAGCATATTATTCCCTTTCCTTTTTTCCTTATGCAGAATATAAAATTTATGATATATTTAGCATAGAAAAAAAAACGAAACGTCGCAACACGTTTTTAAAGTCGAAATATAAAACCATAAATATTTATTCTGATGACAGATAAAAGAGCCATTCTGAAAAGAAAAATCTTGTTCAAAAATTCTACAAAAGCGCTGAAGAAACAAGCGTTGCGTATAAAGTCACGCCTGCGCCTGGAATTGCCATATGATATTGTTGACACAATTTTAAGAATGCGCGCCGCATTTCGTAAACCGGAAATCCGTAAACAGATTCTGAATACAAACTGGGAACAAATAAATTTGGCAGACGCCAGATATTCCGAAGGATTCTGTTCTGTCGCCAGTTATATAATCGGGCATGCATTCCGCGACCCCACAGGTCCCAGTCCATGGCGTTTTCGCCAGTTCAAAGATGAAAAAACTTTTGGCAACCATATATGGTTGGAATTTATTCCAACCGGTGAACGGTTTGATATAACATTCGACCAATTTACAGACAGTCACGGCATCCCGATGTCGGCGCCATACAACAGTGGCAAACGCGCAAATGCAAATTATAAACACGAAAAAGCATATAAACTGGCAGAATTTATAAATCCTGAACTAGCCGCAGCCCTGCGCCGCAACACAATGGATATGTAATTTGCACCATTAATACATACTTATTCTTGTTCTTTGAATATGCGTGCTGGGTCAACCGCGTTGTTACCGCGGCGAACCTCCAGATACATCTCTGGCTTTGAAGAGTCCATGCGACCAACAGGCTCGCCCGCCAGAACCTCTTGCCCGACCATAACATCAATTGTCCCCAGATTTGTCATAACGGTATTATATCCATTTTTATGCGACATAATTATAACCTTGCCAAAGCCTTTGAATGCGTCGGCAAACTTAACCTCGCCATCGGCGGGTGCCATAACCAGACTGTCACCACGGGTACGAATACGCCAACCATCTGACTTTAACCCCAGCGCTGTTTTTTCGCCAAAATGAACCGTTACACGCCCACGGACAGGCTGATTTAATTTACGCCGTGAAAACTTAGAATCTGCTGACATTTGCGAACTCCCGACGCCGGCGGACAATTCAGATATACTTTTTGCGCGCGCCGACAAATCGCGCAGTTTCTTTTTCAATGCCTGTTGCTGATTTTTTAACTTCTCATTCTGGGCAGAACGCGTCCGCAACAGTTTATCCAATTCTTGTTTTTCATTGGCATACTTTTTCGCTGTGCGGTCCAGTTTTTCTTTTTCAATCGCACGCTGCGCGCGTACCTGTTCCAATTCCCGAATTTTTGCATCAGCGATTTTTATTTCTTCATCAAAGCGGTCTGCTGCACCAGATAAAATCGCAGACGTCAAAACATAGTCATGCATACTGTCAGAATCGAAACTGGGGTGCGATGCAACAAACAAAATACTGGCTGCAGCGTCGGCAATACGTTCCCGATTTTGTTCCAAAGATTGCGCCAATTTATCACGTTGCGCGTCCAGTTCTTCTATTTTTTTTGCAATTGTGCTGCGTTGTTCTTCTAAATTGCTTACCTGGTCAGCAGCATTGATTAACTTCTTTTTCGTCGCTGCCACATCACGGTCTGATGTTTTTACCTGTTGTTCCAGTTGCTTGTTTTGTTTTTCTGTCTGAACAATTTGTGATTGTATTTTTGCCAATTCTGAACTGGCTGCCATCGCTGGCATCGCCACACACCACATCGCAAAAATAACAATCAGTTTTCTCATTATTTTTTATTCAAGACCTTCAAAAATACTTTTTTACCCTTTTGCACCATGATTTCATCGGCTGGTGCAACAACAGATTTCCAATCAGTAACCTTATTACCATCGATTTGAATACCGCCCTGTTCTACCATACGGCGTGCATCAGACTTGGACCCAAACAATCCCGTTGCAACCAAGAAATCCAACATCCCCATGTCACCTGTCATTTCAATTTCGGTTGTCGGGATATTTGCAGAATTTGCCCCGCCGCTGAACAATGCCGCAGCCGCATCTGCCGCCGCCTGGGCAGCATCGCGTCCATGTGCAATTTCGGTTGCCGCAAATGCCAAACGTTGCTTTGCCACATTTAATTCTGCGCCCTGTAATGCAGACAATTTTGCAATTTCTGACAGCGGAATTTCTGTAAATATCTTCAAGAATTTTTCGACCAAATCATCCGGCGTGTTGCGGAAATACTGGTAATATTCATATGGGGATGTTTTTTCTTCATTCACCCAGATTGCGTTTCCGGCAGATTTACCAATTTTCTTGCCGCTGCTGTCTGTTATCAACGACGTAGATAAAACAATTGCTTCCTGTCCCAGTTTTTTACGAATCAATTCAATGCCCATAATTGCATTACCCCATTGGTCTGCACCACAGGTCTGTAAAATACAACCATATTTTTTGAACAATGTCAGGAAATCAACCGCCTGGAAAGTCATATAATTAAATTCCAAGAACGTCATCCCATTTTCCAGACGACGTTTTACGCTTTCCATACTTAACATACGTGGCACGGTAAAATCCGTCCCGAAATCACGCAAGAAATCCAGATGTGAATAACCACGCATCCAATCATAGTTATCAACAACAATCGCGTCAGATGGTCCATCACCAAAACGAAAGAATTTTGAATATGACTTTTTTAATCCCGCGACATTTTTCGCCAACACTTCTTCGGTCATCATTGGACGCCCGGAATCACGTCCCGACGGGTCGCCAATGCGCCCTGTCGCACCACCGACCAACATCAATGGGCGATGTCCATATTTCTGCAACCAGCGCATCATCATAACCGGCACCAAATGCCCAACATGCAAGGAATCCGCGGTCGGATCAGACCCCAGATATGCAGTAATCGGACCAGCATTTAATGCCTCATTCAACTTATCAATATTAGAAACCTGATTGATAAATCCGCGCGCGGATAATTCTTGTAATAATTCGTTTTGCATAAAATACCCCATATATCGGATAAATCATACCATGCTTTTATTCAATGTGCAACATTTGAAAACGCGCCAAAGTGGCGCGTATTATCAGAATTCAAACCGCAATCCGACTGTTATTTCATGCATCGAATAATCACGTCGCATTGTATCATTATTATATTTTCCTAAATCTGTATATTTATATGCAATATCTGCATATAAATCACATGTTATCGCTAACTCAACACCTGCCCCCAATCCATATATAAACCGATCACGCGATATTCCCATTGATTCACGCAACACATCACCACCCCATGCCATTGTCGTATTTATTGAAACATTTGCATCATCGCTGATATGTGCCATTCCCAGGCTGCCTGTTACATAAAACGAATTACGCGATATCGCCAGTGGTGTATTTATATCCGTATATAAACTGTTACGATATTTCCGACCAAAACTGAACAGATTATAATGCAGGTTTGCTGTAAATGTGCTGACCCGATTTTTCAAAGTGTATGTCGCAGGATAACTAAGGTGCAATGGCAATGCCCCCGGCACACCATTTGGTGTATTCAATGCCCAATCCCCAGACATTCTATAACGTCCATATCCATATTCTGCATCAATTCGAACATTACCAAAATCATATCCAATCGCAGCGCGATATGCCGCATTTATATCATCGATTACGGCGTCCACAATGGTTGATTTATATGCATCCGGTGACTGATACATATATTGATTCGTATCAATTACAAAATCTGCGATACCTGCTTTTAACGCAACATACGGTTTTGCATTTGCGGCATTTACAAACATTATTGCTGCCAAACCACAACAAACAAGAAATGATTTCATATTATAACCCTCTTACACACATGCAGTCTAGACATGCCCCTGCGATATGTCAAAAGGTATGAAATCCAATAAAAAACGCCACAAACCGTGGCATTTTTTATTATTGTACAAATCGATTAGAATGGTTCAGATGCGCCGTTGCCGACAAGCGTAGTGTACAAACGGGTACATGAGCGCGTCGACAACAAGCAGATGAGCCGTTATAATCGATTTAGCCCAACATTTTGGCGACTTCGTCTGCCAAATTATCTTCGGCTTTCTGGATACCTTCGCCCAAGACATAGAAAGCATAGCCAACCAATTTGCCGCCAGCTTCTTCAATAACCTGTTTTACAGTCTTGGATGGATCCATAACGAATGGCTGTTCTTCTAATACACATTCGCCATAGTATTTCTGAATACGACCTGCGACCATCTTTTCAACGATGTTTTCTGGTTTACCAGCAGTTGCACCAGATTCAATGAACACTTTCTTTTCGCGTTCAACTGCATCTGCATCAACATCAGCAATTGTCATAAATTCAGGTTTATTTGCAGCGATGTGCATTGCAATTTTCGAACCGATTTCATCGATTTTGTCAGAATTACCATTAATTGCAACCGCAACACCAATCTGACCCATACCTGGAACCAAAGCATTGTGAACGTATGTATAGATATGGTCACCAGATACTGTTGCAATACGACGCAATGTCATATTTTCGCCAATTGTTGAAATTGTTGCGGAAATATCATCCTGAACCGCAGCAATTGTAGCGTCAAAGTCACCTTTTAATTCCAAAGCCTTAGCCGCAACATCTGCAACTAATTTCTGGAATTTTTCGTTTTTCGCAACAAAGTCTGTTTCTGCGTTCAATTCAATGACACAGCCCATATTGTCACATTTAACAACAGTAACCAATCCAGATGCCGCTGTACGACCAGCCTTGGATGCAGCCTTTACGATACCCTTCTGACGCAACCAATCTGCAGCCGCTTCGATATCGCCATTGTTTTCGACCAAAGCCTTTTTACAATCCATCATACCTGCGGATGTTTTTTCACGCAGCTGTTGAATCAATTTTGCTGTGATTTCTGCCATCTTTTTCCCCTTTGATTTAATAGGTTAATTATTTATCTGCTTTTTCAGCCAATTTACCACGACGTTCTGCACGGGCTTCTGTCATTTTAGATTTTACGCGTGCTTCTTTTTCTTTTACGCCAGCTTCGAAATCGTCTGCCATTGATGCATTCAATTCTGCTTCGCCTTTCTTAGCGGCTGCCCCGCCCAAACGCTTTTCAATACCGGACAAGATTGCATCTACGAACAGGTCGCAATACAGCTGTGTTGCACGTGCTGCGTCGTCATTACCTGGGACTGGATAATCAACCATTTCTGGATTTGCGTTTGTATCGCAAATTGCAACTGTTGGGATATCCAAGTTTTTCGCTTCACGAACTGCATTCATTTCACGTGGAACATCAATAACAATCATCGCCTGTGGTGTGCCATGCATATCCAAGATACCACCAAAGATGCTGCGTAATTTTTCAACTTCTTTGGTCATAACGCCAACTTCTTTCTTGGTCAATCCCAACTTTTCAGCGTTTTCAATGTCAGATTCCATTTTTTTCAAACGACGGATTGACTGTGAAACAGTTGTCCAGTTTGTCAGCATACCGCCCAACCAACGATTGTTTACATAGTACTGACCGCAACGTTCTGCTGCATCTTTTACAATATCTTTTGCCTGATGTTTTGTTGCGACGAACAAAACTTTACCGCCGGCTGCTGCGATTGCTTCCAATGCAACCAAAGAACGGTGCAACAGTGGGGCTGTCTTGTTCAAATTGATGATGTGAATTTTATCCTTAACGCCATAAACATATGGTGTCATCAGTGGATTCCAGCGACGTGTATGGTGACCAAAATGTACACCGGCTTCCATTAATTGTTTCATTGTAAATGTTGGCAATGCCATGATTTTATCCTTTTTTCTGTTATTATCCTCGCCATGTGCTGAAACCGATTTCATATCACATCGGACAGAAACTGCGCACAATGGTTGTGTTCTTCGCGCAATGCGCGTGTCGCCATAATAACCAAACAATCCACAAAAATCAAGTAATTTTTGACAAATTTCCATTTTAACAAAAAAGCACTCTACAATATTGACAATTAAAACATTTGTACTATATAATATATGGACAGATAAGGTTTTGGACAACAAAACGTAGGACGGGGAATAAGAATGCAAACAAACAAATTGTATTTTTTGAAAACAGTTTCTAAATTCGCCACAGCAACACTGGCGTTGGCGGCAATTGCATCCAATACCGCATATGCGTTTGGTTTAAACGACACACCTGTCGCAACCAAAACATGCGCAGATAAAAAATATCGCGACGAAAACCCTGTTAAATGTATGTTCTTTGCAAATACCGCAACAATTGCTGGCGGTGCATCTATTATCGGGGGCGCAGCAGCGTTGGTGGGCTTAGCCGGTGGCAGCAGTGGTGGTAATGGTGGCAGTTCTGCAACACACGCCCCAGTAATGCCAACAATGGTAACAACACATTATAATATGGTTGGTGCTGACATTGATACCGCAACCCTGGCTGGTATCACATCCAGCGCAGAATATTCCGCAAACCTGTATCAATATGAAGACATCCGCCTGGCATATTCACTGGCACGTGACTTTACTGGTCGCGGCACAACGATTGCTGTTTTGGACAGCGACACCAGTTACTGGCACGGCGCAGCAGTAGCATCCATCGCAAGTGGCGCAGTTGCCCCAAACGCAACAGTCAATTCATACAGCGTTGCATCCGGCGCGACCAAGTTCATATCATACAATGAAATCGGCAACATTATTGCTAATATCCACGACGCAAATGTATTCAATGCCAGTTGGTCTGTATCCATGCCAGCGACAGATATCCATTCACGCAATGATATGGTAAAATATACAGATGAAAACTTTGTTCGCCAAATAACAAATGCTGCCACGCAGCGCGATGCAATATTCGTATGGGCTGCCGGCAATGACGGCATGTCACAATCCAGTGCATTATCTGCGATGCCACGTGTTATCCCAGAATTAAACGGTCACTTTATAAATGTGGTTGCATGGGACAGCGAAACAGGCAGCATCGCAGATTACAGCAACGCATGTGGCGTAACAAAAAATTATTGCATTACAGCCCCAGGCAGCAACATCGCCAACACAGAAACCAAGCGTCCTGTCAGTGGCACCAGTTTCGCTGCCCCAATCGTATCAGCAGCAGTGGCAGTCTTGCGCGAAGCACATCCATACATGACATCCAGCCAAATTACAGACTTGTTATTTACAACCGCCCGTGATTTAGGTGAACCAGGCGTTGATGACGTATATGGCTGGGGTATGCTGGATATGGAACGTGCGACCCGCCCAGTTGGTGTAGCATTGGTCCCAATTGACAATGGACGCACAATGCAGCCATTACAGACTGCCCGCGTTGCTGCACCAATTGCACACGCAATAAAGTCCGCAAATGTTCAATTCGCATTTTTTGATGCATATGGACGTCCATTCCAGACTGCATTGTCTGAAAACATCCACCCTGTGTCTGTCAGCCGCGCATTTGAATTCCTGCGCGATGGCAGTGATGACAAGAAAATGACATTTGGACCCTTTGAACTGGGCTTTGCCAAGAAAGAATTTTTACTGGGTGACGGTCTGCTGAAGCTGCAAGACAATGCCACAACAAACTTTGTTGGCATGCGCGGCAACTTACACTGGGGACAAATTGAATTCTTTGGCAATACACGCGTTGCAACCATGCGTCCACGTACCGCCGATGAATCCATGATTTCTGAAATATCAAACGTATATACCGCATCTGTTAAAACAGGTGTAAAAATGGGCGACGTCAGTGCATCTGTTGCCCTGCCTGATGCAATCATATCCGGTCAGATGCGTCTGCACACACCTGTCGGTCGCAATAATCAAGGTCAAATCATATACACAGATTCAGATGTAGATTTGGTATCACGTCCTGCTGTTGAATATGCGTTGGGATACAAATTTGTAACAATGGCATTTGTCGATAATCCATACGGCACCGACGAATTATACATTGTCGCAAAAGGCAAAATAAAATTCTAAACAAAAAAACTTGTATTCTGATATATTCGCATTTAGAATAGAAATACCAACAGGAAAGGTATTTTTATGAAACGCGCCCATATTTTCAGCAATATACGCCGCAAACTGGCAAAAATTACAAAGTTACAAGCCATTATATTTACGTCGTTTTCACTGATAGCATTGGCAGTTTTATTGTGGATTTTCATTCCGCACAATAATTCAAAAATTATGCGTGTCACGCTTGATGCCCCAACACCTGTATCAATGCACTTTACAGATGACGCATCGGCGGCATTTTTATCATCTGACAATGTTCCAGATATAAACAATAATCGCCAGATTTCAAGCATTGATACATTGGATATATACTATCGCTGGGAATCAGGTCCTTATGATGACGTATTTAAACCAAACCTGACCGATGCAGAAATTGCTAAAAACATCAAAATAACCCCTGCTGTTCGTGGTACATGGCAAATGTTGGGACGTGATGCATTACGATTTATACCAGAAATAGATTGGGCAGCGAATACAAAGTTTACAGTAAAAATCAAACGTGCTTTATTTAATGATGATGTATCACCAAACACACGCACTGTTTCATTCAAAACAGCCGATATATCAGCGACCATTGATTCATTTAATATATATCCAGACCCAGAATCAAAAAAATCCGTACTGGGTATTGCGGTTATATCATTTAACTATCCAATTGATGTGACCAACTTTTCTGACAAGGTTTCAATGCGTCTGGACGACAGAAACATTGAATTCACTGTAAAATTTGATAAATTTCATCGCACGGCATTTATAACTTCACAGCCAATCACGGTAACAGATGATGCGCAAACATTACGCCTGAAATTGAACCGCATTAACGCCTGGGGCGTGAACACTGCAACAAAAAAAATAACAGCCAAGACGACGATTGATGCAGCAGATAATTTCTTTAAGATTACAGATTTAACAACCACCATCGCAGATGACACAGACGGTAATTCGCAACAGTTAATTTTGTTAAACACCACTATCGCTGCCCAGAATAATACCAAATGGTCGGATTACATAACAGCATACCTGTTACCAAAGACAGGACCGGATTCTGCCTCAACGGATGGTGCGTCATATCACTGGGCACTGGATGCAGTCACACCGTCTGTTATTGCAAAAGCACAACAAATAAAACTGACCCCGATTAAGTTCGCAACCGCAGCCGGGGTTAACCAATACGCATTTTCATATGTCGTATCGGATTCTGATGCGCGATATATATATGTATCTGTAAAGCCTGGATTAAAAGCATCAGGTGACTATGTCGCACATAACGGAATTGACAAAGTATTACGCGTACCATACCCACAAAAATCAGTCACAATCGCCGGCAGTGGTGCAATATTAAGCCTGAGCGGCGACAAAAAACTGGGCATAATGTCACGCGGTGGTGCAGACAGCGCGCATGCAATTTTATACAAAATAAAATCATCTGAAATCAATCACTTGATTTCTCAGACATACAATCTGTTTTCGCAGAATCTGGAATTTAAATCGTGGTCATTCGGTAAATATGATATGGCTGTCGTATTCCAGAAAAACATAGCATTTCTGAATCCATCACCAATACGTGCAAATTATGCATCATTGGATTTAAACGAATACTTGACGCGTGGCAGCACGGACAAAACCGGGATATTCATTGTTCAGGTCGGTGCCAATAAAAACAATGCTGAAAATGGCGACCAACGTTTAGTATTACTGACCGATATGGCAATCATTCGCAAAACAAACAGTGATGACACATCCAGTCTGTTTGTGTCAAATATAACCGATGGCACACCCGCGATAGACGTCGAAATTTCTGTATTGGGGCGCAACGGCAACCCTATCTGGGCTGGTCGCACCGATGATATGGGGCATGCCGACATCCCACGCTTTGCATGGTCAGAATATAAAAACGCACGCCAGCCCGTCGCAATTGTTGCACGCCGTGGCGACGATGTGTCTTTTATCCCATACAATCCAGAATATGCGCTGCAGGTTGATTATTCTAAATTTAATATTGACGGTGAATACGCAAATGCAGGTACTGCCCTGAATGCATATGTATTTTCAGACCGTGGTATTTACCGCCCAGGCGAAACAGCAATAATCGCAGCAATCGTAAAAAACAGAAATTTCAAATCATTGGCTGGCATCCCAGTCAGATTAGAAGCGCACGATCCACGTGGACGCGAAGTATTAAATCGTACAGTATCATTGGATAATGATGGCATGTTTGATGTAACATACGCCGTGCCTGCAAACAGTGCAACTGGAACATACACTGTTTACCTGTATTCATTAAATTCCAAAAATAAAAATCAAGATATGCTGGGGATGACATCGTTCCAGGTTGCAGAATTCACCCCAGACAATATGAAAATAACGGCGAAAATAAATAATTCTAATAATGTCGATGATAATGGCGGCTGGATTCAGACTGACCAAATATCAGCAAATGTATATCTGCAAAACTTGTTCGGTACACCTGCTGTTGGTCGTCGCATTTCTGCAACCGCGACTTTACGCCCAATTGAATTTACATTCAATCAATACAAAGCATATACATTTGCAATGCATGGCACATCAAATGGTGGCATATCAAACAGCGCGGCAATTCGCACCCAGACATATACATCAGATATCCCTGATGTAAAAACAGATGATACAGGACATGCGAACCTGGATGTAAAATTTAATTCTGCAATTCCATTTGGCACATATATGTTAACGCTAAACATACATGGGTACGAGGCTGGATCTGGCAAAAGTGTACAAACCAGCATTTCATCACGTGTATCCGATACCCCATTTGTCATCGGATATAAATCAGATACAGATTTGTCATATATAAATCGTAATGCCAACGCAAACCTGGATTTGATTGCTGTGGCGCCTGACGCAACCCAAACCGATGCAGAAAACCTGACCATGGAATTGATACAACGTGAAAACTTAACCAGCCTGATAAAAGACGGCAACGGATACTATAAATACCAAACGATTACCCGTGACAACATTGTATCTGCTGAAAAAATCAATATTGCAAAGTCAGGTACAACCATTCCATTAAACACCAACAATGGCGGCACATACTTTATTCAAATAAAAAATGATGCAGACCAAACACTGGCAAGCATTGAATATTTTGTCGCTTCATCTGGAAACATGTCTTTGGAATCTGACACAAACGCAGAAATCAAAATCAAACTGGACAAATCAACATATCGCCCAGGCGATGATATAAATATCAACATAACCGCCCCATATGCTGGATATGGATTGATAACAATTGAACGCGACAAAGTATATGCATACAAATGGTTTAAATCAAACACCGCATCATTTGTCCAGCATATTACCGTCCCCCAAGGCTTCGAAGGTACAGGATACATAAACGTATCATTTGTCCGTGACCGCACCAGTCATGACATATTTACCAACCCATATTCATATGCTGTTGCACCATTTTCTGCCGACATCAGCGCACATGAAATAAATGTTAAATTATCAGCCCCTGAAAAAATCGACAGCAACAAACTGACAATAGAATACACGACAAACCAAAACGCAAAACTGATGATTTTTGCTGTAAACACAGGCATTTTACAGGTCGCTAAATACAAAATTCCAAACCCGATTGCACACTTCTTTAAGAAATCTGCACTACAGGTTGAAACATTCCAAACATTGTCATTATTATTGCCAGAATACAAAATATTACGCGAATTTGCCCAAACTGGTGGTGGCGACTATGACGAAATGGATGGTGGCGCAGGCATGGCATTGATAAATCCATTTGCCCGCAGAATATCCGCACCTGTCGCGTTTTATTCTGGGATAATAAACGCAACTGCCAACCAAACCGGCAGTGTCACAGTTGATTTTCCAGAAGAATTTACCGGCGCAGCAACAATATTTGCCGTTGCAACAAATGCAACCGCAATGGGCGCGGCAAACACAATCACACGTGTCCAGGCACCGATTATATTAACAACAACAATGCCGACATTTGCTGCCCCAGGTGATACATTCCGTGCAAATATTGCTGTATCAAATCAAACCCCAGACAGTGGTGATGATGCGATAATTGACCTGACTGCAAAAACTATGGGCAGTATATCCATTATCGGCGCGCACGACGCAACCATAAAAATCCCAGAAAATACCGAAGCATTATCTGGCTTTGACATTGTTGCCGGCAATATGCCAGCCGCGTCTGAATTAAGTGTTCGTGCAGATATGGAAAATCCTGCAAACAATAACATTATCACACGCAAATCCATAAACACAATATCTGTGCGTCCTGTGACAACATTCCAGACAAAAATCACATCTGATGAAATAAAATCAGACGCAATGACTGTAAAAAACTTTGCAATTCCAATGTATCAGGGTGCAGGTGGCATGAAACTGTACATATCCAGAAATTCCACTGCTGCAATCCGTCCGCTGTTTGAATATCTGGCAACTTACCAGTTTACATGCACAGAACAATTAACATCACGTGCAATGCCATATGCATTAATGCCAACGAACAAGTTTATTGGCACATCATTTGACACATCCAGCAAAATTATTGCTGATACAGTTAACACATTACGCAATCGCCAAAATGATGATGGTTCATTCGATTTATGGTCAGGCGATGCACGTAGCATAAACAATATGTCAAACGCAGATACGGCATATATAACGGCATATGTCACACAATTCTTGACAATTGCAAAAACACATGGATTTACAATTCCAAAGGATATGTTATCCCGTGCAGTTGATTATCTGCGCACATTTGCGGGCGCACCAATTTCTGATGCGGGGCACGCCACAGCAACAGCATACGCAATATATGTCGCAACATTGAACGGATATATAACAACCAGTTATATAAATTCATTCGAAGAATATGCAAACGCAAACATCCCACAATGGCGTGAACAATTAATGGGTGCATATATCGCAGCATCTTATAAATTATTAAAGCAATCGGACAAAGCATCCAACCTGATTGCAAAATACAATCCATCGAAAAGCACAAAATTTGTCTGGCACACAATGTTTAACAACAATGTTGCAAATGATGCAATGTATGCCTATTTAATGAAAACTCATTTCAATACCACACCTGGTGGCATGTCTGATGTAGTGCGCGAATATATAAACAGCGGTGATTACAGCGCATATACATCTGCGGTGGTAATAATGGGACTCGCCGGCGCAACGGGTACAAATACTGCCCCTGATGTAAACAGTATCGCCGTATCTGCAAACGGTGCCCCCCTGCGTGCCAAAATTGTATCTGGAAACTACATCGCTGATATCCCAGCCGACGCGTCCAAGATTACAATCAAATGCAAAAAATGTTCACGAAATAACCGCTTAACATACGCCATTGTTCAGCAAGGATACCCAATAAAAACAACACCTGCAACAAATGGAATCGACATCACACGTGAATATTATGACGCTTCCAATCGTCGTATAACCAGTGCAAACGTTGGTGATATCGTAACGGTCAAAATTTTTGCACGTACGCGTGGTGCATCTGAATATGTTCAAAACGTCGCGATAACAGACCTGCTGCCTGGTGGATTCATACCAGATGCAGAATCAATGACAGGAAACGCTGAATTTTCACAATTCCGCGAAGACCGCGTTGTAATATACACTGCCCTGTCCCGCACAGCCCAGGAATTCACATACAAAGCACAAATCAGCACGGCTGGAACGTTTGCGATACCACCAATTCACGCAGAATCAATGTATAATCCGCAAATAAATGCGACCGGTTCGGTTGGATCATTCAAGGTAGTAAATGCGGTCAATGAATAAATTTTTATTACGCATCTGGCACCGCACACAGCGATTTTATCACACGCACCACGTTCTGTGTTTAATCGGCGTTATAATAGTCGTCACTTATTTAGTCATTCGACTGTTTTTCACCGCGCCATTATTATCAGACACATCATTTGGTAATGCATACTATGACAGAACGGGTCGCCTGATGCGTATCACATTGACCCCAGACGATAAATATCGCCTGTACACACCATTGTCTGAAATCAGTCCATATTTACGCAATGCGACCATATTATACGAAGACAAACATTTTCGTTATCATTTCGGTGTAAATCCAATATCACTGGCACGTGCAACAATTAACTGGGCAATGGGTCGTCCACACCCAGCGGGTGCTTCAACAATCACTATGCAGGTTGCACGAATAAAATATGATTTAAATACCACAACCCCAACCGGCAAACTGATACAAATTGCCGCAGCAATTTATATTGATGCATTCCATAGCAAAGACGAAATATTACAGGCATATCTAAATCTGGCACCATATGGCGGAAATATTGAAAGCGTTGGCGCTGCGTCTGCAATATATTTTGGCAAAACCGCCGATAAATTATCCAAGATAGAATCCATCACACTGTCCACAATTCCACAAAACCCGACCAAACGTGGTTTAAATACTGATTTAGGTCAGGCAAACCTGCAAAAAATGCGTGGCGATTTAATCCGTCGCTGGGTGCATTTTTATCCCAACGACACAGATTTAATGACATTCGCAGATATGCCCTTGCATGCCACGCGTACATCCGATTTACCATTTATTGCCCCACACTTTACCGACCGTATGAATACAAAATATTCTGCGCACCACGGGCAACATACATCGACATACATAACAACAATTGATGCATCATTGCAGCATGCGCTGGAAAAACGCCTGCGTTCCGAAATCGCGACCCGCACATCACGCGGTATTGAAAATGCGGCAGCAATACTAGTTAATTACAAAACAATGGAAACATTGGCATATATCGGATCAGCAGATTACTTTAACAATCAAATCGGCGGACAAAATGATGGTGTCAATTCCCGCCGCAGCCCTGGTTCAACATTAAAGCCATTGATATACACCGCCGCAAGCGACGCAGGTCTGATTCATCCGATGACATTATTAAAAGACGCGAAAATAAATTTCGGTGTATATGCCCCCGAAAACTCAGACAGCGAATTTTATGGTCCTGTTCTGGCACGGGACGCATTGACACATTCACGAAACATACCTGCAATAAATCTGGTACGACAAATCGGCATCCGTAACTTTTACCGATTACTGACATTATCAGGCGTATCTGGTTTAAAGTCCCCCGGATACTATGGCGTATCAATCGCCCTGGGCGGGGCTGAGGTATCAATGACAGAACTTGCCAATATTTATGCCACAATGGCAAATCTGGGCATGCGTTATAATATACGAACAATAATGGACGCACCACAAGATGTCGGCGAACAATTATTAAGTCCCGAAGCATTCTTTCTGACCCTGGACATGTTGGGACGTCAATCGGTGCCGACACGGCGCATTCCATTTGCAAAAAATCAACCGACGCCACTGCGCCATTATTGGAAAACAGGCACTTCATCATCATTCCGTGATGCATGGACCGCCGGTATATTCGGGGATTTTGTCTTAATCGTATGGGTTGGGAATTTTGACGGTCGTCCAAATAATGCATTCAGTGGTGCGAAAACCGCTGCCCCAATATATTTTGCACTGGCTGATACAGTGCGTCACCACTACGCATCCCAGGGCATTACAATAAAAAACAATAACTTTATGCGCGATGATTTAAACATATCACAAATAGATATGTGTGAATCTGTCGGTGGTATTGCAGGCGCACACTGCCCACATTCGATTAAATCTTACTTTATCCCAGGCAAATCACCAATTGATGTATCCAGTGTTTATCGCGCAATTCCCATTGATAATAAATCAGGACTGCGTGCGTGTAATGCGAATCCTGCAACAACACACATGGTGGTATATGAATTTTGGGATGCGGAATATCTGGACCTGTTTAAACGCGCAGGCATAAAACGCAATACACCGCCACCATTTATGCCAGGATGCAATCTGGATGATGTATCAAATGATATAACACCACCAATTATCATATCCCCTGCCGATGGTGCAAAAATAGTTATCGTGTCCACCAACGACTGGGCAAATGTTTCGTTCCAGGCACTGTCAGAATATAGCGACACAAAAATATTCTGGATGTTGGACGATGATATTATCGGCACCAGTGCCCCTGGCGAAACATTTACATATCACGTTCCAATGGGGGAACACACCGTCCGCGCGATTGATGAAATGGGCGCGGGACGCAGTATTGATTTTGCAGTTGTAAAATGACAAATAAAAACACGCGATACATAATCGCGTGAAATTGAAATCAGATATTATTTAATTATTCTGCAATTGGTGCAGGTGGCGTAATCAGACCAAATCTGGTAATATAATTAAACGATATACCAATCATCAGATTACTGCCATAATTTTCAGCATCGCGCGCCTTGGCACGACGATACTGAACATATGGTCCCATTGTAAAGTTCCCCCACAAATTTGTATCCATACGTCCGACAACACTTAAATCACGTTCCAAGTCTGTTCCAACATAATCAGAATATGACAAATATTCACGATAGTAACCATTGGTTGATAATTTTACCCCTTCGCGAATACCGTATTCAAAACGCCATCCCAATTCTGCAGCCGATTTGCTGGTCTGATGCCCGGCATATGTAAAATCATATTCATATACGCCAACCAAATATAGGCTTTTAAATATTGGATGGTCAAATAAAGACAAACCGGCACTGGCACGTAAAATATTCTGACGTGGTGCATCCGGGTCATCTTCGAATTGGGTATCATATGCGCCACGAATTGTTGGACCAAATTTGAATCCATAAAATTCCCAACATGCATGTGTCAAATCACTGGACAACAGAATTTTATCCGCATTTTCATCCGTTGTACGTGGTTCATTATACGGCTTCAAAGTTGTTTTGCCATATTCCATAAACAGGCTGTTATCCCATTTTAAGCGACCACGATTGTATTCCAATACGGAATCAAAAATTCCTTTGATAAATTCTTGGCTGGTGGCACTAAGTGCGGCAACCGGGGAATTTGCATACTGTTCCGGGTGACGGACATCGGTCTTGGACAATTCCAAGCCAATGCGCCGAACCGACAAATATAATTCACCCGCAGGCTTACCTTCATCTGCCACAGCAACCGCTGGAATTGCAAATAATAACGCAAAAATTGATAGTGATAATTTTCTCACAATATTCCCCTTCTTTTCGCGCAATACGTTATCTGAAATACGCCGAAAGTCAAGAATATAATCACAAAACTATTTCCAAATACGCAATGCACCATCCTGATCAGCAACACGCCACTCTGCCCCGCGCGCTGCTGAAATAAACGCCCCGCGCAGATTTACCGGCATTTCAATTGTTGCCTGATTTCCCATGATGTATTTTGTATTCACATCCGTCCCAACAGAACGCGCAATCCGTTTTAATTCCATCCAGTTCCCAACACGGTCAGACATTGAAACCAGTATCATAACACCATTTGAACCATCGTCATTTGTGTTACTTAACCAGTTTTGAATGTTATTGTCCGCAAAGAATCTATGCGCCGCCGCTTCATCAACGAACATAGTAACATTCGCAGTATATGTCGTATCAGATTGACGTTCGCCATCAATACTGGATGATGATATCAGATTCATCAATTCTGATTGTTTTGCATCTTTTACGGCAACCTGCACCTGGTTTGCATCAGCATATTTGCTTAACACCTGTGTAACAATCTGACGTCGTGCCTGGTTCAAAGCGATTGTTTTGGCATCTGCTGCCGTGTCACTGGTAACATTAACAGATGCCACACCGGACAAGTCTGCTGCAACAGCGCCACGCGCCATTGCAACAGACAAAAACATCACAGCAAAAATTTTTCCAATATTTCGCATCATAGCCTTCGCCTTAGAACAATGCATTTATACCGACACGGATTCCCATGGATTTATAGAAAGATTCTATTTCACCACCACTGCTGCAAACCCATCCTGGGCATTCATCTTCCAAATTCTTGATATTTATAGCGATTGGATCACCATTTTGTGCTGCGTCACCCAAAATATCCCCCTTGGTTGGATCCCACAAATCAACACGGTCTTGATACAGTTCTTTATAATACGAACCATTCAGATATGTTTTCGCATCGGCACCACTGACGGTATAGTAATCATATGTGATACCAATTGACAATGCGATAGTATCTGTAATCGCAGTACTCCAATTCGCACCTAACCCCAGATGGAATGCATCACCAAATCCACCTGTATCTTCAACACTTTTTGGATGCGCCCAGTCAAAACGATACGGCTGGTCACCAGTTGATGTATATGCAGGCAACCCCAATTCAACACGACCGTTTACCGAATTATTCTGGTTTATAATATAATCCATATCCAATGCCAAATATGGACCAGACCAACTAACATCATATGAATGGCTGGTACCACGCTGTTCATAGTAATATGTCTGACCCGGGTCAATACCATCAACACCTGCAGCAACGTCCCAGAATCCGTCTTTATCGTTATCTGTGACTTCCCACAAAATAGATTCCGTTCCATTATCATAACGGATAACAATCGAAGGATTGCACTGAATTTCGTCACTGCCTGGCACCTGAACACATGCTGCCGTATCAACTGACAGACCATAATTTTGTTTGGTTTCCAGTTTATATTTAAAATATCTGTACCCAACCGATGGTGTAAAACGTACATTTCCAATATTAAAGGCATCAGTCAATCCAACACCGATATTGAATCCCATCATTGAACCATCTTTGCTGGTGCCGACTGACAAAGCATGCCCAATTTGATCACCAATAAATTTGTTTTGTGTATCATACCATGACACCAACAGGAATCCGCCATTTGTTATATCATCGTCAACCATATTGGCTTCGCCACTTTGCATACCATACTTAAATCCGGCATCCAAGCGCAACTTTGTATTCCCCAGATCAAAATTATAACCACCGGTAATATCAAACACATACCAGTCGATATTATCATAATGCAGAATACTGTTTGATTCATTCATTTCGAAACGCCACTGGGCATATTCTTTGGACAGCCCCGCTTTCAAAAAGAATCCACTGCCATTATTCTGATTGCTGGTCTGTGGTCTGCTTTGATTTTGTGTATTACGTGCCGCCTGTTGTGGCTGTGCCTGTTGTTGCAAGCCCCCCCAGTTACCACCTGCATTATAACGAACCCCAGAATTTGCATTATTATAACTATTGTAATTGTTATAATTGCTGTATCCACCATTATTATATCCAGCGCGTTGCGATGAATATGTCGCATTATTATAACGCTGTTGTTGTGGGGACTGATACCCGCCGTTATAGTAAGTTCCAGCCGCATTTGCTGCAATTGGCGCGAACGCCATCAACGAACACCGGAACAAAAATCGTGGTAAACATTTCATAACAAATACCTTTCCTTTTTAATATTATCACCCGTATGATATCATAAACGGTTGAAAAAAAAAACAAGTTCTTGTATGATTTCGTCCGAAACTGAAATTTGAGAAAAATATACGTTTTGCGGCTATGGTGACTACGCAGCAACGCAAAGTGCCAGCATAGCCAACAAAGAATTTTGTTGTGGATGTGCAGCAATCTGCACAGACACGAGCAAAACGAATGTTTTGCGGCTATGGTGAAACTGGTAGACACGCAGCACTAAGGATGCTGTGGCGCAAGCCTTGGGGGTTCAAGTCCCCCTAGCCGCACCAGAAAAAAACTCTGAATATTTTGTGGCTATGGTGACTACGCACCAAATTTTGTTATTTGTTCTCTGTTATTTGAAAAAACGCTTGCCCGACTTTTCACAAATTTGCTAACATTCAACATACGGAATGAAAGGACTCAGACTGCTTTTGGCTGTATGCCTTGCACCGCTTACGTTTTGCGGGGCAATGGCTGATGATAACACGGACGCTGCACGCGCCGCGGTTCGTCGCACGTCAAATAATACTGTTACTGCACAACGCCAAAAATCATCAGAATCTGCATCCAAAGAATCTACATCAAACACACAATCTGTTTCGCGTGCGACAAATTTATCTGTGAAATCCGCAACGGGCAACAACGAACGCGGGCACACAGCAACATCAACACGCGGTGGCACCAATACCACACAAACATCCGGTAATACGCGCGCGCAATCTGTATCAACACGCCCGTCTGCCGCACCCCAGGTCCGGACACGCACAGCTTCACAACCGGTACAAACCCGTGCGGGTACAACCACACAATCACGCAGTGCAACAACACGCGCGACATCCACCACAACACCGCGCGTGGTAAACACAGCACGCACCGCATCCACACGGGCAGCATTATCACGCAGCGCGACAAAAACAATCGCCCGCGCAGCAGATTCGGATTCTGTTGCCGCAGCACGCACAGAAATGATGTCGCACAACGCAAAAAAGTGTCGCGAAGTATATTACAGTTGCATGGACGAATTCTGCGCAAACAAAGACGCTGTATTAAAGCGTTGTGCATGTTCCAACCGTATTCATGAATTTGACAGTGTAAAGAAGAACTTGGCAAATGTAGAAGACAAAATGTTGGCATTTAACCAGCGTCTGTTAACCGTCAACATGGACAAAGAAGATGCCGAGGCATTATATAAAGCCACCGAAGGCGAACTGGCATTTAATCAGAAAGATACATCCCAATCTAAAAAGATGCTGGATGAAATTGCCAAGAAACTAAACACCAGTTTCAACGACAGCAATTTTGACCGCAATCTGTCCGCAATTTCATTGTCACTGAATATGGATGCCGCATTTGACAGTGTCGATTCTCTGCAAGGTGCATCGGCAACATCAAAAAGTGGCACAGAATTATACAGTGCCGCCCTGCCCGTATGTCGCGAAATGGCACGCGAGGTATGTACCGATGACGATTTGACCATCGCGGAAAGCGGGTATCAAATGGTAATTGAACAAGACTGCAATACAGTCGCCAAATCATACCAAGCCCAAACAGACCAGGCACGCGAACGTGTCCGCGAAGGCAGCGCATTATTGGACATGTCACGTCTGGACATTCACCAAAAGCGTAATTCTGATGACACATTAACATGTAAAAAGAAAATGTTAGACATGCTGACCAATTCATCTGTATGCGGTTCGGACATGGGTAAATGCTTGGATGTATCTGGTAAATATATTGACCCATCTACGGGTGAAGCGTTCTTGACTACAAATCTGGTTCAGATAAATAATCTGATTACACGTCCAACCGGCGACCAGACATGGACCAGCGCCCCCGGTAACAGTGTATTTGTATCATTTTTAAATTCTAAAAAGAAATTTTTGGAACCCGCCATGGAAAATTGCCAAGACATTGCGGACACTGTATGGAATGAATTCTTGGACGATGCATTGGCACAAATCAAACTGGCACAGGAAAGCAAACTGGAAGACATGCGCCAAAGTTGTACCGCTTTAACCACCAAATGCCTGTCAGACACCGCAAAATCATTGGCAGATTTCGACGCACGTGCATTATCTATATTCGGGGTCAAGGCTGACAAAACCGTAACCGCAATGTGTGCAGATGTCACAAATGCCTGCAGTGCATTATTACAAAATCAATCTGGTACTTCATCAGGCAGCGACGGTGGCGATGACTGGATTGGTGGTATGACAGAAATTGCCAATGCGAACACATATGAAACCATCCTGTCCACCTGTCGCGAGGTTGGACGTGCCTGCATTATCCAGGTTTGTTCATCAATATCTGGAAACTTTGGTTTGTGCGAAAGCATCCAATCCTCAATTAATCGTAAATCTATTATCAACCGTACCGCCTGCTGGAACGAGGTTGTCAATTGCGTCAAAGACGCCGGTCCAGATAAAGTCAATGACATTATGGCACAACTGGGCAAAGGTATTACCGAATTGAAACAAACAACAATAACTCTGATCCCACAACCAAGCAGACCAACATTTGCCAGAGCATCCCTTACCCCACTGAATCCAACAAACCCTTTTCTGCCTGCTATAAACCTTAAATTCTATACAACAGAAAATGACTTTTATAGTGATATATATAACACGCCATCAAAACGTGTTGACTCAGAACCTTCAGAACCTTCAAAACCTGCGGCTGACAAACTGTTCATTGCTAAACAAACTGAAGCTGCTTGCACTGTCCCCAGCACAGATGACCTGTCAATAAATCCGACAGATACCACAACCGGCAAAATGACCAGTGTAAACTGCATACATGATATATGTGACGAATGTAATTTTGACACAGATACAGAATTGACAGATGCAGAAAAATTTAATTGCAACGCGTGTCGTATTGCCGAACAAATCTGGGGTAATTGCGAGGCAGCCCCAACAACCCCATTGAACAACGACGGTATGCATAACAGAATTTTGCAACCAAAAGATGATAAAACAACATTGCTGTGGTGGTTTGCACAAAATACCGGCACCAGCACAGCCGACGACAGTTGCCGTGACACAACATGCCCAGCGGGATATAACATCGGACATAACACAGACCAGGCTGATATATGGTTCTGCACACTTAGCGACACTGACCCAACAGGGACTATATGCAAATACTCATACGAGGTGACTACCAGCATAAAGAATTGTTGCGATTTCGAAGATCGCGATGATTTTGATCATTGCCCAACAGGTTCTACGACCCTAATGATAAATTTCAACAATACGCATTTCAATGGAATTAAAGGAACTACAATAGAGAATAAAAAATTATATCTGCCGACAAGCAATACTGTTGTCGCGACATGGCACCTGGACAATGCCACAGACGGCTATCCAGCTGGTGACTACGCACTGATTTGCGCAGGCAACGCTTCTACAGGTTCTGGCAACGATGAAGCTGACGGATATCCAGCTGGTAAAACTATAACCTGTGCCGGTACATTCGTCGCGGTAAACCTGGACACAGGATTATATTTCACCCCAGGTGATCCAAAGGCAGAAACAAACTCTGTTGAAACGAGTAACACACATGGTGAATCATGCCATTATTCATTAAAATCAGATGGCTGGAAAAAAGCCGACGACACCACACAGTGTGATATAACACCTGAAAAATGGAAAATTAACATTAAATATTAATAATAGGTATAAATGCTTTATTATTGACAATTGTGCAATATTTGTATTAAAATTTTATTAAACAAATTCAGATTAACACTATGTATTTTATATTGAATATGTTGTGCAATATGATATTTTTCCACATACTTGATACGGGAACCAATCCCATACCACTGGGTGCGGATATCACCACGCACGCGTATCCACATGGACACATAGTGCAAAAATCTGAAAAAAGGTCTGGCGTTTTGCCGACCTTTTTTGTTTACCCCACTGAATAAAATCCTAATTCAGAAATAAAACAGGAGACCAAAATGAAAGTATTAAACAAAATCATTCCATATAAAATCCGTCGCGCCCTGCCGATACTGGGCATTGCCGCCGGCAGCATGTTCATGTCATCATGCAGCAATGACGAACCAACACCACTACATGATGAAGAAATAGTTTTTTATGAAGACACTGATGTTACTTTTGACATTTTGGAAAAACTTGCTGCAGATCCAAGCATCAGAAATATTTATCTTATTCCGCCACAAAATGACAGATTTGGCACATTCGAACCAGAAAATGTTTCAGCATCCAGAAAATTCTTTTGGGAACCACGGTTCAATATCTCATCCAAAATCAAAGGTCGTGGCGATATGAGAATAAAACCAGGTTCAGCAGCTCAAGTTCCAGAAGACAGTTTATGGTACTTGTCAAAAGGCTGGACAATAAATCAATATTTACAAAAACAAAAGTAAAAAAATCCGGTATTATACCGGATTTTTTTATTGCATTATCTTGCGTATTTATTTAGCATTTACTATGTGATGAGAGTGTTTATTATATCATTGTTTTTTGCACTATCCGCATCAAATTATGCGATCGCGGCAGTTTCTTGCTCATCAGAACCACCTACCACTGGATGCGAAGCTGGCTGTTACGAAAATGCAGGCACATGTTCCAAGTGTCCAGACGGCAAGTATAGCCCCAAAGGCTCTAAACAATCAACAGATTGCAAGCCTTGTACAAACATCCCAAGTGGTGCAACATCTACTGGTCCTGGCACAGCAGCAACAACATGCCCATGGACAATCACATGCAACGCAGGAACAGAATGGAATAATACACAATGTACAACATGTAGCACCAATGCTATTTCTGCGCAATCAACCATCACATATGATGGTTCTACAACATCAGGAAAGACGTCCTGCACAAGTTGTGGTACAGGGAAATATGCCAACGACACACATACCGATTGTCTTTCATACGTTTATACGATAACACTTGATAAAAACTGTACTCTATGTACTGTAAAAAATGGGACTTTTTATGAAAAATACGATATAGGATTCTCTAATAAAGAAACAGGTCCATTTATCGACGGTAATTCTTTCACTGCTGATTTATCGAAGTTAGACACATCTCGATGGTTTGGCTATGAACTTTCAGGATACTACCTCGCAAAATCTGGTGGCTCTCCAATCGTTGATCAAACAGGAAGATTAGTTAATAAATCAGCAACCCAATTCTCAACAAATACCACATTATACGCACATTGGAAAGGCAAACCTTACAGTATACACTACGCTGGGGATTATGCACCCCAAGAAACGCAGACATGCGAATTCGGTAAAAATTGCCAACTGCAAAAGCCAACAGCAATAAAATCATGTCATGTCTTTGACGGTTGGAAATGCACAAGCGGCTGCAAAGACACAACACAGATTATCCAACCCAACCAAAAATTTGACGATACAAATATTTTAGATAATAACTATCAAGTAACATTGACAGCTCAATGGTCGCTATGCCCCAATGGATATTACTGCACTGATGGCAAAAAAACAGCCTGCAGCCACCCTGGAACAACCACATCGAATACAGCTTCAAAGTGCGCCACACAAAACACTGACTGCTATATATCAAACGCGACGAAATTCAGCGATAAAAACGGCACTTTCACATTACCGATTGGCAATATAAATTATCAATAGCCCGTTAAAACAGTTTTATTTCTGAAATAACCTTGTTTATCTCGCCAATCTGGTCGTCTGTGAATTTCCCCAAGACCCAATCGGCTGGTGATATTGGCAATTCAAAATCACGTGGATGACCGATACCAATTCGAATACGGCGATATTCATTACCAACATTTGCATCAATTGACCGAATGCCATTGTGACCGGCACTGCCACCGCCAATCTTTTCCCGCATTTTGCCAACCGGTAAATCCATATCATCATGTATAACAATCAGGTTTTCCAGTGGGATTTTATAGAACGTCATCAGCCCCAAAACTGCATTCCCCGACAGGTTCATAAACGTCTGGGGCATGGCAAAAATGACGCGCTGCCCGTCGATATTTACCGCGGTTGTCTTTGCATTTTTTTCAGATTTCCATGTTGCATCACCGCCCGCCAAATATGACACCGCCATAAAGCCAACATTATGACGCGTGCGCTGATATTCTGCGCCCGGATTTCCCAACCCAACAACCAAAACAGGTTTATTTTCTTGCATGTACATAACTCTTTTTTTTATTATAATATTATACATCAAAAGGAGAAATATATGAAATTAAAAACTGCAAGTGTTTTAGCAGCCATAATTGTCGCAGGTACCAGTTCTGCAAACGCAAATTTATTATTTGATATTTATGCTGGTGGTACGGCTGGCTTCGGTGGCGCAACCATGTTTGCAGACCACCACGCACGCAGCAAATCCGCCCAATCATACGGCGCGGTCCTGGGTATTGATATCCCCCTGGTGCGCATAGAGGGCGAATATGACTACCTGAAACATAAAGATTTGGATATGCATGCCGCGATGTTAAATGCATACCTGAAAATGCCATCCGTATTTGTTCAGCCATACATTGGTGCCGGTGTTGGTATGATTTTTGATGGCAGCATTGATGATACAACCGTAAAAGTCGATGACGCGATGGCATATCAGGGAATGTTGGGTCTGACATTTGATATACCAGTCTTGCCATTTAAAATCGATGCCGAAGCACGCGCAATGTACATCCCAGACGCATTTAAAATTGATAACACCCAGCCAGACGTACTGCATTATGATGCACGTTTGAAAATCCGCTATATTTTCTAAGGATATATAATGCTGACACTGATTGACGGAAATTCGTTGTTGTTTCGCGCGTACTATGGCGTGCACAGTCGCCTGACACGTTCTGATGGCACGCCAACTGGCGCGGTATATGGCTTTATCAATATGATTCTGCCGATTTTATCCGCCGCCAAGCCGGACGATGCATTCGTATGCATATTTGATGCGTCGCGAATAACTTTCCGTCAAGACATTTACCCACAGTACAAGGCAAATCGGTCCGAAACACCAGCAGACCTGGTGACCCAATCATATATGGTACGCGATGCTGTCGCCGCCATGGGGATTCCTGTTTTATGCATCCCCGGGGTCGAAGCGGATGACGTCATCGCAACATTGGCAACTGCAAACTGTGATAATCCAGGCGGCACACGAATTATCACCAGTGACAAAGACCTGATGCAACTGGTGTCGCCATGTGTGTATTTGTACGACGGCATGAAGCAACGTGCTGTACACGAACCCGAAGTCTTGGAAAAATTCGGTGTTCGCCCAGACCAGGTTGTCGATGTTCAATCCCTGATGGGCGACACGTCTGATAATGTCCCAGGCGTACATGGCATTGGTCCCAAGAAAGCGTCTGAACTGATACGCGAATTCGGAACGTTGGAAAATCTGTATGAACATTTGGACAACATCAAGAATGAACGCACACGCCAAATGTTACGCGACGGGCGCGAATCCGCATTTATATCAAAACAACTCGTAACATTAAAGCGCGACGTTGACCTGCCCGGCTTAGTAATTCAGCCATTTCAGTTTAATACACCCGCGGCATTGGAATATGTGCGCAAATCCCTTGAAAGCAGCAGCCTGGTTACCAAAATTGAAAAAGCATTTCCGTCCGATAAATATAACCCCGCGAGCCAGCCACCAGAATTTTCATACGCGGGCAGCCAATGTGAAATGCCATCTGTCGCTGCCCCCACCAGTACAACTGACGCGTCCCCTGCCCCGGCGGTCGCCAAAATGGAATGGCAGACAATTACAACCACAAGCCAACTGGACGAATTCCTGTCACACGTCACAAACATACTGGCATTTGATACAGAAACAACTGGTCTGTCCCATACTGCGTCACGACTGGTTGGGATATCCATCGCATACGATGCAACCCATGGCGCATACATCCCACTGCGCCACCGCACGGTCAGCAATGACCTGTTTGGAACAGATAGCATAGCCCCTAATCAATTATCAATTGATATTATCCGCGATAAACTGATGCCGATATTCGCCAATCCAAATATTATAAAGATTGGACACAACCTGAAATATGATTTCCATATCTTGGAAAACGAAGGCTGGGATACATCAATAATTCGCCCGATTGATGATACTATGTTGCTGTCATACATATTGCATGGCACACTGCATGGGCATGGTCTGGATGAGTTATCTGTTAAATATCTGGGACATGAAAATATTTCATTTACCAGTCTGTTCCCTGTCAAAACGCGCGATGCTGACCGCCGATTTGACACGCTTGCCATCGATGCCGCGTCCCCTTATGCTGCCGAAGACGCAACCGTTTGTCGCGCACTGTATGATTTAATGCGACCGCAACTGGATGCAGATGAAAAACTGCGCACACTTTATGAAACATGCGATTTGCCGTTAATGCCAATACTGATGAATATGGAACGCATTGGGGTATGTGTTAATAAATCAGGTCTGCAACAATTGTCCACAGTGTTTCATGACCAGTTAACAAAATTGGAATCTGAAATATGGGCACTTGCAGGACATGAATTTAATATCGCCAGTCCAAAGCAACTGGGGACTATTTTATTCGACGAATTGCATTTGCCAGAAAATAAACGCCGTTCAACAGATGCCGAAACATTGAATGAAATGCTGGACGCGCACCCAATTATTGAAAAAATCCTGAATTGGCGCAGTGTCGCAAAACTGGCAGGCACATACGCCGACGCATTACCACGCCAGATTGAATCCGATGGTCGCATTCACACAACATATTTGCAGACCAGCACTAATACAGGTCGCCTGTCCAGTCGTGATCCAAATCTGCAAAACATTCCGACCAAGACGGATCTGGGCGCAGAAATTCGCAAATGCTTTGTGGCAAGCCCAGGTCGCGTTTTGATTTCGGTCGATTATTCCCAGATTCAACTACGCCTGTTGGCGGATATTGCGGATATCAAGACATTTAAGGACACATTCCACAACAATGCCGATATTCACGAACAAACCGCCCGTAAATTATTTAATATCCCATCCACTGACCCAGTGCCCAAAGATATGCGTCGCGTGGCAAAAACCGTAAACTTTTCAATCGTCTATGGAATTTCATCATTTGGTTTATCCGGACAATTGGGTATATCACGCGGGGACGCAGACAAATTGATAAAGACATATATGGCAGGTCTGCCAGAAATTGATAAATACATTAACGACACCAAGAATTTTGCGTTAGAGCATGGATACGTTATGACCCCATGGGGACGGCGCATTGAATTGCCAGAAATCAAGAATCCACGCACACGTGCATACGCAATCCGTGCAGCAATCAATGCTCCAATACAAGGATTCGAAGCAGATTTAATGCGACGCGCAATGGTATTGATTGATGAAAAGATAATGAAACCAAACGCCGACAAAATCCGCATGATTATGCAGGTGCACGACGAAATGATATTTGAATGTGACGCAGATGCGGCGCAATCCTTCGCAGAACAGATAAAGCACCAAATGGAACATGTGACCGAATTATCTGTCCCACTGGTTGCAGAATATGTCATCGCGCCATTCTGGGGTAAATAAATCCTGAATCCCTGCGTCTTTTTCAATTTATTTTACCCAACAAATATGATAAAATAAAAATAATATTGTAGGATGGGTAAAATAATATGAAAACATCACGTATATTATGTTCTTTGTTTGTACTGGGCACGTTTGCCAGCAACGCATTCGCAGCAAGCCCTCTGCCAGGTGGCAAATGCTATGAAACGCACGGTGGTGCTGATTACAATATGATTATTTATTTTGAAAACGACTATCCTAAACGGACTGACACACATTTGAGTGACATTGGTGGCATGTTCAGCTCTGCCGCAGGTGGTGCTGAAGCATGCTATGCCAACATGAAATCTGAATTAGTATCCAATGTAATCAATAAAATTACCCAAGATGATGAGGCTATATTTTTATTAGCCAGTACAGATACATTAGCAAGTGCGGATTACAATGTCGCATTAGCAACACGTCGTGCCGGATTCGCAATGAAAGCATTAGCCGAGGCTGGAATCCCCAACGACGTTTTAGAAAACCAGGTAAAAGTCTTTATTGGTGGGGAATCAAATGCAGCGGCAGAAACATCTGAATCTGGTTCAAATCCAACAGAACGTGCAATTCGTATAGTTGTAAAACAAGCAAACGAGTATACACCGCCAGTTGAATATCACGAAGTCAATCTGACAAATAATATTAACATCACAAACAATACAATAACCAATACAACAAACAACAGTCATAATTCGTTGACTGCTATGACCAGCATAAATGTCAACTATGATGACAGTCAATTGCAGGCACAGCAAAAACGTACAGAAATCGGATTGATTGTATCGGAACTAGGTCAAATGAATAATTCATTTGATCGCAGTCATTGGAAAACCGCCAGCGGCAATTTTAATGGCGCACGTCTGGCATCCGATTCGATTGCCGGTGTCGTTCTGGGGACCGCAGGTGGTCTGATAACCAGTAACATTATTAAAAAGAATCAAATCCGCAGCGGATTCGAAGATTTACAATGTGTAATCGCAGGACAAGTCGTTGCAGATTACAATGACGAATTCACAACCAGAATTAACCTGCAACAATAAATACCAAAACAAATTATAAAAAATCCCATCGCTTGATGGGATTTTTTCGTTGAATAATATAAATTATTATTCTGCATCGGCTGTGACAGGTTCTTCTGCTGCAACTTCTGCAACAGGTTCTTCCGCCACGACTTCTTCTTCAACCTTTTTGGTACCGAATGTCAAAGTTTTACCTGCGACCAATGAATCAATTTCATCTTGGGTCTGGGCAACAAAAACTTTTACAGGAACGATAACATCTGGGTGCAGTGCGATTTTTGTATCGAACGCGCCGATTGTTTTAATTGGGCTGCCCAACATAACCTGTGCGGATTCAACAGCAACGCCTGCAACTTCTTTCAACATACGTGCGATGTCACGACTTGATACAGAACCATACAATTGACCTGTATCACCCGCCTGGCGAATCATATGCAGTTTTGCATTCTTAACTGCATCAACATTTGATTCTGCAGATTTCTTAGCCGCTTCCTGACGTGCCTGCAATTCAGCCTTTTGTGCTTCGAACAGCGCAACATTTTCACGTGTCCAACGCATAGCCTTGTTGTTTGGTAACAGGTAATTACGTGCAAAGCCTGTTTTTACTTCGACTGTATCGCCGATATTACCCAGTTTTGTAATTTTTTCTGTTAAAATAACTTTCATTTTATCTGTCCTTTATTTCAAGTTAGGATTAAACAATCCAAATAGTTAAGTAGTATTTTGGTTAATTATGGGTGGCGAATGGAAGTGTTTATGGTTCCAACACCACACAAAAAATTGACCAGAATGGTGTGGATGCGCCGTTGTTAGCAAGCGTAGTGTACAAATGCTACATAAGCGAGCCAACAACAAGCAGACGCACCGTTATCGTCAATTTCTAACCTAAGTTGTTGCGAACGAATGGCAACAATCCCAAATGACGTGCACGTTTAATAGCGGTTGCCAATGCACGTTGGTCTTTCTGGGATACGCCACTGATACGGCTTGGGACAATTTTACCACGTTCTGTGATATAGTGACCCAAAGTTTTTACATCTTTATAATCAATCGCCTTGCCCTTTAAAGGGTTAGATTTTTTACGATAAATTGCTGCACGAACTGCCATTATTCAGCCTCCTCGGTGTTCTTTTTCATCATGATAGATGGTGTGGTTGCCAATTCGTCAACGCGAACGTTCAAGAAACGAATAACGTCTTCGTCGATGCGTGCGCGACGTTCCAATTCTGTAATCTGTGCGCCATCCAATTCGATATTGTGCATGACATAGTGTGCCTTGCGATTTTTACGAATGATGTACGCCAAATTCTTCAATCCCCAGAATTCTGTGGATTTAACATCGCCACCCAATTCTTTGATAATAGACGCAAATTTTGCCGCTTTTTCTTTAACCTGCGGTTCGGTCAAGTCCTGGCGAAATACCAAGACGCTTTCATAAAAAGCCATCCTATTGTCCTTTGGTTTTAGCAGCCGACGACCCCATGTCGCCAGCAGGAACGCAAACATTATGACAATTTTTTTAATAAAATCAAGACTTTTATACAAAAACAAACGGGGCAAATGCCCCGATTTTATTACTTGTTATTTTTATGATACGGATTGCCATCCACACGCGTTGGCATAAGCATAAATATAAACAATAACACTGCTGCAATATTTCCAACATATGGCAACCACGCCGCAGGATACAGCAATATCCACCATGATGAAAAACCACCATCATGCAAACGACGCAACACCATTGATATTGATGGTACAAACGCTGCAATACCATACAACAACATCAAAGCGGTCGTTGACATAAACAATATGCTAATTCCGGCACTGCCGATTGAACCAAATGTAATCGCATGACCGACCCAAACATATCCGCCCAATAAAATCGCGACAATCAACAGATTCGCCAACACTGTCCACCAATATTCAGACCGCGACGAAGTCCCCATCCAATCGGTAAAACCACGCGTCCAAAATGCGCGATATGCCGCGAACATATTTGTGTATTTTTTACTGGTCACAACGGTTTCTTTTTCAACCATTGGGGCGCGTTGAGTGCGTTTTGCAGCACGCACTGGTGACGATTTCTTGGTTGGGCGTGCTTTTTTATCTGATGTGTTCAGTTTTTTTACTGATTTAACCATGTATAATTCCTTTATTTGAACTGATGAAATTATATCACAGGCGGCAGATTTTTCCTAAATAAAAAAAAAAGCCCCGCATACGCGGGACCAATTTTTATTAGAAACCGAAAACCATTCTTTGTTTAGACTGACGTTTCTTTTCGTTACGTACGGCTTCTTCTTTCAAACGTTTGCGCTTTGTTGTAGGTTTTTCATAACGCTGACGTTCTTTCATTTCGCGATACAGACCTTCTTTCTGCGATTTACGTTTTGCAACACGCAATGCCTGTTCGACGTTATTGTCGCGAACCAGAACTTTTACCATCGGCGATTCACCCCCTTCAACAAACCTTATACGTTCAACTTTATTTTGGTGGAGCCAATCAGACTCGAACTGACGACCCCCTGCTTGCAAAGCAGGTGCTCTACCAACTGAGCTATGACCCCAATGCGGAATGCATTTTATATATTTTCGGACGGCTTGTCAATAAAATCTTTTAAATTTACAAAATACCTGCATATAGT
>CAMWQN010000008.1 GCA_947176385.1 uncultured Rickettsiales bacterium
ACATGTCGCATTTTTTTAATAAGATTATTTATTGTAACTGTGATACCACAGACAGTGCCTTTGTTAAATACTTTATAGAATTGCGCGATGCAGGTCTTGTTCGCGATGTGTGGTTCAGTGGCGGGCTGGGTGGGGCGGATTTTCGGGACGTCGCATCACGTGAAAAACTGCGCACAGCGGATATTATTGTTACCAATCCGCCGTTTTCACTGTTTCGTGAATTCATAGATATGCTGGTGCAATATGATAAAAAATTCTTGATTATCGGTAATAAAAACATGTTGGCAAACAAGAATTTCCTTAATCTGATTCAGCACAATAAAGTCTGGCTGGGGCACAAGCCATTGGGACAGGATTTCTTGTTTGATGTGCCAAATCCGCAACAGTTGATTAACAACGGTACACCACAGCAAACATATAAAATTACAGGTGGTATGGTCAAAGCCCGTGTTGCAGCCACATGGTTCACAAATCTGGGGGTGCATAAATCGGATTTTTTAACATTGTCCTGTCGGTATAATGGAAATCGGTTTAAATACCCAAAATACGACAATGCAGATGCGATAAATATAGATCGGACTGCAGATATTCCATACGACTATGATGGCATGATGGGTGTGCCGATAACCTTTATTGGGAAATACAAGCCGGAACAATTTGAAATTTTGGGTTTGGACAAAGATTTTACCACTGATGGCAAAGGGGTAACCATACATGGTCGGAATATCTATGCCCGGATATTCATTCGTAAAAAACTTGCATCACCAAATGTGCTGTGATTATAATCACAGCAGAATGATAAAGAAAATAATCGCATTTTTATTTGTTGTTTTGTGCCCCCTTTATGGCTTTGCATTTGAATTGCAGGATTTGGCAAATTATCAGGGTGTTGCAGTAAAAGTCTTTGTGGAAAGTGATTCATTGCATAAAACAAATAACAGCAAAAGTGTAGAGGTGCAGGGAACACGGGAACTGGTTCGTGTCTTGGGTGAATCCAAGGTATATTATAATACAGAATTTGTTTATATGTCCGATACTAAAATAGAATTGCAGGGGCAGACAACATGGTATTTTTATAATCCGAAATCATTAAACGGTGCCAAGAAATATAAATTATATTATCGAAAAAACGATGTGACATGGGCAGGCAGACCGAATGATATTCTGGTAATTGCCAGGCAGTCTGATAACAATATGCTGTTTCTAATTGTCCAGAAAGACAGTCCCGCAGAACAAGAATTGTATAATGTTCTGGGGATGAATGCGCCTGAAAGACAACAAAAATCCTGGTGGCAGAAATTGTGGTCATCATCAGATTCGCGCCAATCAGAATATGACATAGACAGCACCACATTACCAATATCTGCGGTCCCAGATACGTCGTGGATGCGTGTGTATTTTACACCTGGCACTGATTGCGAAGACAATATTGCCAACAGCATTGACGCCAGTCGTAAAACTATTGACGTTGCGGTATATTCGATTACAAATGATAAAATTGTAAACAGCTTAATTGCCGCGCATAATCGTGGGGTTCGTGTTCGTGTAATCAGTGATAAATTACAATCAGCCGGTCGTGCATCGTTGATTGGTCGGATCCGTGATGCGGGAATCCCAGTGGTATTAAATACTAAGCATAAAATCATGCATAATAAATTTGCAATATTTGATGGCAAAGATGTTGAAGACGGTTCATATAACTGGACATCATCCGCAACGCAATCAAATGCCGAAAATTGTGTGTTTTTCTTGGAACAAAATGGCAATTTTTCCAATCAGTTTCAGTATTTGTGGGATTTATATAGCGCACCTAGCGTTGTTTCAAAATAAAATCTGAAATATTACGTGCGATAATCGCATTATTTTTCTGATGCATAGAACACTTCTTGCAGGTTCTGCTGGTGCATATGCCACATTTGTCTGCTGGGACGCAATCTGTATAGAACAGCATTCTGTGGTTTTTATCTGAAAATTCTTTGATTATGGCGGAATATAGGTCTGTGTATTCCGGCATCCGGCGCAGTTCATTTAACAGCATGGAATATCGTTGTATGCGTGCCAAATCGAATTTATGTTTGCACCCCAGTTCAGACAACATCATATTTGACAGTGTTCCCAAATGACGAATGTACAGGTATGTTGCATCAGATACAGTTGCAACGTTACGTGCACGCAGAACCGCCTGTTGTGTAAACAGTATATCTTCATCCAGGTCCATTTGCGGCAAGAATGTCAGTTTTTTATCTCTCAGAAATTTACGGCGATATAATGCAAAGTTCGCACTTTCACGTACGCCGGCATGATACAGTATTTTCTGCTTGTCACCTGGTGTGGCGTCATATACATGGTCTGATACATATAATGTGCGTTGCAGCATGTGACCGATATTGCTGATTGTAATTTTACCACCCAGTGAAATATCTGTGGCGTTATCGCGCAATGGATTTAATAAGCGTACAAAATATTGGGTGTCAAATTTTGGCTTAATATCATCCATATTCATGCACGAATAAAAGAACAAGAATGTAATACGTAAATTATCGTGTTTGTTATCACTGCCAGTGCGCAAAGATTCACGCTTTGGAATAAAGTATGGCAACATTTCCTGATGTGATAATCCGACCATATCGTCTGCGTCAACAAATGATACAAAGTGCCCATGCGCGCGTGACATTGCATTATTACGTGCCACAGATACGCCGCTGTTTTTCTGGGTGATTAACTGTATATTGTTGTAATTGTGACAATATTCTTGGACGATTTTACCAGTGTTATCGGTTGAACCATCATTAACAACGATAATTTCACAATCTTGGATACCATCTTGGACCAGAATACTGTCCAGGCATGGCGCAATAGATTCTGCTGCATTATATGCCGGAATAATAATGGAAATATCTGGCGTTTTTGACATGTTTTATTACCGATGGTGTCCTGTTTTAACAAAAGTTTTGATATTTGCGTTCAGAAACTTTGACAGGCGTTTACACATTGGGCATTTGTTGATGTCTGGTACGCATTGCCCACAAATTGCAGATGGAAAATAATTTTGTTTCGTATGGGCAAGTTGACCAATAAGCTTAAATTCTTGCAACCATTCACAGAATATATTGCTGTATTCCGGATATTTTGCCAGGTCTTGCAATAACACAGAAAAGCACTGGACAGCTGATAAATCATATGCTGCCCAATAATTTTTTGGTGTTGATGCCGAATTATCATGTCGAACATACATGTACAAGACGTCGGGTGCTGTGATAACTGTTTCAGCGTGCAAAACTGCCTGCATACAGAACAGTATGTCTTCGTCCAGTTTTATTGTTGGTTGAAAACGTAAATGATTGTTTTCCAGAAAACGTCGTTCATACAGTGCAAAGTTTGCATTTTCGCGCATATATGCGTTACGCATTGCCGCAGATTTATCACTGGGGCGTAAATCAAATTCGTATATATCTGGGTATGAAAATGTTGCCATAATATTGTGACGAACATCAATTGCCAGTTTGCCACCCAAAACAATATTTGTGTCAGGGCGTGCAGCTTTTAATAAATTCGTAAAGTATGTTGTGCAAAATGGTGGAACAAACGTACCAACATTTGGATATGAAATCCCAGCAACCTGCATGGGGATAATTCTTTGGTGTTCTGCGCCGGGGCGTTCAACCAATTTGCGTATTTCGTCTGGTGAAACGCCAACCATGTCATCAGCATCGACAAATGTAATATAATGACCCGTTGCCAGTTGCATTGCACTGTTTCGTGCCACCGATATACCATGATTTGATAACAGGTTTGCTAATTTAATATTTGGACGGTTGTATCGATATTCCTGAACAATTTTACCAGTATTGTCGGTTGAACCATCATTGATAACAATAATTTCAAAATCCTGTGCACCATCTTGGCGCATAATGCTGTCCAGGCAGGGCACAATTGTGTCCTGGGCATTATATGCAGGAATAATAACAGATATTTCCGGTGTTTTCATAATGTTGGCTATATTATACAATAATTGCGATTTGTCAATGTATTTATTTCTTTACAATTGAATAAATCTCTGTAATAATGCACTGGCTCAGTTAGAATAACAGGACGCGCAGGAAATGAAATTGAATTTGAAAAAATCTTTATAATTATGTGTGCGACCATCAAATTAAAGACGGACGCACTAAACTGCGTCCGTTTTTTATAAAACGTAAAAAGGGAAAACAAAAATGTCAGAAAATACAACAGCAATATCAACCAACGAATTAAAGGCGCGCCTGCAAAAGGCTGAAAATATTCGCACCCGCGACGGCGTTGTATGGAAAGACAAATTTGACCGCACGCATACAATTATTGCAGCGCGTGATTTGGCGGATGGCACACCTGTGCGCCTGGCGGGTCGTGTGACTGCATTGCGTTGGCTGGGCAAACTGATGTTCGGGCGTATTTATGATATCGAAGGCGAAATTCAGTTTTCTATGTCCCGCGAAGAACTGGGCGAAGAACAATACAAATTTATGAAGGCAAATGTTGACCTGGGCGACTTTATTGGCATCACGGGTGAATTGTATCACACAACCGCGGGCGAATTGACTGTAAAGGTCAGCGGGTATGAGATTTTATCCAAGGCTTTGCGTCCATTGCCCGAAAAGTTCCATGGTTTAACTGATATGGAAACACGTTACCGTCAGCGTTATCTGGATGTTATTTCAAATCCGGAATCACGTCGCGTATTGCTGGGACGTTTCAAGATGATGCAACACTGGCGTGATTTTATGAATGAAAACGGATTTTTGGAAATTGAAACCCCGATTATGCAGAATATTGCGTCCGGCGCGGCAGCAAAGCCATTTACAACGCACCACAACGCATTGGATGCGGATTTCCAGTTACGTATTTCCCCAGAATTATTCTTAAAGCAGGCAATCGGTGCTGGTTTTGACCGCGTGTACGAGGTTGCGAAAGATTTCCGCAATGAAGGCATGGATGCCATGCATCTGCAAGAATTTTCAATGGTTGAATGGTATGCGGCATACTGGGATTACAAGAAAAATATGCAGTTCACATGGGATTTGATACAGCACCTGTTGATGAAAACATGCGGATCATTGCAAATTGAATATCAGGGTACGGCATTGGATTTCAGTTCCTTTGAACTGATTGATTATACCGCAAAAATGAATGAATTGTTTGGTTGCAATATCTTGGACTTTGATGATGTGGACGCATTGCGCAAACGTCTGGTTGACCAAGGTATGTTCACAATGGACGATTTATCTGAATTGAAATCTGTTCCGACATTGGTTGACTGGGTATATAAACGCAAGATTCGCGATGGTATTGTACAGCCAACGTTCTTGTATAACTATCCGACATACATGGTACCATTGGCACGTCACAGTGATGCTGATGACCGTTGCCTGGATATGTTCCAGTTGCTGGTCTGTGGCGCAGAATTGTGCAAGGGGTATTCAGAATTAGTAAATCCGATGCAGCAATTGGCAGCATTTGAACAGCAGGCAAAAAATATCGCCGATGGCGAAGACGAAGCCTTTAATCCAGATAACGATTTTGTTCGCGCGATGGAACATGGTTTCCCACCGATTTCCGGCGTTGGTCTGGGGGTTGACAGATTGGTAAGTATTCTGTTTGACCAGCCAACCCTGCGTGACGTAATATTATTCCCAATAATGAAGTAATGGATATTTTATTATGAGCAAGACCTATATGCCGCGTCCATGGCCTGAAAACTATGCGTTTGACATAACGCGTGACAACGACCAAAAGAACTTGGCAGTGATAGAGGACGCCCGCGCCGCGGGTCGCATAAATGACGAAGCGGCAAAATATTTATCAGTCTTGTACCGCGACGGTATGGAATGGCTGCGTGAAGTATTTGTTTTCTTGGGCAAATGCTTTGGTGCGCCAAAATCCCCGATACGTCAGTATGACTATACGACTGATTCTGCGGTTGGTGACACAATGACGATTGTGGATATTAACCCACTGTTTCCATATATCGTCAGCCATCGTCTGGATATGGACCCGATGCGTAATCAGTTCTTTACCAGTGGACGTGGGCATAAAATTGATTTGGCAGTATCATCAATCGTAACGGTTATCATTGGCGCGCAAAAGAACATTGACCGCGCATTGGACAAAGTTACTGGCAAATACTATGCAAAATATGTGAATGATGTATGTGATACAGTATATAATGTAATCGCATCACATGATCGCGAGGCATCAGCCCGTGCAATTGCGGACAAAGTACGCCAGAAGCTAAGCGAAAAATATATTTCTGCGGCATCTGAAACTGTATTGTCTATTATTGGGTCTGGACATGAAAATATTGCTGTTGAATTGGTCCGTGCCCTGGATCAGGTGAAAAAGCCACGCATGCATTTGCAAGATGTCTGGCGTGTAAAGTGTCTGTTTGATCTGGTGCCCCAGGCGCGTACCTTTATTGAACAGGTGCGTGCAATGATGCCGGAACGTGTATTATCGGTACGTGATACTTTTTACAGCATGGAAAACCCACGTAATTATCGCGATGCAAAATTGATTATAAATATCGGCACCGATGACGAAGTGGTGCCAATGGAAATCATATGCCAGGTACGAACATTCTTTGAATTTGAAAAGCAAACGCATAAAAAATATGAACAGGTTCGTCGCACCACCAAGGATGCAGAGCCGGTTGACGGTGATGTTGCAGCCCTGCACGACGCTGGCACCAAAGAATATAATTTAATGGTGTGTCGTTGTTTGGCAGAATTGTTCGACCGTGTGGGCTGGAATATTTTGTACAGTCAGGGCAATAATACGACCATGTTTGATGGATTCCCCAGAAAATGTACATTGCATTACCCGCCAATTGTCTTGGAACGCATAATGTCCAAGGTTGATGACGCAATAAAGAACGAAATATTTGATATAACAAATGCGCCGTCGAAATTGACGCCTGCGCAAAAGTATGAAATATTCAGATTCCTGACAGAATTTATCTTGGTGTCTGCAATGCCATATAATCAAGCCGGCTGGCAGGTTCCATCGGATACCATGGCAGGCAAACTGTTCAACTTTGTTATGAAGGAAGTCCAACGCTACTATAAAAAGCAGGATAATTAAAAGGAATACATATGGTTGAAAAATTGACAGATGATGTGGTAAAGCGTTTAGTCGGTCATACAAACGTTGTGTATTACAATTGTGAAACGAATGCGTGGAATACAAGTAAATATAACGGTCATACAATAGACAAACAGGATGCAGATACCAAACGCGTAAAAGAATTTAAGTCTATTATGGAGAAAATACCATTATTCAGTATGTTGTATGAATTTGCAGCATCTGTAACAATGACGATAGATATAGATAGTGTATTATACCCTGTTTGGTGCGTACAGATAGGCAAGCCAAAATATAGTAGGAATGGTACCACAGTTGTTGGGAACATAATTGTTAGGGACAAGAAAACAGGGGAATATGAATTGTATGGAAAATCCTGGGTTGGTGTTCTTAATTTTTGCACTCCGGATGTCGCTGTTTTCGAAGGGGCGAACAGATTCGCGCGCATTGGTGCCTGCTATCCTGTTTTCCGTGAGGCATTGAGGAAGGCACATTGGCGGTAATATACGGTAATATATTGGCGGGGATTATTTCCCCGCTGTCATTTTATAACTTAAATCAACCAGACTTTTTATTTCAGCAATATTTACTGTGTCATTTAATATAATTGAAATCCAATTTGCCTTGGACATATGATATGCGGGCTTGTATCCAGGACTTGCCAGCAGGGCACCCATCAGCCCTGTGTCACACTTTACATTCATCACATCAACCACACCATCCCCATCAACGCGCATGGTTTCGCATTTTACACCCATAAAAACAGCAAACCATTTGCGATTATCAGTTCTGCGACATATGCCGTCTGATGGGCTGCGTGCCCATAAATGCTCAACAGGGGCATGATATTTCTTGGAAATATATTGTTCAATTTGTGTGCGCTGGTTCATTGCGGGCGGTATTATATCATAATTTTGCAGATAATACTAGGAAATCAATTTGCTTGCGTTGGTTGCCCGAATAATAAACAATAGTACCAGGTTCTTGTAGTTTCGCAGAACCATAACCAGCATAACAAAGGACGAAGATTATGCGCCAAGGAAAAGTAAAATGGTACAACGGTAAAAAATGTTTCGGCTTTATCAGCCCTGATACACCGAACGATGCAGGTAACACAGATGATGTATTTGTTCATTCCAGTGCATTAAAAGACGCAGGTATCAGATTTTTAAATGAAAACGATATCGTTGAATTTGAAGAAGAAGATCGTAACGGTAAATTGTCTGTCACAACATTGAAATTGGTTCAACGTGACGAAGAATCCGCCCGTCGTTTCCAGGAACGTCGTGCCGAACGTCGTCGCGCCGCCGAAGACCGCAAACAACGCGAAGAAAAATCAACACGTCGTGGTTTCGCGTTCTGGAAAAAATAATAATATTTATATTTGATTTATTATGTACGCCCGGTGTGTCCGGGCGTTTTTAATTGCAAACATATGGGCATGTGATATAATATTAAAATTGAATCAAAGGAGTTTTTATCATGTGGACCGCTATTGCAATAGTTTGTGTTATTTTATTGTATTTTGTTTCCGTATATAATGGATTGGTTGCCCGCCGTAACCAGGCGCGCGAGGCATGGGCGACTGTTGATACCCAATTGAAACGTCGTTATGACCTGATACCGAACCTGGTGTCCGCGGTCAAGGGTGCTGCTGCACATGAAAAGGATACATTAAGCCAGGTAACCGCTGCCCGTACCGCGGCAATGAAGGCAACAGGTCCAGATAAAGCAGACGCAGAAAACAAATTGACCCAGACATTAAAAAGCCTGTTTGCAATATCGGAAAGTTATCCGACACTGCGTGCAAATGAAAATTTCTTGGAATTGCAGCGTGAATTGACGGATACAGAAAACAAAATCCAGGCAACGCGTCAGTTCTATAATACAACGGTAATGTCATTGAATACGCAAATTGAACAATTCCCATCAAATATTGTTGCGCGTACATTTGGGATATTGCCAGAAAAGTTGTTTGAAATCGATGCCGCCGAACGCACCGCCCCACGGGTAGAGTTTTAATAGCGCAGAAAATACTTGATTTTCAAATAAAAACAATATAGACTATGCACCGCTGGATAACCAGAACTGATTAACCGACGGTGCTTTTTTTTGGTCCCACCGGGATAAGGATTCTGTGAAATGTCTGGCACAATAAAAAACCAAAAAAAGGATATTAATTATGGCAAGAGCAGGCGCAAAACGCAGCACACGCAAATTGAAAATCGGACGTAGTCTGGGCGTGAACCTGTGGGGACAGGCAAAATCTCCATTTAACAAACGTAAATACAAACCTGGTCAGCATGGTCCAACATCACGTGGTGGTAATTCATCTGATTACGCAAAACAGATGCGTGCAAAGCAGACATTAAAGGGTTACTATGGCAATGTCGGCGAAAAGAAATTCCGTGCATACTATCTGGAAGCAGATAATATGAAGGGTGACACACCAGATAACTTGATTGGTTTGCTGGAACGTCGCTTGGACGCTGTTGTATATCGTGCAAAATTGGCACCAACAGTTTTCTCGGCACGTCAGTTGGTCAGCCACGGTCATATCTATGTTAATGACAAGCGCGTCAAAGTCGCGTCATACCAGGTAAAACCAGGTGATGTCATCACGGTCAGCGAAAAAGCAAAACAGATGCCATTGGTCGTTTTGGCTTTGGAATCTGGCGAACGTGCATGGCCTGATTACATCAACGTCGACAGTGCGAACTTCACTGCAACATTCACACGCGTACCAGCGTTTGCAGACGTTCCATATCCTGTCCAGATGTTCCCAGAACTGGTCGTCGAATTCTATTCTCGTTAATAATCGGGAATGTGATACAAAAATCCGCCAGTTCGGCGGATTTTTTTGTTGGGGTTATATTTTGCGCTTTTATTTTAAACCAAAACGTCATATTATTAAGACAATAAGAATCAAAGGTATTTTTTATCATGTCAAACGATATTATCTTAACAGGAATTAAACCAACCGGCATGCCACACTTAGGTAACTATGTCGGTGCCTTAAAACCATTGATAGAGCAGGCAAAAACAAACAAAACATACATGTTTATTGCGGACTTGCATGCGTTAAACATAATCCATGACCCAAAACTAATTCGCCAGCATACGTATGAAATTGCTGCGATATTGGTGGCATTGGGACTGGATTTAAATAACGCGGTTCTGTTCCGTCAGTCTGATATTGTCCAGGTTTATCAATTGGCAACATTGTTGATGAATGTCACGCCCAAGGGATTGATGAACCGTGCCCATTCGTATAAGGCATCTATGGATAAAAACGCCGCTGCCGGATTGGACATGGACGCCGGTGTTAATATGGGCTTGTACACGTATCCGATTTTAATGGCTGCAGACATATTGCTGTATAATACAGATAAAGTCCCTGTTGGTGCGGATCAGAAGCAACACGTTGAATTCGCGCGTGATATTGCGGGATACTTTAATCATACATATGGCGAAACATTTAAGTTGCCAGAACCGATTATCGGCGAAACAACCGGTATTATCCCGGGATTGGATGGACGCAAGATGAGTAAATCATACGACAATACCATTCCATTGTTTGCGCCGGCAAACGAACTGAAAAAGAAAATTATGCGTATCATCACGGATTCAAAAATGCCGGATGAACCAAAAGACCCAGACACATCAACGATATTCCAACTGTATCAGCACTTTGCAACAAGTGACGAAATCGCGGCATTACGTACGCGGTTTGCCGCTGGTGGTATGGGATATGGCACAGCCAAGACAATTTTGTTTGAAAAAATTGATTCAGTGCTGGGGGCACGTCGTGCAGAATATGAACGATTAATGGCGAATACGTCTGAGTTGGATAAAATACTTGCTGATGGTGCAGCGCGCGCCAGTGTCGTCGCAGCCGATGTCTTGTCGCGTGTAAAACATGCTATGTTGGGCTAAGAAACAATAAAAAAAGGGAGAAAAGGAAATGAAAAAATCATTATTATGGGGTGCCACGGGTGCAGTTGTATTTTGTTTAATCATATGGGCATTTGGTACATTCAACAGCAATGATGAAGTGCGTACAATATCTGTTACTGGTGAATGTTTAACCACCGCGCCCAAGGACAGAACCGCAATCACATTGCGTGTAACGACATTGGATAAATCGGCGGCTGTGTCTATGAAGATGGCGACATCGAAAATTGCCGCAATAACAGATTATTTGAAAACCCAAGATGTCCAAATGCAAACAACGGAATTTAATTCATATGAAAAGTCAGAATGGGATCGTAATTTGCAAAAATCTGTATCATTGGGGATTGAAACCAGTATTGCTGTCGAAGTATCTGCTGATAATATCGATGCGATTGAACGCGTGATGACCAAATTTGCCGGTGAACCAAAGATTTATTTTGAAAACCTGCGTATGTACACCAGCAGCGAAGCCATGAAGCCTATTTTGGAAGAATGCCTGGGTACAGCGGTCAAAAATGCCCATGCGCGTGCCAATGCATTGGCGGCGGGTACCGGTAATCGTGCGGGCAAAATGTTGGCTGTATCATATGGCGCGCCAACAGTAATGCAACCACGTGCGTCAAATTTCTTGCGTGCATCCGCAAAAATGGAAGCTGCAGGTGTAACCATGGATTCCGTTGCGGGCAGTATTGTATCCAAAGACACCGAAGTATCGGTTTCTGTATCTGCGGTATTTGAAATCAGATAAAAATGCATGACACGATTGTTGATTTTGTCGCGTACCTGACGGATGTGAAACATTATTCATCACATACTGCGTCTGCCTATGAAACCGACATTCGTGATTTTGTTACATTTTTCAATGAATATAACGGCACAGTGTGTGCGCCCACTGATTTAGCCCTGGCGGACACATTGTGCTTTCGTGCATGGCTTGCATCGCGTCAGCGCAGGTCGCTGTCTGCAAAATCCACCGCGCGTGCCTTGTCATCCTTGCGTGGGTTTTATCGATTCTTGAACAAGAATAATAATATCAAGAACGAGGCAATTTCCCTGATATCCGCACCACGCGTCCCACGTAAATTATCCAAGGCAATCGAAGTGTCCGACGTATCGGAAATTCATAACGCAATCCGCGAAACAGAAAGTGATAATCCATGGATTGCCGCCCGCGATTGGGCATTGGTCGTATTAATATTTGGCTGTGGCTTGCGTATATCCGAGGCGTTATCCATAACCCACGCCGATATCAACCACCATCCCGATTGTTTGCGCATTGTGGGCAAGGGCAACAAAGAACGCATTGTTCCAGTCCTGCCGGCGGTCTGGGATGCAATGGATAAATATCTGGCAATATGTCCGTTTGACAGGGACGTTGCATCGCCCGTGTTTCGCAGTGTGCGCGGTCTGCCCATGTCGCCACGCATGGCGCAAAAGGTTATTGAACACCTGCGCAACTATTTGCAGTTGCCAGATTATGTAACGCCCCATGCATTGCGTCATACATTTGCAAGCGTCTTGCTGGCGGGTGGGGCGGATTTGCGTTCGTTACAGGAATTGTTGGGACATTCATCCCTGTCCACCACACAGTTATATACCAAGGTTAATATGGCGGATATTATGTCCGCATATGAAAATGCGCATCCCCTGGGGCATTCATAATGATGTCCTGTGGAATCGTGAACAGTGAATAAAAAATCCCCCAAATGGGGGACTTTTTTATTTCTGCACAAAGTGCACACTGTATTGCGGTTTTTTGTCTGCACCCAGTGACGCGCGTACAACCTTGTTCGATGCGACTTGGACCGCGCGAATCAGATTGTTATGGTCTTTGCGTTCTGCCTTGGTCAGGTTATCGATTGCCTTTACAATTTCAATCTGAATCTGACGTTTCATGAATCCTGTGTCATCGGTTTCAAAGATACCGGCACTGGAAACCTCTGGCACGCCTTTCAAGAAACCACGCTTGTCAACCGGCAGGGTTACGAACACTGCGCCATTTGTTGCGATTTTACGACGGTTTTTATATACCTGGTCGTTGGCACTGCGTTCTGTTTCACCTTCCATAACAACAAATCCTGTTTCGATTGTTTCTGCGACATATGGCGCGGCACCATCAGCCAACGCAATCATTTCGCCGTTGTGCACAATCATCATGTATTTTGCACCACCGCGTTCCATCGCCATTTTACCGTTTAACATTTCATTAATGTAATCGCCGTGCATTGGGACAGAAACCTGTGGATGGACCATATCATAGAAACGTTCCAATTCTGGACGACCGGCATGTCCACTGGCGTGCAAGTGATCGGTATCGTATATTGTATGTGTTTTAATACCCATACGTGCTAATTTGTTATACAGGTATGAAACATCCTGTTCGCGTCCTGGAATGATGATTGAGCTGAACAGGATTGTATCTGTTGGCTGCAATTTCATTTCTTTTACATGCCCGCGGCACAGACGTGTTAACATTGCGAACTGTTCACCCTGGGAACCGGTCAAGAATATCGCTTGCTTTTCCGCAGGTAAATCGCGAATTTCGCTGTGCAAATATACGTCGTCTTTGTTCAAGTATCCCATTTCCATACCCATTTCACGGAATTCTGGCAGACCGACATATGGAACCGGATTTGGATTACTGCGTTCTTTTATTGCTGCAACGCGACCGCTTGCACGGGCTGCTTCGGCAAACATTTTCATACGTGCGATGGAACGTGAATAACCTGTCACAATAACGCGACCTGGGGCGTTTTTCATCAGTTCAATAAATGTATCGCGGACCTGGGTTTCAGTGGTCTGCTTTTCCTGGCGGGATGCAGATGTTGAATCGCACATACATGCCAGCAATTTTGGATCAGAACCAATTTCACGCAGACGCGCAAAATCTGTTGGAATTTCAACCGGGTTATCATCATTAAATGTCCAGTCCCCGGTGTGCAAGATTTTGCCCGCAGGTGTTTTGATGATTAACATCTGTGCTTCTGGAATAGAATGGGAAACATGGAATGTTTCGACCTGGAATGGATTTAAATCCAGGTTCGCACCATGATAGTCAAATTCAATGATGTCTTTTTTCGGGTTAAAGTCTAATTCAATTCCTGCAAATGTTTGACGCAAGATTTCAGCCGGAAAACGTGTGCAGTAAATTGGTTTTCTGAACTTTGGCCATATGTATTTTAATGCGCCGATGTGGTCTTCGTGACCGTGTGTGATAACGAATCCGACAACATCTTTTTTACGCTTTTCCAGCCATGTTGTGTCGCAGTATTGAACGTCACCGGCACCGATTTCTTCTTCCAAGAATCCCATACCGCAATCAACGACCAGGTATTTACCTTTGTATTTATAAATATACATATTTTGCCCGACGTGTTCCAAACCGCCCAGCGCCATAAAGTATATTTTTTCATCGTTTTTATCGTTTTCATGTTGTGGCGCCTCGGCTATTTTTGCAGGCATCTTGGGCGCATTACCACGTTTGCGTGGTGCATGTGCCGCGGCAGGCGTTGCCGCTTTTTTCTTGGCAGCCTGTTTTTCATCGGCTGCGTGATTATGTAATCTTACCATTTGGTATCCTTTTTTTATGTTTCTGCTGTGGTGGTATCACGAAATTCATTGCCAATAAAGATGTGCTTTATTTGTAGTGAATCTGCGATACCACCGGTTTTATCCCCCACGCGGTTTATAGTCCAAATAAATTCATCAGGGGGTAATTCCTATCACATGTTTGGTGATGGAATGATTCTCTCAAGCCTTAATAATACAGCCTTTTTTTCTGAAAGGCAAGAAAAAACGCCCCCGTGCCAGGGGGCGTAAATATTAACGCAAAAAACTTATTCTGCGTCTTCTACTACTTCAACGACTTCGACGCTGGCAGTTTCTTGTTCTTGAACCTGGTTGCGCATTTGACGTTTGATTTCACGATATTCTTCGCGTGTGATGCAACCGTCTTGGTTAATGTCCATTGCTGGCAATAATTCACGCAATTTTGGGCATTTTACAGATTCTTCGACCATGCATCCGTTTTGTGCAAAATGAACGCGTGGACCGCGCATACCCTTGCCACAGCAGCATACTTTTGCAGCGGCAAATCCCAATGCCAACAAAATCAAAGCGATGATTAATTTCTTAACAAAGTGACCAAAACCATGACAATGGCATTTGCATTTTGAACCGCAATCGCAACCTGTGCCACAGTTGCAGTTTGCACCACAATGGCAATTTGCGCCACATTTGCAGTTGTGCATGTCATTCATTACGACATCTGATGCCATCATATTCATTTTTGGTGCTGATTTGGCAGATGTTGCACGTGTTGTTTTCTTTTGTGTGGTTTTTTTAGTAACTGTTTTTTTGGCAGCAACTGGTTTTGCAGTTGTTTTCTTGGTTGTTTTTATTGCCATATTCCTTTCCTTTTGGTTAACAGGGTAATTTTATTCAATATTAGATTTTAAGTAAAGTGAAAAATTCCATACTGCCAGCATCACAAGTTTTTATGTATAAAAAAATCCCACCGATTGGCAGGATTTTTTCTAAACACAAATAAAACGATTTAGTTCAAAGTGTCTTTCAAAGCTTTACCTGGTTTGAACTTAGGCTGAACAGAAGCTGGGATTTTGATAGCAGCGCCTGTCTGTGGGTTGCGACCAGTTGTTGCTTTGCGTTTTGCGGTTGTGAATGTACCAAAACCGACCAAACGAACTTCGCCTTTCTTTTTCAGAACTTTTGTAACTGTGTTGATGAAAGAATCCAGGCATGCTGCTGCAGTTGCTTTTGTAACGTCAACATCGTTTGCGATGGCTTCAATCAGTTGCTGTTTGTTCATGTGTTTCTCCTTTCATGAATTGATGTAATGTGTCCGGCAGCCCGTGCAATGTCTTTGAAATCTGTCAGACCCTATAAATCCTGCGTCCGACACGACTGCAATTTTCTGCAGGTCCTACATTTCAAGGACATTGCCCGTACTGCTTATCCGAATCGTAGAGAATTCCGCGCTTTAAGTCAAGACTATATTTAAAAACTGCAAAAAAATTTATATGCTTGACATTTTTTTGCAAATACTATAAATCAGCGCGTTACGTTTTCTGACCATACGGCACGTGCGCCCGGTGTGTTGTTTTCGCACAGTACATAATTATCAGACAATCCTGTAATATGTACGGATTTAAAGTGGTTTGGGGTTGCTGCTGCTAATGTCACAACGACAATTGCCCAGAACAAAAATTTTGTAAATCCCCATGGGTTTGTAAATGCAGACTTGTCAAACTTGTCCTTTAACAGGTTTTGATACAATGCCCATGCCCACACGAATAATAAAACCATCCCAGCAAAAAAGAACCCAATTGTAATTGGACGTATCAGTCCACGCATCGCATTCGCAATAGAATCCCATGTCGAACTTGCTGCAGGGCATACATATAAAATATTACCTGTATCCACACCTTCGGGCAGTGGAATTGGTGCCGTCGGCGATAACTGCAAATCAAACGACACAATCAGAACGATTGCGGTTAACATTATGATTGCAAATATCATTGATGGCTTCATGTGAATATTCTCTCTGTGTTGATTTATATTATATCATAAATAATTAACAGATTGCAATTTCAGAAACTTTTATTTAGAATTTATCATGCTATGTTTTCCAAAAAAATTAACCTTGTTATCGGATTAACGACATTTAATAACGATATGTTACGCCTGTCTGTGCCGGCGTTGGGACGACTGCGTGGCAAATTTTATCTGGTTGTATATAACGATAATCCAACAACCAGGGTTACGCGTCGTGATATTCGACGCCTGGGATATCGTGGGCGCTTGCAGGTTATAAACGGTGCTGAAAATATCGGCGTATTGCGTGCACGCATGGCGATAATGGATGCAGTTAATAAAAAGCGTATAAATCCCCAGTGGATTATGTTCATAAATGATAATGATATATTGGTAAATGCCGATATTCCATCTGTGGGACCGGATGTGTTTGCCGTAATGCAGAATGCCATATCATTACGCCGGCGGGTTGGTGATTTGCTGTCTGCGATAAATACCCCAGAAAATTGTACGCCCGATGGTGAAAACACTGTTTTGATGCGCCCCCATACCGGGATTTGCGGTGTGCTGGTGCGCCACCAGGTTTTGTCTGGCATGTGTGACGCATTGCACCCACACATTGACGCATTACAGAAAATTGATGATGAACTAGATTTCGTGCCACCATTTGATGCCATAATGTGGGCGATGGTAAATACATTTTCTCGTGCCAAAAATCCATCTGCATCGCCGATATATATGGATACTGTGAATTATATTATGTGTAATCTGGACCGTGCAACGACCAAGTATGGGCGTACAGTTATGCGTGGCAACGCGGCGCGTTCGGCTTATGCTGATGCGATTGCACGTTATGATGCCGTATTGGCTGCCGCCCTGCGGGGCAATGATGATGAATAATTAAATTTTCAAAAAATGAAATAACTGATTGCAACTGCGTCATAATATAATTAAAATTGCACAAAAATAACAAGGGATTTGTACACCATGACATATAACGAAATACGTAAATTGTTTTTAGATTACTTTGAATCACATGGACATAAAATTGTACCATCTGCGTCATTGATACCAAATGACCCGACATTATTGTTTACAGTCGCCGGCATGGTTCCGTGGAAGGGGATATTACAAGGTACCGAACCTGCATTTTCGCCACGTGTTGCGGACGTTCAAAAATGTATTCGTGCCGGGGGCAAGCATAATGACCTGGACGAAGTTGGATTTGATGGTCGTCATCATACATTTTTTGAAATGTTGGGCAACTGGTCATTCGGGGATTACTTTAAAGAAGAAGCGATTGTGATGTCATGGGAAGTGTTAACCAAAGTATTTGGTTTGGACCCGGACAGACTGGTTGTTACAACACACGTCACCGATGATGAAGCGACAGCTATATGGAAAAAAATCACAGGCAAAGATGCAATTCGCCTGGATAAAGATAACTGGTGGTCGGCGGGCGATACGGGTCCATGTGGTCCGTGTACAGAAATGCATTACGACATGGGGGCAGATTTGCCGGGTGGTCTGCCGGGCAGTCCGAATGAGGACGGCGGTCGTTTTGTAGAGGTCTGGAATGACGTGTTTATGCAGTTTGACCGCGACGCAAACGGAAATCTGACCCCACTGCCAACACAGAATGTTGATACCGGCGCAGGGCTGGAACGTTGGGCGGCTGTATTGCAGGGTGTTCGTGACAATTATGACACAGACTTGTTCCGTAATTTGATTTCTGCCACCGAAGACATCACAGGTGTAAAACGCACAGCTGAAAACGTTGCGTCGTTCAAGGTTATTGCCGACCACCTGCGTTCGGTTGGATTTTCAATTGCAGACGGTGTGCTGCCATCAAATACAGACCGTGGATATGTAATCCGTCGTATTTTGCGTCGTGCAATGCGTCATGGTCAGATTTTGGGACATCGTGGACCATTGTTGTCAAAGTTATATCCGGCATTGATTACCGAAATGGGTGATGCATATCCGGAATTGGCACGTGAACAGGCACGCGTTGTTGAAATTATACAGAACGAAGAAAACGCATTTGCAGACATGTTGCAAAACGGTATGAAATTACTGGATGCAGAATTACCAAAATTAAACAACCGCGTATTGCCAGGCGATGTCGCGTTCAAATTATTTGATACATATGGATTCCCATTGGATTTGACACAAATGATTTTGCGTGACCGTGGCATGGATGTTGACGTTGCCGGGTTCGAGAAGGCAATGACTGAACAAAAGGAACGTTCCCGTGCCAATACCAAGGGTACCAAAATCCTGTGGGAATCCCAGAACCTGCCTGCAACAGATGATGCGTCGAAATATGCGCCACGTGCAGACATGCAATCCACAGTCCAGGCGATTTTGCGTGATGGCGAATTTGTGCAATCTGCAAACGCTGGCGATGTGGTAGAGGTTGCATTGGATAAAACCAATTTCTATGGCACCCAGGGTGGTCAGGTTGGTGACAGCGGTGAATTTATCAAAGATGGCGCCACTGTCATGACGGTAGCCGAGGCTGCACGTGCTGACCATGTTGTCATTCACAAGGGGACATTGACCGCGCCCCTGTCAGTTGGTGACACAGTCCAAACCAAAATTAACGCCCCAGTGCGTCAGCAGACAGCGCGTGCACATACCGCAACACACCTGTTACAGGCGGCATTGCAACGCGTATTAAATGATGATGTTGCCCAGCGCGGGTCTAAGGTATCGCCGGATTCTGTCCGATTTGATTTCAGTTTTGGTCGCGCCATGACAGCCGAAGAAAAGCAGGCGGTCGAAGACTTGGTAAATTCATGGATTAACGCTGATATGCCGGTTGACCACGCAGAAATGTCGATAGAGGATGCAAAAGCCCGCGGTGCAATGGCATTGTTTGGCGAAAAATATGGCGACACAGTGAAAGTCATCACTGCTGGCGACGTATCGTGCGAATTGTGCGGTGGAACGCATGTATATCACACGGGCGAAATATTAAAGGCGAAAATTAACAAAGAAAAATCCATCAGCAGTGGTATCCGCCGTATCACAATGTCTGTCGGCACCCTGGCAGAATAGGGTAGTACATCCCCACGGAATACTGTGGGGGTGTAAATTTATTTACAAAGATAATTTCCTATGTTATAATTCCAATGCATTGGTTGATTACCAATGTGGGGTGTCATTACCTCTAAGCGAAAAAGACTCCAACCTGGTTGGAGGGCTGTGATATATTTGAATAAACAGCACTATACGCTTATAGTAATGAACCTCCAACCGCTTTTCATCAAGGCGGTGTTTTTTATTTTAACAATAAAAACAAGTGGAGAAGAAAATGAAAGTAGTATTGGTTGATTGCAGGCACATCGGCGCAGCATTTGCGTGCGCGCGTAAATTTTCTGGTGTGCGCCGAATGACCGCGGCAAAAATGCTGGGTATAACATACCAGGATTTATTACGCTATGAACGCGGTGATGTTGTTATTCCAGAACAAATTCTGCATCGCATTATGGCAAATGGATTTATTCTGCTGCGCAGCAAAAGTAGTCAGCAAAATTAACGCACAAAAAAACACCGCGACAATCGCGGTGTTTTTATCCCTTTAACAGGCGGGCTTTGTTTTTATTCCATTCGCGTTCTTTGATTGTTTCGCGTTTATCAACCTTGTTTTTACCATATCCGACGCCCAATAAAACCTTTAACCGTCCCCGATTATTAAAGTATAACTTTAACGGGACAATTGTTGCGCCTTTTTCTTGTAATTTACCAATCAGGCGGTTCATTTGGCTGCGATGCAGTAACAACTGACGTGGGCGACGTTCATCAAAGTTCACATATCGCGCGGCGGTCGGCAGTTTTTGAATTTCAACACCCGCCAGGAATAAATTATCCCCCCGACGTTGTGCAAATCCATCAACAATTGTAACCAGACCATATCGAATTGATTTTATTTCTGCACCAGTCAATGAAATGCCAGCCTCTATCGTGTCTTCGATAGAGTAATTAAACCGCGCCCGGCGATTTTCAGAAACCTGACCAAATTTTATTAATTGACGTGCCATTTCGGATATAGATTTGCTGTGTTCTGCGCCAGTATAGATTCTAAATCATTTAAATGCAAGCCCCGAATGTCCGCCAACACACGTGCGGTGTCGATAACGAATGCTGGCTCGCACGGGTTGCCACGATGGGGTACCGGCGCACAATATGGGCTGTCTGTTTCGATAACAATTCGGTCAATTGGTATCTTTTTAAATGTTTCGCGGACATCATCGGCGTTCTTGAATGTCAAAATACCACTGGCTGAAAAGTAAAATCCGCGGTCCAGCATTACCTTAGCCAAATCCCAACTGCTTGTAAAGCAGTGCATAACGCCACGTACATCATTTTGCAGAATATCTGCTGTGTCTTGTTCGGCTTCCCGGGTATGTATTGCCACAGGTAAATTGTGCTTTTTTGCGATTTCAAGTTGACGACGGAACATGTCAATTTGTGCGATTTTATTATCTGCACCATAATGATAATCCAGACCAATTTCACCAATGCCCAGAACGCGTGGATGATTTAATATTTCATCGGTCAATAATTCTTCGACCGGTGCGCCGGCGTATTCTGGATGAATACCAATCGTGCAAAATATATCATCACGCGAATTTGCCAACGCCAACGCGTCCGGTATGTCCGCAGGGTCCGCGGTCGGGCATATAATCATACCAACGCCGACATCGTGCGCGCGTGAAATTACCGCGTCCACATTATCGCCTGCACACAGGCGGTCTGTTAAATGACAATGGGTGTCTATAAACATTTGCGAATTTCGGTAATTATTTTGAAAATACCGACCTCTGGTTCCAAATATACGTTCTTAATATCTGCGATTGCATGTGTTGCCATCGGATATAAATCCGCCAACCCAAGACTAGCGATTGCATCCAGTAATATACCATGTAACTGTGGCGCTGCTGCGATTTTCTGGGCAATTACCATTAAATCAGACGCTGTCGCGCGTGGATTGCGCAGCATATTCATCAGTTCATCATATATCACATCGCCACCTGATTTTTTCAGATTTGCAATGCGACCAAAACTGCCGTTTGAAAGGCGTAACATTTCAGTGCTGATGTCTTCATCCGGGATAAATTTTACACATAATTCACGCAGTTCTGATATCGATAATGGTCGCATTTTTTCAACACGTGCACGTGAACGCACGGTTGGCAAAACATTTGCCAATTGATGCACAACCAACAGGAATAATGTTTTTGCAGGTGGTTCTTCCAGTAATTTTAATATTGCGTTTGATGCGGCGACACTTAATTCATCGACAGAATCAATCAATATTACGCGCCAATCGCCCGACATAGACGACATCTGCATCCGTTCAATGATTGCACGCACAGTATATACGGATATTTGTTTACCGTCACTCTTGTTTTTACCGTCTTTGTCGATATTGCGTTCTAAATCAACAATAAAGAAATCACCGACATTTCCATATACCATTTTGGCGATTTGGTATGCCAGGGTTGCCTTGCCAATGCCACGTGGACCCGTCAGCATCCATACCGGATGAATAGGATGCGCATCACGATTTGCCCATGCGTTCATAAATGTTTGCAATACGTCACGATGTCCAACCAATGTGTCATTATCCATTGGATGTGGAAACTTATATGCAGATGTTGATTTCTTTGGTGCCATGGTGCGAATTATTTACCCCCAAACATAACACGAATATTTCTGATTACGCGCCCGAAAAATTGGGTCTTGCTGACACGCGTTGCCGCAACCAGGTTGCCACGTGCAATCACGCGCCCGTTTTGTTCGGCAAATATTTCACCAATTACATCGCCCTTTTTAATCGGGGCAGGCAGTGGGTCGTCGAAACGTGCCAGAACACGGATATCAGACATCTTTTCTGACTTTGGCAATGTAATTGCAAATGTCCGGTCAACAGTTGCAGTAACCGTTGGCTGGCGTCCATACCATACCGGAATTTCTGCGACTGCATCACCCGGGCGATAAAATACTTTGTTTGTTGTGGTCGCATAACCATGATTTAACAGTTTCTTCATTTCCTGTGCCAGACCATCATGACCCTTGCCATTGTATCCGTTTATCACACCAATCAGACGACGTCCACCAACGACACTGGATGCAACCATGCCATATCCACCATCATTTGTATGACCGGTTTTTAATCCATCAGCACCCGGCATAATGAATAACAGTTTATTATAATTGACTGTGTGTGTGCGTCCCCAGTCATGACACCAATCAGACTGATGTTCTGAAAATTCAAAACGCTTGGTGCCGAACATAGGATAAATATCTGGATAATCCGCGATGATGTGTGTCGCCAATGTTGCCAGTTCACGACTGGTCATCAAATTATTTGGATCTGGCAAACCGCTGGCGTTACCAAACGTAGATTGCGGCATGCCGATTGCACGTGCCTTTTGCGTCATAAGGTCTGTGAACTTAGCCTCGGACCCGGCTAATTTTTCAGCAACAACAACAGACGCGTCGCCACCTGATAAAACAATCAGCCCCAGGATAGTGTCGCGTACAGTTATTGATTGCCCCGCAGACAGGCAAATTTTACTGGCAGGGTACCACAGTGGGTTCTGATAGTCCGCATTTTCTGAAACCGGCAACCGGTCATCCATAGTCAAGCGTCCTGCCTTGATTTCATCGAACAATACAGCCAATGTCATCAATTTAATCATTGATGATGGCGGCATCAGGGTATCAGCCTCTTTGGCGACGATTTCTGCGCCGGATTCATAATCGATTAAGAACGCAGACCGTGCCTTGGTTGAAAATTCATTTCCAGTGGTCGCAGCATTTGCCACGCCGGCGATAAACAGACTAAACAGTGTAAATAATTTCTTTTTCATGTTTTGAATCATAGCAACTTTGTCCGCATATTGACAACAGATTTTTATTTTATTTTGCCAATAAATGCATCCCCATTGATATCAGTCAGAATTACGTCGCATACAGTCCGGGGGGCAACACGACATCCATCAATTTTGACGACTATATCATGTGGATCACGTGCCAGATTGTTTTCTTCGACCAGAACCTGAACTGTTTTACCAATTTGACGCACCATAAATTCATGCAGGTTTTGATTTGCTGCATCTGTTATGATTTTTACACGTTCTTTGGATATGGCGGGATTTACTTGATTTGGCATTTCTGCGCCGACCGTGCCTGGACGTGGTGAAAATGGAAATGCGTGTATTCGAATGGGCTTTAATTCGCGCACCAGACGTAATGTTTCGGTAAACAAATCCTCAGTTTCGCCTGGGAAACCACAAATAATATCCCAACTGAATGTAATATCATCACCGGCACTGGCGACCAGGCGGCGCACCATATCCGCGCTGTGACGACGCAGCATAGCCTTTAATATTGTATCCGACCCCGATTGCATCGACAGGTGCAGATGCCCCATCATACGTGCATCATTGTGAATCATGTCAATAATATTATATAACTGTGGGGATGCCGGGTCCATGGATGACAGGCGCAATCGCTGTATGCCCGGTGCATCATTTAATAATCCGTGACATACGTCAGATATCAATCGTCCATCGCGGACATATGACGCAATATCGACGCCGGTCAAAACAATTTCTGAAAATCCATCACGCACAGCATCCGTTGCATCGCGTAAAATATCATTGTAATCAAAAGACACCGCGGGACCACGCAACAATCTGGTTACGCAATATGTGCATTTGTGATTGCAGCCATTTTGAACCTGGATAAATTTTTTGGAGAGTACGGGCGCGGTATGATGAAATTTTTGAATTTCTGGTTGTGCGACAGCAAACGGTGTGGCACGCAGGGCATCAATATATGCGTCAATTTGCAGTTTCTTGGAATTATGAATTACGTATGTATTCGGTATTTTGGCAAACAGTTCCGGGTTACGGGTTGCCGCACACCCTGTAACAAAGATTGGTGCATTTGGATTTTCACGTGCGATGCGTCGTACAGCCTGACCGCATTGACGTTCTGCTTCGCCTGTGACAGCACAAGTGTTCACAATAATCGCGACATTTGTAATGTTGCGCAGCATTTGCTGGATTTTTTCCGCCTCTAACGCATTCAAGCGACATCCAAAAGATAACGATTTAATATCAGTTTTTGTATTTTCTGCTTGCATTTTTACCATCCTTAGGGCATTATAGCGAGGTTAAAAACGATTTCAACAAAGGATTTAATGATGGCACGTACAACAAATTCAGACACTTTACCATTTGTGGAAAGCCGTTATGAGTTAGGAATGTTGGCATCGCAGCGTGTTCGCGATCTGAATGGTGGCGCACCAGCGGTTATTGACAAGGGCAATGATAAATTAACAGTTGTTGCTTTGCGTGAAATTGCCAGTGGCAAATTGGATGTTGACAATGTTCGTCATGAATTTGTTCAGTCATACAAAGATGCACCGATTGCCAGTGCCGAAGATGCAAATCTGGAAGTTACCAGCGAAGACCCATTGCTGCGTGAAATTGATGCAGAATTGGAAAGCGCATTGGCAGATGAACCAGTTGGTGAATCAGCAGAAAGCGACGAAGAATAAAGAATCCGGAGACGTCGCATAGTTGGTCTAGTGCGCTACATTGGAAATGTAGTATACCGGCAACGGTATCAAGGGTTCGAATCCCTTCGTCTCCGCCACTGATAATAAAAAATGCCCAGTCGGGCATTTTTTATTATCAGCATCGTCGTTGTGGATTCGAACCTGGGGAAAGGGTTCGACAAGGAGTAGTTGAGACAAGCCCCGCGCAGTCGAAATGTTACGACTGCCCCGCAGCCACGATGCATGTAGCACCGGGCGAGGGAATTCCTTCGTCTATCGAACCCGGGGAAATGGTGTGTTTTACAGCAAAAAATCTGATTTTGTAACATGCTGATTTTACTACAAAATCACAAAAACATAAAATTTTTTTACATTTTAGTTTTATTTTTTAGAAAAAAAATCGTATATATATAGTGTCAGCAGGGGGTGATTCCCACTGGACCCGAATCTGACAGAGAGAAATCTTAGGGTTGTTGCCCCATAAAGGGGGACTGTGGTATAGCGGTCAAAGAGTCTATATCGGGACGCCGCAGCCCAAGCTGTGGTCGTTGGGGTTCATTTCCCCCAGGATGGTACGAAACCCATCATTATTTTTTTTATTGCGGACCAAAAATGTCCGACCCCGCCACTATAATGAATATCGATAAAGAGGTTACACTATGGCATATACAAAAAGGGCATATACAAAAGAAACTATCATCGAAAGATTGGATAAGAAGTTAAAGGCGCAAAAGGGTCAACATAACAGCAACCCAATATACGCCGACAGCATGGTTAATTACGGTGGCAAAACAAACGGTAAAACCAACGAATGGTATTCTGAGGTTATTTCTGAATATTTATTAAAAGAGAAAAACTTAAAAATTTTTATAGATGGTATCGAACCATTGGAACACGGTCGCAAGCGCAAAGGTTACTGGGTCGAATCCCACAAACAGTGGACTGGTAACTGGGAAAAAGAAAAGCGTCAGGAAGAACGCCTGGCCCAGACCATGTATGGCGAAACATATGATAATATTGGCACTGTGTTGGATTATCAGGTCCCGTTAAAAGATTACAAGGGTGGTCGAAAAGAAGACTCAGATGTGCCGGAAAATCCGGACGAAAAAGTTCGCGCAGGCAAAATTGATTTGGTGTCATATAATTCGGATAAAAACGAAATATATCTGTTGGAATTAAAACGTCCCACGAACCAGGAAACTTTGTTGCGCGCAGCACTGGAAATTTATACTTACAGCATACAGATGAAAAATCAGCGTGAAAAATTTAAGACAGATTTTAAAGAGTCCAAGGATGGTAAAATTGTGAACGCAAAAATTATGAATGCAGAAATTATCCCGGCGGTCTTGGTGGCGCGCAACGAATGTCAGCACAAACATTGTGATTTGCAAAATACAATGGCACTGATAAAAAAACTGGGCGTGGCGGTTTTTGTGTACGACGCAACGCCATATAAAATGACCGCGGTTACCCAGATTGCAGAGGGCAAGGGCGAAAAATGAAAATCTGTATCCATCGTGGCACAAACGAAATCGGCGGTAATTGTATAGAATTATCAACTGAAAAAACACGTATATTGTTGGATGTCGGCACGCCGCTAGCTTCGATGGAAGAACGCAGCCCATGGGGCAAAGCCGACTATCTGAAATGGCTGGCTAAATACAAAGTACCGGTACAGGGTGCATATGCCGATGACGCATCCCGTCCCGTGGACGCGATTTTTATATCACACAACCATGGTGATCACTATGGCATGTTGCCCTTAATAAATCCCAAAATCCCGGTTTATATGAGCGGTACTTTAAAGCATATCCTGCTGGATATCGAACCGTTAAAGGGTGATAAATTTGATGTTTCACATCTGGATATTCGTGAAATTGCGCCGAATGAAACTGTCCAGATTGGCGATTTTACCGTAATTGCGCATCCGGTTGACCATTCGCCGGCGGCAATGGCATTTGAAATATCAGATGGCGTGCAACGCGTCCTTTATACTGGTGATATTCGGTTTCACTCATCCCAGTCATATAAATCATGGAAATTGTCGGATACGGCACATGCCCCTGATTACTTGATTATGGAAGGAACACGCCTGTCACGCCAGGGGCAACCTGATAAATACCCGACCGAGGCTGCCGTGCGCCAGGCGATGAAGGATATGTTAATCGCATCGGATAAATTGACGTTCATCAGCCTTTCCGCCCAGAATCTGGACAGGATTTGTTCATTAATCGGTGCATGCACTGCTGCACGCCGGTCGCTGGTAATAAAGCCATATACGGCTGAATTATTGGAAATATTCCACAACCTGTCACCACGTGTACCCAATGCAGCGCAAATCAAGAACTTGCGTGTTTATTTCACAGAAAAGCCAGGTCGCATAAATAAAAAAATGGAAAGCATGGGGCTGTTGGATAAATATCACGACATGGCAATTGACGCAGCTGAAATCGCCGAAAATCCATCCCGCTTTGTCATAGAATACAATAAACCGATGGCAGACGAAATCTTTGCCGCTGGGCTGAACGATTATGACTTTATCTATTCAATGTGGCATGGGTACTTAACGCGTCAAAGTACATGGGATGATTACAAAGACCGCCTGGTTGAAATTCATGCGTCCGGTCATGCACGTGTTTCGGACTTGAAAAAATTTGTAGCGAAAATTTCGCCACAAACGATTATCCCAATTCATACCGAATGCAAGGATATGTATGAATCTGAATTTGGCGTCCCGGCACTGGTGCTGGACGATAATCAGCCAACAGAATTGTAAAAACAAGGATAAAAAACGATGACAGACCAAACAAAATATTCCACAGACATTGGTGTGTTAAATGCCGCAATACAGAAAAAGTTCAATGCAGAAATGGATCAGGTCGGACTCTGTGGATGCTATGACCGATATTTTTATAAACCAACTACGTCGGTTCGTTGGTCTGATTTTGCGCGCTTGGCTGCGTGTCACGGCGCGATTGCTATCCAAATCCCAGGCGAAGACAGATTGGTGCTGGATATTCCTTTTATAACACCATCATCGACCCAACCCGATGAATGTGAATTTATCGAAGAAATGGAAGTTGCAGAATTAAAGGGCGTCCTGCCTGTTGGATTTGGGTATGATTGTGATACATTGGCAATCTATGACATGGCGCAATTGGGTAATATTTTGGTGTCATGCGATAAATATACATTCTTGGAAAATCTGTTTGTTGCATCATCAGTATTAAATAAAAGCAAATTAATGTTTATCGGTACTGATGATTCAAATTATATAACAGCATACGACCTGTGTGAAAACAGGGTGGGGGATATTACAGATAATGTCGCAGATACTGTGCGTGCAATTTATGATTTAGATGGATATATAAAATATCGCGCTGAACATAAGGATGACACCAACATAGTGGTCTTGATAGATAACATTGCCCAGATTATTCAGGCGGATAAAAATATTGTGAATGTATTACGGTCAATATTACAACATGCTGCGGATGCAGGCGTATATATTGTATGCTTTGACCGCGATTACGGTAAAAAAATATCACCGGAATTGCGCGCGTCGTTTACAACAAAAATCGTATTTAAAATGCCGACGTCCGCTATCAGCAAGAAAGCCTTGGGCGAATCTGGCGCACAGTTGCTGGGACCAGACGACATGTTAATGATCGTTGGTGGGTTGCCACTGGTACATCTGATGATGCCATCTATGTAGGAATTATTTTGTGTGTAAAAATATGGCTTTATTTTGCGGTCAAAAAATGGCATAATGTATAACATGAAAAAAGCATCTTTATTTTTAGTATTGGCGGTTGCAATGGCGGGTTGTCATCAATCGTCAGATCAGGTTGTTGTCGATGATTCATACTATGAATTTGAACAGGTCTATACTCAGCCAATCTATATAAATGAACCGACCCAGTTGGCACGTGTTTCTGCGGATATGGAACGCGATTTGGTCGTTGAAACTGACCATCATATAATTCAAATGGTTGGCAATCCGGGAACACAGTATAAATACTATGTTTGGACTGGCAATCAGGATACAAATACCGCTGACCCAGATGTAATTGTTGATCGTGGCACGGTTATGGTCCGCACAGATGAAGAATAATCCAGAAATAAAAACAAATGTTATGCGCGTGTTGGGTGCCCGGGGCATTCATTACGCGCATTTTTCATATGATCCAGATAAATATAATTCCGGTGCAGAAATTGCGGCTGCATTATCCCAAAATCCAGCAGCGGTGTTTAAAACACTTGTTACAATCGCGCGACCAGGTAAATATTATGTATTTATGGTGCCTGTCTGTTGTGAATTGGACTTAAAACGTGCCAGCGCCGCGGTCGGTGAAAAGTCTTTGGCTATGTTACCACAGCGCGAATTGTTGGGACTGACCGGATATATACATGGTGGATGCAGCCCAATTGGAATGAAAAAGCAATTTCCAACAGTAATTGATGCATCTGCCCAGAACTTTGATACGATAATATTCAGTGCCGGTGCCCGCGGACATCAGGTTGAATTAACAGTTGCAGATTTACAAAAAATAATAAAAATAACTTTTGCAGATATTTGCGCACAATAAAAAATGAAACGAATATTGTTTATTTTGCCATTTTTATTAACGGGATGCATTGGCTATGACAATACATCACGTCAACATAGTCATGTTAAATCAGCGCCATTTAGTACAGGTGTTGCACCATATATAGATATGAATAAATATACAATTGCGGATATCAAAGAAACTAATAAGGGTCAGGTATTGGTATCTGAATATTCTGATGGTGATATGCATTATCTGGAATATTCTGCGCCACGTGCTGCGCGATTAAAATGGCTGGGATTTGGCGTAATTATTCCAGTATATATTCCAAAATTTTCACCACGTAATGATACAATACGATATGCATTCACAGATGGATTGCTAACAGATATTGATTTTGATTATTATCGTCATCGGAATAAGATTTTTCCATTAGTGCCATTGGATTGTTGGGGGAATATGCGTCCGTCATCGCCGGTTATGCTGTATCGTGGAATGGGATATGAATATGATGTCTGTTTTAATAAAACAGAATATATAAATAATTTCTTTGATAACAATATAGGATGCGAATTTCCTGTTATTAAAAACGAAAACCATTGGAATATTGCCGGATTAAATTTTGTGGCGCCGTTTGCCGCGACAAAATATTATGAACATGTGCCAGTCCGATATACAAATCCTGAACCCAGAAACGGTTCACGCAAAGAATATTATGATTATGAATGTACTGGCGATAAATGCATAAAGATGTCTTGTATCGGGGATAAATGTGAACCAGCAGAAACAAAAACAAATGATATTGAACCGACAACGGTTGAAATTGAACGGTGGCATAATTTATCATGCAGTCATGTCCCAGCATTGGGGATAAAAGGGGTAATATATCATAATAACGGCTATGTTATTCAGGTTATAGATGCACCACATATCAATCGAGAACGCGCAATTGAATATATCATTGGTAATGCACAATCGTACAAAACTGAAAATATAAACGGTATTGAAATGACATTGATTCAACAAACTTATGAATCAGGTCAGGCGAACATCGCTATATTCTTTGATAATAATAAAATATATATGATTTATCACCATACGACACAGAATAATGATGGAACGGAATTTAACCAGTTACTGCATACTGTCGGATTGGACAGCATTAACGTGCCACAGAATTAAAGAAATCCAGTATGGCAGTTGGATATCTGTGTAATTTAATCCCATCAGTAATTCATGTCTAACATAAGGATATATTATAAGCCACAGATTATGCATTTTGCCCGGCAACATATCCGGATGCCCATGCCCAGTGCAGATTAAAACCACCCAGATCACCTGCGATATCCAGCACTTCGCCGACAAAGAATAATCCACGACATAATTTTGATTCCATTGTCTTGGATGATATGGCGTCTGTTGCGACGCCGCCGCGAACAACCTCGGCACTTTGCAGGGTGTGTAACTTTATTTTATCACGTGGGATGAATATGTCAGATATTTGTGTGGCGATTTGTTTTAATTCCGTGTCTTTGTAATCTGCAATGTTTTTTGTGTCGTCACCCGCAATCCAGCGTGCAACCCGATTTGGCATATGTTCAGATAAAACATTTGCTAAAATTCGACGACCATTTATTTGTTTGGCAACACGCAATATGTCAAATACATTTACACCCGGCATCAGGTTTATATGTATCCCGTTTGATATGTCGCGCACACTTGCCCGATATGTTGCGGGACCACCGACACCAAAATGCGTAAATAAAATTGAATCTGTGAAATGTTCACCAGCAACGGTAATTTCAACTGGCATTGATGTGCCAGCCAGCGCAGATGAAAATATATCTGTCGCAATCGCACACAGGGCGGGGCGCACTGGTATAATTTTGTGACCAAATTCTTTGGCAATTTTGTAACCGATATCAGATACACCCAGGCTTGCAAATGAAGTGCCACCGGTTGCAATGATTACAGATTCCGCAACAAATATTCCTTTGTCTGTTATGATGGAAAAAGTGTCATTATCTTTTTTGATACCTGTAACCGTGGTACGTGTATATAAATCCGCATGATGTGCATCATTGCGTAATGCATCGGTGATTATGGACGCACCATCTGCGCAAAAATATTGACCAGGTGTTTTCTGAACTGTCTGAATATTATGCTGCTGGGTCCACACCAACATATTATATGGGCTAAACTGTGCCAGGGCACTGCGAACAAAATCAGGATTTTCACCAAAGTACCTGGTACGTGCAGCGGCAGTATTTGTTAAATTGCAACGTCCGCCACCGGATGCATTAACCTTGCGCAGGGGGAATGTGCCCATGTCTAATATTGCAACACGTCGTGCACGTTTTGTCGCAGATATTGCAGAAAACATACCACTCGCACCTGCACCAATTATAATAATATCATATTTTTTCATACTATAATCATATCGCGATTTGGGCAAAAAATCTATTGTAAAAACGCCCCATTATGGGGCGTTTGGATTACCAAGTTGTATATCCTTGTTTACAGGTGCGTATGCATTTCTTGCGTGATGCATCCCATCTTCTGGTACCTGTATCGTCTTCGTATCCGTTTACTTCGCAAATCGGTACGCATTCATTGTTTTCCAGGTTATATAATTCGCCCTGGTACAGACATGCGGCAATTTCGCAACCACGGATATATGTGCTGACGGCTGCTTCGCCCAGGATACTGAACCGGTTCTTGCACTGACCGCATTGTTTTGAACGTTCATTTGTTTCGGTCGGATCATTTGTGTATCCTGCATCGCATGATGTTGCCACACATTCACCCCAAGAATTTGTACGTGTATTCCATTCTTTGACACCGACACCATGTTCAACAGCGCATACCTGTTCATTTGTGACGCATGCATTAGATGCAATATGATATCCATCTTCGCATTCTTCAATCATACATGTACTGAAGCTGCCCAGTTTTGAATCCCATGTTTGCGATGCACGAACAGCGTGTGCAGCATCACATGTTTTGACATTAGCTTCGCATGATTGACCATTTGGATGGTATCCGATTTCGCATGATGCCACCATACAGTTGCCACGTGGCAGGTATGACAGTGCATGTTCACGGTTACATGGTACGCATTTGCCGTTTTTCAGTTCATAGATGTTGCGGCAAGATCTTTCTTGGCATACATTATCAACGATTTCGCATTCGTTACCATTGTCGGACAGACCTTCGAAGTCGCAGTCTGTTGGCCAGTATTCTTTTGGTCGGACAGGCAACGCTGTACCGCCAGTGATTTTATATGCTTCACACTTGCGATAGCAGTCTTCTTTCTTGGTCGCCAATCCGTCTGTGAATGACCAATCTGCAGGGCAACTCTGTGGACCAACAGGTACATTCGGATTATCCGGGTCTGTGCCGCCACAGAATGAGCCTTCTGGACAGATTTCGCACTTGTTGTTGGTCAGATAATATCCTGGCTTACATGTTGTAACCTTACATGTATTCGTATTGTTTGCAGAAACACGACCGGTTATCAATGCAGAGTTTACAATATCACCTGTTGTACAGTCACGATAGCACTGATCCTGCGATGATATACCTTTGTCAGATTTTGGATAATTCGCAGGGCAACTCTGTGGACCGACAGGTACATTCGGATTATCTGGGTCTGTGCCGCCACAGAACGAACCTTCTGGACAGACTTCGCACTTGTTGTTGGTCTTGTAGTATCCAGCATTACATACTGTCACTATACATTCTGTGCATCCTGCTGTATATGAAGCAACTGTTTTGTTCACAGAACCATCATGATGACATGTATTCTGACCTGAACCTTGTGAAATCGTACATGCCAGTTTTTCCAGATAACAGTCTTTGCTGGTTGTGCTGGTTGTACCAGTGGTCTTACCATTTGCAGGGCATGCGATACGCATACATGTATCGTTTGCGCCGGACCCTGTGCAGGTACCTGCTGGGCGATAGTAGTTTTGTCCCACAGCAACACATGCATCTGTTACAGCAATACCGTTTGTGACCGGACGGTAGTAACCACCTTCACAAGATGTAATGACCTTGTCGCTGCAGTTTTTATCGTACTGACCCTTCACACCAGTTGTGCTGACTGAATCCTTGTTAAATTCGCACAATTTAGTACCAGTTCCATGTGGTACGTCATATGGTACGCGTAATACACATGCCTCTGGGCTGGATGCAGTGGTTGTGGTTGTTTCGCCATTCTTGGTCGCGCCAGTTGCATCAACACGGGCAGGGCAGATTTCATTATTCAATGCACCTTCTGTACTATAATGATTCAGACCTGCTGCCTCGCATACTGTGGCATTCGCTGCTGGGCGATAGTAACCTGCATCACAGTATCTGATTTGCGTGCTGGTGCAAGCATTGCTGTATGCTGTAAATCCATCCCATGTGCATGTCTGTGTACCCTTACCATGACCACCATTTGGTGTATATGGTACATTTGTCAGATAGCATGCTGTGCTGGCGGTACTGGTTGTGCTGGCTGTTGTACCACGGGCAGTGGATGTTGTTGGTGCCACGCCATCAGCAGAATATACATGGATTGTACCTTCTGCACACTGGGTGCGTGATGTGCTTGAACCGTCACTCCAATATCCTGCACCGACCGCTTCGCACTTGTCTGCGCTGGTGCTGGTCCCATGGTAATAACCCGCTGCACACTTTGTGATATTGAATGCACGGCAGTTGGCTGTATATGCACCTGCGGCTGTTGCATCACATGTCTGTGTACCTTGGGTGACATGATTTGCCGTTGAAGTATAACTTAACCCTGTTTTATAACATGCTGTTACAGCTGTATTAACTGTACCGGTTGTCAAACCGTTGTCTGGGCATGGAATGCGCATACATGTATCTGTTTCGCCAGAACCTGTGCAAAGACCTGCTGCGCGGTAATAGTTTTGACCCACAGCGACGCATGCATCAGTTGCACCCGCCTGGCGATAGTAACCACCGTCGCATGATGTAATAACCCTGTCACTACAGTTTTTATCGTACTGACCTTTTTCTTTGGTTGTTTCGTTTACAGAATCTTCGTTAAATTCGCACAGTTTTGTACCTGCACCATGTGGCACGTCATATGGCACGCGCAACATACATGCACCAGAATTAGTTGCAGTTTCAACCTTGCCGGATGCGGTTTCGGCTGATATTGCGGTTTCACCATTCTTTACATTGCCATCTGCATCTGTACGTGCTGGACACTGTTCTGAAACCAACGATCCGTTTGTACTATATCTGTCAGCACCGGCTGGGACGCATACCTTGTCAGTTGCATTTTTACGATAGTATCCAGCATCACAGAATCGAATAACCTGTGTTGTGCAGTCTTCATCATAGTTACTGAAACCATTCCATTTACATGTCTGGGTACCCTTACCATGTGCACCAGTTGGTGTAAATGGCACCAGTTCCAAAAGGCAATCAGTTGCTTTGGTGCTGGTTGTACCTGCCGTTGTACCGGCTTTTGTGCTGACAACTGGATCCGTGCCATCAGAAGCATATGTGTGTATGGTGTCCGAAGCGCATTGTGTACGATCTTTGCCTGTACCATTGCTCCAATATCCCTTACCAACTGCTTCGCAAGCATCTGCAGCAGTGCTGGTGCCATGGTAGTAACCAGCCGCACATGTTGTGACATTATGGTTTGTACATTTTGTGGCATCATAGTTGTATGCGCCATCAGCGTTTGCTGGACAGCTGGCTGTACCGTTTTTAACGTGTTTTGCATCAGATGTATATGCCACGTTATTCTTGATACATTGTGTCTTGGCAGTTGCGCTTGCCTGCGATGAAATATTTGCAGGTGTGACAGCGTGACCCGGACATTCTGTACGACCGCAATAATTCTTGCCATCATTAGAATTACACTTTGTCGTTCCTTCGCAGTAATATCCGCTTTCGCATGGTTTACAACTGTTGATGTCACCAGTACCCGGATAGTATTTACCCGCAGGGCAGGTTATCGGTTGTGACAACCAATGTGCGACAATGGTCATATTGTCTGCTGGTTCCAATGTATTTGTCATGAAAGTACCACTTGCATTTACCACTTCAACCGTATCGTTATAGTAGTATCCACCAAATTCATCCCCAGAACCACTTGGAACTGTTAACTTGGTCAGTTTATTTGTTGCTGCTGCGTCACTGTACCAACCGGTTGCATACTTCATGTATATAGTCGTATTGGCACTGCCGTTGTTTGAATTGACCGTTACCGGATAAGTTTTTGGTGTCCATTTCGCATACAGTGTGATTGCACTCAGTCTGTCTGTTGGGATTGATGTTAACGCAGTCCCTGTCAGACCAGAGTTTTCATACCAACCCACGAACGTATATCCTGTACGTATTACATTTGCAGCGGTTGGCAATGTGCGATTGGATGTTGCAACGGTAAAGTTACGGATAGGATTACCGGTCAGGGTATAATCTGTACCTTCACCACTATATGTGACGGACCATCCTTCACCAACAACGCATGTTGCATTTGTTGAACCTGTTGTGCTGTTTTCAGGCTGTGCGACATATCCATCTGCGCAACTGGCGTTATAATAGCATGCCGCATAGTTTTGTGTTCCCGCAATCAGCGCTGCACGAGAGTTTCCTTGTGCATCTGTCACAGGATTCTTTACACCGATAATCGCGCCATCTTTGGTGATGTTTTCTTTCTGACATTCCTTGAAACATGCATTGGCATCTTTAGAAGTTGTACCTGCTGTTGTACCACCTGTCGGACATGCTGTGCGCATACATGTATCATTTGTCTTGGTTGGATTTGCGTTACATGAGCCTGATGCACGATAATAGCCTTTGCCTACTTCTTCGCAAGCACCTTGCTTAGAATACGGACTTTCTGACTTAATCGGCACATAGTATCCATCAATACAAGATGTTACCGTAAAATTACAGTCTTTTTCATAAACAGCATTACCATTTGTTCCGCTGGTATATTTGCAGACCGTATTTGCAGTACCGTTTTTAGTGGTACCAGTTTTCGGTATTTGAACACCAGTCAGTGATTCTTGACACTGATTGATGTTGGTTGCACCTGTTCCATCAGACGTATCGGATGACAGTGTACCATTCAGTGTACTCTTTGGACATTTGATAAAGCATCCTGCTGCACCTTGATATGCCTTTTCCAATCCTGCTGCACCTTCACCTGGGCAGTATTCGCCTGTGCGACATGGTGCCATGGTTGTGCCAGTACCAGTGTAATATTTACCTGCAACGCATGTTACTGGAACACCTTGCCAGATTGCAGTCAATGCGGTATTTGCAGTCAGTGTTGGCTTTGATTCAACGAATGTACCGTTTGCATTGATTACTTTGTTATTGTCTGCATCCTTATAACCACCAAATGAATAGTTTGCTTTTGTTGGTACATTTACCTTGGTCAGCGATGTTGTTGCCCCGGAATTAGAATACCAACCATGGTTATATTTTGCATAGATTGGACCTGTTGTTCCGCCAGTGCCACCATCGTGATTCAATGTGACAGTGACTGTCTTTGCTTCACATGTTGCAGTCGCAGTACCTTCATTCTTCTTATCATATCCTGTTGCACATGTCAGGTTATATGTACATGACGGATATGCAGAGCCTGAATAGTTCAATGTTGCCTTTACAGGTGTTTTGCTACCGACAGTTGTTGTTCCATCCTTGATAGATTCTGTCGCGCAAGAGATATAGCAGTCTGTTATCAGGCTGGATGTTTCACTTGCTGTTGTACCACCAGTTGGACATGTGCTATACATACATGTATCATTTGTCTTTGTCGGATTTGCGTTACATGTGCCAGCAGCACGATAATTCCCTATACCTACCTTTTCACAAGTACCTTGTTTTGAATATGGGCTTTCTGACTTAACCGGTACATAGTACCCAGCAATACAGGATGTCACTGTGAAAGAGCAGTCTTTTTCATAAACCGCCTTGCCGTTTTCTATGCCGCTGGTGTATTCACAGACTGTATTCGCAGTACCAGTTTTTGTCGTGTCAGTTTTTGGTATTTTTACGTCAGTCAGTGATTCACGACACTGTGTTATCGCAGTTGCTTTATTTGCACTGGTTGATAATTTTCCACCATTTGCACTGGTTGGGCATGCCACGCGGCATCCAACACCGCCATCGATACCTGTTGTGCCTGTACCTGGGCAGTAATACCCATCACTGGCAGAGCAGTCAACCATGCTGGTGCCTGTGCCCGGATAGTATTTACCCGCCTCGCAGTCCAGTGTACCCAATGTACATGTTCTGGCTTCTGCATTCTTGGTATAGTGTGTGTCACATGTAAAGTCATTATTGCCAGGGCATGTCGCATGTGCCGGACAACTTGCCCATTTAGCATAGAATGTCTTGTTGCCCGTAGAGCCCTTTGCAATTTGTGTGACTTTATTCGTAAATGCTGCTTCTGTATACCATCCATCAAACAAGAAACCATTACGTGTGGGACTTTGCAGGGTAATAGTATTTGTTGCAATGGTATATGTACTTGGATTGTCTGAAGCATTAGTACCATTGTTCAGTGTATACGAAATAGTGTATGGAATCGCTGTACAAGTAGGGGTAGCAGTTGCATTACCACTGATAGTGTATCCACTATTGCAACTTGTTGTATAAGTACAAGCACCAGCATCTGATACTGATAATGTGCATGACCCATTTGCAGGTGATGTACAGTTTTTGCACCATGCTGCGTATAACGTTGCGTTCGCAGTAAATGTTGTGTTACCAGGTAATGTACCAGCCTTGGTCACACGTTGTGTACCTGTGCTGCCATTTGCAGTCAAGTCAGCAACCTGCGCAGTATAATAACCACGGAATGTGTATCCACTGCGGGTTGGTGCAGTTACACTTGTTATTGTTGTACCAGCACTATTGGTCCACTTGGTTGCATATACTTCTTTGGCTGTACCTGTACCACCACTGCCGTTATTATCGTTCAGGGTAATGGTGTAGGTGTTTGCTGTACATGTGGGTGTCCGTGTGCCATTACCACTGATAGTATAGTTTGCATTACAACTTGTTGTATATGTACAACCACCTGTTGCTTCGTTAACAGTTAACGAACATGTACCATTAGTTACAGTTGCACAGTTTTGGCACCATTGTGCATTCAATGTCGTATTACCAACAGTTGTATATTTGTATGATGTGTTTGATTTAGGATAACTGCCACCCCATCCAGCAAAGGTGTAACCACTGCGTGTAAATGTATTTGATGCCTTGGTTGTAAAGTTTGCATTGTATGTTACAGACTGTGTCTGATTACTTCCTGTACCACCATTTGCTGCATATGTTATTGTATATCCAGTTGCTGTACATGATGGTGTCGCAGTGCCATTACCTGTCAAATTGCCATACCCATCTTCACAGGATGTTGTATAACTACAAACATTGTTTACTACACCATTATATGTACATGTTGCACCTGTTCCTGGATTACATGCAGCGCACTGACTGGTTCCCCAGCGTGCATATAATGTCGTTGTGGTATCTGTTTTGTCCCACGTTTTAGCACTTGCGCCACTTGCGGTATAGTATTGCGTGCCACCACTTGTCTTATCATAGTAACCAGCAAATATATAGTTCGTACGTGTTGGCATTGTCGCTGTTGGCATCGCGTTGCCATATGTCGGGGTTACGCTTGTTGTGCCACCTGTACCGCTTTGTTGATCCAATGTAACACTGGATGTGATTTTTTGGCATGAACACCCGTTGCCGGTACATGTTGTTCCGCGATTTGTGCCACCGCTAGTACTGTATCCTGTCGAGCATATGCCACTATATGCGCATGCACCCGTTGTTGTGCTTAATGAAACTACTGATCCTGTTCCATTTTTTGCAGCGGTACATCCTGTCCATTTTGCATACAGTGTGACTGTACCATTGTTGGTGGTTGTTAAATTCTTTGCAGTTGTTAATCCTACCGCATAGCTTGTTCCGGTACCTGCTTCATTTGAATTCCATCCATCAAAACTATATGAGTTTTTATATAATGTTCCACGGTCTGCGAATGCTGGACAGTTTTGATCATAAGTACATGTAATAGAAGTCTTGCTAGCAGTACCTCCTGTTGCGCTGTTACCATTAAATGCGACAGTGTAAGTATTTGCAGTGCAGCTTGGGTTATATTTATTGTTGTTAACAATGGTGTTATATCCACTCTTACAACTTGTTGTATATGTACAAGTGTTATTGACAACCGACAGAGAACACGTTGCACCAGTTCCTGCACTGCATGCTTGGCAGGTTGTCCACTTGGCGTATAACGTAATCGTTTTACCATTTTCTGTTGTTAAATTTTTGACTGATTCAGAATTTGAGTATTTAACATTACCAGTGGCTGTTTCTGCCCATCCAGCAAATATACTGTTGGTTTTTGTATATCCATTTGCAGTCAAATTTTTGGCTGTATCATAAACGTGGCTACTGTTTGCGGTACTACCACCTGTATTTCCGTTTCCATTATATGTAACGGTGTATGTGTTCGCATCACAAATAGGATTATATTTGCCACTGTTTTGTAAATTGCTGTACCCGGATTTACACGCTGTGGTATATGTACATACACCTTTGGGTGCTGTCAATGTACATGTTGCGCCGGTGCCTGGACTGCATGCTGTACAACCGCTTGGTGAACCTGCTGATGCCCAGATTGCATATAAAGTAACTGTGCCGTTATTCTCTGTTGTTAAATTCGTAACAGATGCTTTGTTTACATATGTTGCAGATGTTGCTGTACTGCTGGTTGCCCATCCAACAAATTTATTGGTTCCATTCGTAAATCCGTTATCGGTCAGATTCTTGGCAACACCATATGTATGTGAGCTGTTATCCATTGTGCCAGTGGCGCTGGCTGCATTTTTATTGTATACCACAGTATATGTATTTGCAGCACATGATGGAGTAGCGGTTGCATTGCCACTGATAGTGTATCCACTATTGCAACTTGTTGTATAAGTACAAGCACCAGCAT
>CAMWQN010000009.1 GCA_947176385.1 uncultured Rickettsiales bacterium
ATGTAACATTTGGTCAGTTAAAATGTACGGGTGCCATTGCTGCGTTGTTAAAAGATGCAATCAGACCAAATATCGTACAGACGTTGGAAAAAAATCCTGCCTTTGTTCATGGCGGACCATTCGCAAATATTGCACATGGCTGTAACAGTGTGAATGCAACACTTTGTTCACTTGCAACCGGTGATTATACTGTTACCGAGGCTGGATTCGGCGCTGATTTGGGCGCAGAAAAATTCTTGGATATCAAATGTCGCAGTGCGGGGATAACGCCTGATGCAGTTGTAATTGTTGCAACAATTCGCGCGCTGAAAATGCATGGCGGTGTTGCGAAATCGGAATTATCATCGCCAAACGTTGATGCGGTAAAAGCAGGTTTTGCAAACCTAAAAGTTCATATTGAAAATATTGCAAAGTTCGGATTGCCATCCGTGGTCGCGATAAATAAATTTGCGACCGATACAGATGCAGAAATTGATTGTTTGCAAAAACTGTGCGCAGAAACAGGCTGCAAGGCAATAATTTGCCAGGGTTGGGAACATGGTGGTGCGGGTGTTACCGAACTGGCAACCGAAGTTGTTCATATGGTTGAAAATGGGCAGGGGGGATATCATCCATTATATGACTTGGATATGTCACTGGCAGATAAAATCAAGAAAATTGCACAAGAAATTTATCGTGCCGATGATGTTGTGTTTGACGATGTTGCACTGAAAAAATTAAAAGTTCTTGAATCCGATGGGTTCGGAAACTTGCCGGTGTGTATTGCCAAGACGCAAAATTCCATCAGTCATAATCCAAAACTTATCGGTGCGCCATCTGGTTATAAATTCCCAGTGCGTGATGTACAACTTTATGCCGGTGCTGGATTTGTTGTGGCGTTGGCTGGTGACATAATGACAATGCCGGGACTGCCGGCATCGCCCGCTGCACTGAATATTGATGTCGATGACAACGGTGTAATAACCGGTCTGTTTTAGGTGATTTATCTGTCTGATTGTCAATAAAAATCTGGGGGGATTTGCAGTCACATAATATGGTGCCGGACGAACCAATTGATATAATTATTTAATGAAATTTAATGCAGAACCTATAAAGAAATAAAAACTAATCCGCCCCATATTGGAATGCGCCACTGCCCATATTGCCATAAAAACGCCCTTCGATAATATCCCACATACCATTTTCAGGAACGGTGAAATCCCCAATTTGCATTCCTGCCGGTACAGGAACAAAATGCATTACGATTTCTGCGCCCCTGGTGAAAACAGCATAATACATTTTGATAACAGAGCCCTTGCTAAAAGGATTAGACGAATTATTATTCGCAAACAACCGTACCGGCAGGTCATTGCTTGCATTTAATTCCGGCAAATTAGACGCAATAATAACAGAATTATATATTACCTGACGATTGTTTTTGAAATTTAGCTCGGCCAGATATGCACCATCGTCTGCAATATAGCCACTGTTACTGGCATACCGGCAATAATGATAGTTATTCCATCCGTAGTAGTTTTGCCTGCTGTTGGCACCAAAGGAAAAACGGTCGTATTGATCCGTTGAGTTGCCTGCAATACCGTGTTGACTGCCGGCATAAATAACATCCGCATTGGAATTTGAAACATCGATATAAAACAGCATCATACCTGCATCATTTGATGGAACAAAGTCTGTATCAATATACTGCTGACCGGCAGAGCGCAAATACAACTTTGGGTTCGCCCAGACTATGCGACCGTCTTCAATTAAATAATGTATTTCACTCTGCGAAGTCAACATATCATCATGGACGATATACGTCGTATCTGCCATGCGAACATGCAATAACGGCGGCAGCGTTTCGTTCAACACAACCTTGTCAACAGGTGTTACATCTGCATAAAAAATTGTGTTTTCTTGTCGTAGCCTCAGGCTATGTACCGTTTGTGGTTCCGTGCGCATATGCAAGACACTGTCCCCTATGTGCAGCGTGCGTCCACAATCAATGATATCATCTGCGGCTGCCCCATATCCCGATGTAGTATAATCCATCGGACATGGATATCGTATTGATGTATCGCCATAAGATACCGGACCGCCCGGCGAATAAAAAGACGTCCCAACTGGGCTGCAATCCTTATTCCCGGGTGATGCCATATAATACCCACCGGCACACACATGGATACAATCGCCATTCAAATCAAAAGAATAACCACGTGGACATGCAACAGCTGAATTGCAGATAAATACCATAACTAACGAAACGATACGCCACATTGAATTAAAACCCCGATTTCAATATTTAACCGCCTGGCATCAGCACAGACGGTCGGGGAGTTCGTAAATCAGTTTGCTATTGATTCTGCTGCTTTTGGGAAACCCTATTATATAACAGCAGCCCCCCGACCATACAAATAGTCGGGTGGAAATAACGATGAATAAACAGACAGGTAATCGGATTTTAACGATGTTTTCTGTTTATCACCGAGCAAACAGAGCCTACGACAGCCCCGAACCAGTGTCCCCACCAGTTCATTTGTGATTATAACGTCATAAAATAGTAAATCAAAGAAAATATTTATCAGTTAACTAGTTCGAAAGTATTCAACACCAAAACAAAACCGCCCATATGGGCGGTTTTTTCTAAACTGGTTGGGGCGCACACAGGGGTGTGGGGATGTCCCCACTAGTGTTTTGGGAAATCTATGATTGTCCGAAACACGTACAAAACGTTAATAACGTTTTGCAGTGCAAACAATAAAACGTTTGCACAATCTGCGCGACGCGCCACGAATAAAAAATGCCCCATCGGGGCATTATTAATTCGTGGTTGTGCATGACTAGCAATTTTCGAACCAATTATTATAATGATTTAATCAAAATGGCCCCTGAAATTGAGCAAGTAAAGGCTATGTTGCTAACATAGGATAATGGTTGTCTTATGTTTAATAGCAGGAATCCATAGCAAGCGCTCGACGTGCCAATAATTAAACCGGCACAGGACCGGTTAAGTTATTGGTTAATGGGTGTGAGTAAAATTCAAATTAATAACTTACACAAACTTCTTCATCAATCATCAAAAACACTTGCTTTATAATCTGTAGAATATTTTATAACTTCAAATTTAACCGCTTTGTCAATATTAGAATAAAGTTTCATAATTGGATCGTCAGATGGTTTTAATAAATTTTCCGTATATTCTTGTGTGCCTATTCTTTTCATACACAAGTTTAATGTTTCATTTTCTGCTAAATTTAAATCGTTAATAATTTTACTGTCAGAATGTCCCATTGCAGGGCGAGGTTTGCTAGAAATTGTATACGGGTTTACATATTTGTTTTTACCTCGTACAAAATTGAATAAGACGCCATTGTTACCCCAATTGTTTCTTACATATACACTGTACCAAGTACAGTCTTCTTTAGGTGTTGTTTGTTTCGGGGTTGATTGTACAGCAGGGGAAACAGGGATAGCAGTTGTTGGACAAACAGGGCAATGACATAATTGTGGTTGAGGATTATAATAACAACCGCACAATATAACAAAAGCTGTGATACTAATAAATTTATTCATTTGTTTTGTTTCCTTTGTGCGAATAGTTGCATATTAATCATTAAAAATCAACTCTATTGAATTTTTTTGATATTGTTGGTTCTTAGATTTAAATTGAGCAAAAACTGCTTATTCGTCTCGCTCACACCCCTCTACCACATTAAACAGAAATGCTAAATGGTGCGACCCAGGGTTTGTTTCCTTTTGTTTTTATCAGTTCGAAAGTATATGCGAAAATATAAAAACACGAAACAAACTCTTTTTTTATGCAATAAGTACTGGTTTATTTCTTATCGTCACAAAACAGTTTTGCTAATAAGCCCAACCTGTTGAGATAATCAGAAAGTGCTTTTTTATCTGTTAAAACATTTGGCGTTTCATCAAAAAAATAAACACATTCTACATCATCAGAACCTTTATAGGACAATTGTTTTGCTTGTTTTTGAGTGAGTCTTATTTGTCTGACTGATGGATGAGAAGCGTAATCTTCAATCCAGTCTGTCGTTCCAAGTGGTTTATAATTGCGATTTAAAATAATATAATTATGATTGCCTAAATGTTTCATACAATAAGGGAAATGTGTGTAAATTAATTCTTTTTTCATATTTTTTCTCCTAATCTGTTTGCTATGCGACATATATAATAATTTTTTTAGCAATATCAAGATTACATTAGTCTTTTTTATAAACTGGTTCGAATGTCGGCGGAAAATGATAATTTTGAAATCCAAACATTCGAACTTTGTGCGTTGGTTGCAAATCCAAAACAAAACCGCCCTGGCGGGCGGATTTTTAAACTGTGGTTGGGGCGCACGGATTCGAACCATGATAAAGAGAACCAAAATCTCTTGTCCTACCATTAGACGACACCCCAATAACAGTCATGCATTATAAATATCTTTATCAATTTTGCAATAATAAAATCAGTGACAATCCAAAAAAGTATGATACAATGATGCATCAGCAACATGTTATTCATAGAAAATCTGAAATTTTAATCTTTTTATTCTTGCAAATTGAACATTAAAATATATAATCATTCAGGTTTTTAATGATTTGTGCATTTGCATTCAAATCAGAAAGGGAAAAATATGTCACATAAAGAATTAGTCCGCTTGTTGGAATCGGATATCTTGATTTTCGATAGACTGGCGGGACGTCTGCACGGTACATCGGTGGGAAACACCGACCTGTCGCGTGTCCAGATGAGTATTTTGGTGCGTCTGTACAATGGTGGTCGTGCACGGTTAAAGGATATTGCACGTCGCGAAGGGCTGACCACACCAAATCTGTGTGCGGTATTTCGTAAACTGGAAGGCAAAGGATTGGTGTCGCGTGCGGTTGATGACGCGGACCGGCGTAATACTTGGTATTCTGTGACGGAATCTGGGGCTGATGTGGCAACCAATGCAATTGGTGAGTTTCGCAGTCTGATTGCCAAGATGTTTTCTGACATCAACCATACGGACGAAGTAGAAATGATTTCCGCCTTGAAAACAATCAATAGTATTTTAACAAAGATGGAGTTGAATAATGCGTAACGTAAGCGTGACATACGCCATTGGGGCGATGTGTTGTATTGTGTCGTGTAACGCGTCTGCGGCGATGGATTTGTCGTTGGACCGTGCGGTTGAAATGATTGTGGCACAGTCCCAAGATATCAAAAAGGCAGACGCAACATTAAAACAAGCCGAGGCACAATTGGATGTCGCAAATTCTAATCGTTGGTTCAAGGTTGATGGTACCGTATCATACATGAATCTGGTTAATGTAAAGCGTCCATTTGATGGTGATTATGGCATTGATTTGCCACCTGCGTTGGGTGGGGTGATTGCAGATGCCTTGGGTAATGCGGGTGATTTTTCACGCTTGGAAATCCCAGATAATATTTTCAGTGCCGGGATATCTGTTACCCAGCCTATATATACATTTGGCAAGATTGGCAACGCCGTTCGCAGTGTTCGCAACGCAATTAAAATGAGTGAAGCATCCAAAGAATTAACCCTGCGCGAGGTAAAATACAGCGCCGTTGACCTGTATTGGACTGCCAAGATGACAGATGATATTGTGCGTCTGTGTGAATCAGATTTGCAGGATGCAAAAAATGCCCGCCAGAGTTTGACCGCCGCCGGGCGCGCCAATCGCAGTAATTTGGTTAAAATTGAATCTGATATCGCAACCAAAGAAATCAATTTATCTGATGCGAAATTCAATCGTGACACCGCGCACAGAATGTTAAAGATTTTGTCTGGTATTGATATTGATGAAGAATTAACATTAACAGATAATTTTCCATCTTCGTTTGATGACTTGAATGCTGGCAAATTAACAGACACACCAAAATGGCAAATATTGAACAGCCAGGTCAAAATGTATGAAGACAAGGCGCGTTCGCAACGTGCAGGTGGCTATCCAACATTAGCCGCAACCGCGTCATACAGTTATAACGCCATGGATTCTGAATTCAATCACATGTTTAATCGTGATAATTCACAGTCTGCCAATTGGGGAATTGCATTACAGGTTCCAATCTTTACCGGTGGTGTAAATCGTGCAAATGCGACAATTGACGCTATGAACGCCGAAGCCGCACGTCAAGACCTGGACAAGGCAAAGAAATTAACCACCGAAGAATATGATCGTGCGATTGCTCAGTATGACCATTTGCGTGGTAATCTGAAAAGCTTGGAAAATGCACGTAACCTGGCTGCCAAGGCATATAAGTTCAGCAGTGAACGTTTTGCATCAGGTCAAACATCAGCAATTGAATTATCAGAAGTATCAGCAGGACTGTATCAACTGGATATGGCATTGCTGAATGCAAAATATAAAATTCTGATGTCTGCGGAATCTGTCAAGAAATTGGGTGAATAATATGAAAAAGATAATGGAAATATTTTCAGATTTAAACACATGGGCACATCGTCCACATAACAAGAAACGCATTTACCTGGCAATGCTGCTGTTGGTGGTGTTGTGGTTTGTATATCGTTTTGTGATGGTTGGAATTGAAAAACGTCGCTTTGTATTCAATCCATCACGCGCAGCAACAGAATCAGGATTGGTTGTTGATACATTAAATGCCAAAAAGACAACAGGCACTTTGCGTGAACCATTGACGGTTAAAAACAATCATGCATTGGTATCTGGCGCACGTGTTAAATTGTTAAAGCCAGGACAAAAAATCGGTAACGGTACAATCGTGTCCGTATCCAATAATATTGACTTGGATACTGGTATGCATCGCGTGACAACCCGTGGCGCGTCCGACGGATTAAATTATGCCCAATATCAGATTTCTGGATACTTTGTTCCATCATACGCAATTCGTCAGGATACGGTATATGTTATGGAACGTGGTGTGGCGGTTGCGCGTCCTGTACGTGTCGCATTATCAGATTCTGACACATCTGTTGTGACAAATGGTCTGCAAGACGGCGAAGTGATAATTTTATCGAATGTCACTGATGGCGCCAAAGTACAGGTAAAGTCAAAATAGTTTTTAACCAAGGATAGGAGTTCACAAAATGTTAAAATTTTTCGTCACACGCCCAGTTACGACATTGATGTTTGTTTTGTTTTGGGTTGTGTTGGGAATTACGTCTTTCCCAAAGATGAATATTGAACGCACACCATCGATTGATTTCCCGATGGTGACGGCGTCATTTATTTACCCTGGTGCGGAACCATCTGAAATTGAATCCCAGGTTATTAAAAAAGCCGAAGATGCGATATCCGAAGTTGCATCATTAAAGAAATTAACATCCCAGGTTTATGAAAACGGTGGCTATGTTATGGCTGAATTTAACCTGGGCGTAAATGTTAATGACAAAGCAGCCGAAGTAAAAACAAAAATCGATGCCCTGGCATCTGAATTCCCAGATTCACTGGAACAGCCGGTTGTTGAAAAACTGAACCCGTTGCAGGAATCTGTTGTTGATATCGTTCTGCGTGGCGCCGATGCACGTGACCTGGAAGAATACGTTGATAATACATTATCAAACAGAATTACTGCGATAAATGGTGTTGCCAGTGTATCTGTATTTGGTGGTCGTGAACGCGCTGTCCGTATCCAGATGGATCCAGACCAGATGGCAGCCCGTGGCGTAACCGTTATTGATATTGTATCAGCGCTCGGCAACAAGAATTTGAATGTCCCGGGCGGTAAAATTGAACGTGGTGCAAACTCATCAAATGTGCGTTTTATCGGTGAATTTAAAAATGTTTCAGACATTGAAAATCTGCAAGTCACAACGATGGAGGGACAAAAGTTCCGCCTTTCAGATATTGCAACAGTTGTTGACGCCGCGCGTGATATTGAAACGGGTGCACGTTATAATGGTGATGACGTTGTGATTGCATCTGTTGTAAAATCATCAGACGGAAATTCGATTAAGATTGCACAAGCCTTGCGAGACCGCCTGCCGGCATTGGTATCGGAAATGCAGACCAAATTCCCAAATGCCGAAATGCAAATTGTATCTGATTCATCAATTTCCGTTTTGGATGAAACATACAGCACAATTTGGGGTATCGTATTGGGTATTATCTTTACTGTGTTGGTATTGTTGGCATTTACACGTAACTGGCGTTCAACAATTATCGCGGGTGTCGTGATTCCGGCATCATTGGTTGCAGGTTTCTTCTTTATGGATGGATTTGGATTTACAATCAATTCGATGACATTGTTGGCGTATTCATCTGCGCTGGGTACATTGGTGTCGAACGCAATTATTTTGATTGAATCCGCATTGCAAGAAATGCACAAAGGCAAAAATCCACAAAATGCTGCAATTGATGGTACGAAAAAAGTCGCCGTTTCAATTTTAGCAGGTGTTGGTACAAATGTCGTGGTGTTCTTGCCATTGGCATTTATGGGTGGAATTGCCGGTCAGTTCATGTCCCAGTTTGGTATAACGGTTGTGGTATTGACACTGTTGTCATTGTTGTTCTCGTTCACGTTGGCGCCAATGATGATTGCGAAATTCTTGCGCCTGGCCGCCCCAAGCGACAAGAAATCACCAGTTGCCGCTGATGCCCCTGTGCCCGAAGAAAAGACACCATTGCGTGAATGGTTTGATTATCAGTTCCGTCATCCAGGTCGTGTTGTGTTGGGCGCACTCGTAATATTGATTGCATCCGCCCAGTTGATGAAATTTGTTGGTAATGAATTTTCACCATCATCTGATATTGATGAAATCAACATAACTGCACGTGCCCCAATGGGTGCGACATTTGAAAAATCGCAGGAAATCGCCACAAGAATAGAAGACGTGTTGGGCGAATTCCCAGACGTTGTTGCATCAACTGTAAAAATTGGTGAACGTGGTCTGCATAATATCGCAGTCAAAGTTCAGTTGACACCACTGGAAGAACGCAGCATTTCTGACAAAGAACTGGCACGTCAGATATTGCCAAAGTTAGCCCAAATTCCAGATTTGGAAGTATCGATTAAGGCTGGCAGTACAATGTCATCGGGCAGTAACGCTGACCTGGTATTAAATATCTATGGTGATGATGATAATATTCGCGCCGAATATGCCCGCCAAGTCATGGCAATGATTAATGATATACCAGAGGTTCAAACAGCAATCTTAGCAGTTCCAGAACCGAATATAGAAGTTCAGTTTATCCCTGACCAGGAAAAGATGAATTTCTGGGGGGTATCAAACGCCTATGCTGGTACTGCATTGCGTGCCGCACTGTATGGAAATGACAGTTACAACTACAAAGAAAACGGCGAAGAATATCCAATTATTGTTGAATATGCCAAACCATTTAAAACAGATGCGATGTTCGACAATGTATATGTCAATTCCCAGAAAGGCATGGTTGCATTATCGCAATTGGGCGAAATCAAACGTATGCCTGCAACTGCGAATATTAACCGTCTGGATAAAACCCGTGTTACAGAAATCGATATTAACATCGGTAAATCAACCATGGGACCTGTACAGCAAAAAATCCAGGCTGGCATTGACGCAATGGAATGGCAGAACGGATATTATGTAAAATTCGGTGGTATGAGTGAGACCCAGGGTGAAACAACCAGCGAAATCGGTCAGGCATTCTTGTTAGCTGTTATTCTGACATTTATGTTGTTGGCGGCGATTTTGAATTCGTTTATCCATCCGTTTACGATTGCAACATCAATCTTGACCAGTTTTGCGGGCGTATTCATTGTGTTGTTCCTGTCGGGTGCGACGATGAATATCGGTGCGATGTTGGCATTCGTTATGTTGGTGGGATTGGTGGTTAATAATAACATTCTGGTTTTGGAACCAACGGTAAAGCGCATTGCCGAAGGTGCCGTTCCACGTGTTGCATTATGGACCGAATTAACCGACAAAAAGAACATGATTATGATGACATCAATTGCGGTTATTACCGGTATGTTACCACAGATGTGGTCTACTGATGGTATGAAGACTGCGATGGCTGCTGTTATGATTGGTGGTATGGCAGCGTCATTGGTGTTTACGTTTGTTCTGACACCAGCACTGTTCTTCCTGATGGAAGGGTTACGTACCAAATTCCAGGGCAAATTAAAAACGCATAAAATAAACAAGCGTAAAAAACAGCAAAACAAAAAATAAATAAAAACGGGGCAATGCCCCGTTTAAAAATAAAAAACACCAGAAAAATCTGTGTGGTTGAAGGTTTGCGACTATACTTGCAAAGGTGGTGAGTATTTATATATCCCACCCATCCAACCATTATATTTAATACCAATATAAAATTTGCAGTGCAATAAAAACATTGCTATAATGCCGCCGAACAAAATTAAGGATTATATACATGTTACAGAAAGTTGATGTCGTTGTTTTTGACTTTGACGGCACATTGTCGGGTCTGGATTCAAATGTGGAATTTGCAAAATATTGTTTTCATCATTCTGTGCGCCCATGGCTGTTTTTACCATTGATGGCGGTATCTGCGATTGCTGCTGGTGTGCGTCCCGATGGCGTGTGGTGGCGTGAAAATATCCGTCGTTTCTTGACACCACAAATGGTTAAAAAATTTGCACCTGGCTTTATTAAACAGCATATGCGTGAACGCTTTGGCTGGGCAAAAGAACAGGTCACCGCTGAACGCAATGCCGGACGCAAGGTTGTTTTAGCATCCGCCAGTCCGAATTATTTATTGCGCCCATTGGTACGTGATATCAAATTTGATGCAGTTTTGTGTTCTGAAATGGATGAAAAAAAGCCATGGAAATATAAATACCTGTGCTGGGGTTGTAACAAGGTGTATGCGCTGGACGCATGGGCGCGTGATAATAAATTTATCCCACGTGTTGTGCGTGTCTATTCTGACAGCAAAGCCGACATGCCATTGATGGAAATCGCATCTGAGCGCGTTTGGATTGACCGTAAAACTGGGTTAAGAAAAGCGTCCTGCTGACGCATACAATGCCATTTGTTATAATGGCGTTATGGCAATACCGTTAATAGAAACCTTGGGCGATTTATTAAGTGCAACCAGTGGTGCGCTGGCAGGTGCAATTGTGACCGGATTATTTAATCGTGGTCGCAATAAATCACTGTCCGATCAGGTAATGGCAGGTCAACGTGAATTAAAGAAGCAGGAACAGGAAAACGAACGCCTGTTGGATGTTATCCGCGAGAAAGAAAATACCATCCTGCAAATGCAGATGGATTTACTGGCGGGCGCCAAGACTAAAACCAGAAAACGGCGCAAATAGTGTGCTGGGATTCAATATGGATATGCGGCTTGCAAAGCCGCATTTTTCTTTTATAATTGCAATACAAAGAAGTGGGATGACGTTATGGATTTAATATCAGTATTTGTTGGTTTGTTGATTGGTGGGACGCTGGGCGTCATTATTGGGCGTATGTTGAATGCGTCAAACGCGAATTCTGATGCATCGGTTGCATTGCTGAAAGAACAGATTGCACGCATGCAGCACGACCATGCAAATTTAATTGCCCGCGCCAGTGCCGCCGATGCACGTGTTAAAATGCTGGAAGACATGCGTGGCGAAATGCTGAAAGAATTTAAAAATATATCGGTTGATGTCTTGGCACAGACGCGCAAAATGGCAAACGAAGAACAGACACAGACGCTGAATACAACAATTACGCCATTTAAAACCCAAATTGAAAAATTAACCGAAGACTTTAATAAACAAATCAAAGATATATTAAAAAATTCGACTGAAAATCGCGCAAGTCTGGAAAGCCAGATTAAAAACATGATGGATTCCAGTGCCGCGTTAAAGAAAGAGGCATCAGACCTGACGGACGCCCTGCGTGGTAAAAAGAAATTGCAGGGCAACTGGGGCGAAATCCAGGTCGAACGTTTGTTTGAATTACTCGGCTGGCAACCAGGCGTCCAGTACGAGGCACAAAAACACCTCTCCAACGGACGTGATATTCCTGACTATATTGTACATATGCCCGGTGACAAGCATTTTGTGGTCGATGCAAAAATGTCATTGAACAGTTATATGGATTATCTGGCAACCGATGACGCGGTCGAAAAAAATCGTTTGTGGCGCACCTTTGTTGATGCAACCAAGAAACATATCGAAGAACTGGGGAATAAAAATTATAACCAGGTTGTTGATCGTAAATTTGACTATGTATGTATGTTCATGCCACTGGAACATGCCTATATTGAATTGATGAACCGCGACAAAGATGATATTTATAAGTACGCGTTTGAACATGGTGTCACAATTGCAACGCCATCATTATTGTTGCCGATGTTGCGTACGATTGATACATTGATGCGTGTCGAAAAACAAAGCAAGAACGTCAGCAAAATTGTAGAATTTGCAGAAAAATTGTATGAAAAATATGCGGGCTTTACCCAAGATTATAAAAAAATCGGTGATGCCTTAGATACCCTGCGCACGAACTATGACGGGGGGTTAAAAAAATTAACCGATGGTCGTGGCAGTATATCCGGCTGGTTTGAAAAGATAAAAAAGCAAGGTGGTTTGACAGTTTCAAAAAATCTGGCGTTAAGTGCAGAAAAAATGGATGATGACGACGATGAATAATGAATTAAATATGGTTTTGTGTGGTGATATGCGTCTGCGTGAAAAATGCGCGCCGGTGGAACAAATTACCACCCAGTTGCGCGATGTGTTGGATAAAATGGTCCGCATGATGGGCGAACAAAATGGGGTCGGACTTGCTGCGCCCCAGGTTGGAATCCTGTCACGTTTCTTGGTCATGATGGACCCGGATACGAATACGGTTTATAAAATGCTGAATCCAAAAATCATATCACACAGCACTGATGTTTGTGACATGGAAGAAGGCTGCCTGTCTGTACTGGGGGCTGATAATTTGCCAGTGTTTTCGCATGTCACGCGTCCGGCATCTGTTGTCGTTGAATGGATGGACGAAACGGGTGCCACACACACTGCCCAAATGTCGGGTGTCCCTGCACGCATTGTGCAACATGAAACAGATCACCTGGATGGTATATTGTTTATTGACCACCTGTCACCGGTTCGTCGTGAAATGGTAATGCGCAAGGTACGGAGACGTAAAAAATGAAATTAGTACTGATGGGAACAAATGATTTTGTCGTGCCTATTTTTGACGCGGTGGCGCGCCAGCATGAAATCATGGCTGTATTTACCCGCGGACCAAAGCCCACAGGGCGCAAACAGATTTTAACCAAATCGCCGGTTCACATCTGGGCGGAAGAACACGGATTTCCTGTATATCACAAACCATCGGAATATAATTTTTCGCCTGATATGGTTGTGGTTGTATCATACGGCGCAATATTGCGTGATAATGTATTAAATTCCGCGCCATGTATAAATATTCATCCGAGTTCCCTGCCAAAATATCGTGGTGCGTCACCAATTCGCACGGCAATCTATAATGGTGACAACGCGTCTGCTGTATGTTTAATGCAGATAACCCCGGAATTGGATGCGGGTGATGTATATATGCGTCGCACATTTGATATTGGCGAAAATGATACAAATTCAGATGTTGAATCGCGTGTCGCCCAAATCGGCGCGGATATGTTGGTGGAATATCTGAAAAATCCGTCTGCATATACTCCACAGCCTCAAATCGGCACACCGACATTTACACGTAAATTTATGGGTGATGATGAAATCATTGATTGGTCAAAATCTGTGCAGGATATTCATAACCAGATTCGCGCCCTGGGTGCGGGTCGCACAAAGATAAATGGCGCGGATGTAAAGATTTTGCAGACGCGCATAAACAATGGTGAATTGGAAATTTTGCGCCTGCAGCCGGCTGGCAAAAAGCCAATGGATTGGAAAAGTTTTCTTAACGGTCACCGTGGTGCAGAAATAAAAATAGGGCAATAAAATGAGTGAAATAACAGATAATATAACATTTAGAGTATGTCGCAATTGCGAAAATTGTTCGATAGATTGCACGACCAAGAAAGCATATTGTTATGATGTATCATGGCTGCGTATGATGTTGTTTGGACCACGTCGCGTAAAGCCAAGTGATACATGCAAGAACATAGTGTTGCGTAAAGAATCTGTAAGGTCACGTTAAATGAATACAAAAGCACAGAATACAGAAACAAAACGTATGTGTTGGTTGCATGGTGCACATGTCGTTGTTTCAGAATATAATAATAATGGTACGTGTAATTGTATGGATTGTCATGGCACGCATTGTCAAAATTGCCCGACATATCAGGCAAAAGTTGCTGAAATTGTTGATATATGCAGCCCTACAATATGTCAGCAATGTTTAACCCATCAAGGACACAGCAGATAATGACACGATATAAAGTAAATCTTGAATATGATGGTACCGGACTTATCGGCTGGCAGGAAAATCGCCAGGGACCGTCTGTGCAGTCTATTATGAAAGACGCAATCGAAAAATTCTGTGGTGCGCGTCCCGATGTTGTTGCTGCGGGTCGGACGGATGCCGGTGTGCATGCTGTCGCAATGACCGCGCACTTTGATTTAGATGGCGACTTTGACGCAAATACCGTCATGCGTGCTGTGAACTTTTATTTGACGGATTGTCCTGTATCCATATTGTCATGTGAAAGCGTATCTGCTGATTTTAATGCACGTTTTTCGTGTACTCGTCGTAACTATAAATATGTTGTGTTAAATCGTCGTGCGGCGCCTGTTTTAAATCGTAATCGCGTCTGGTGGGTTGCGCGCCCATTGGATGTTGATGCAATGCAACGTGCTGCAGCGGTACTAATTGGTAATCATGATTTTAGCAGTTTTCGTGCATCCGAATGTCAGGCAAAAAGTCCGATTAAGACACTGGACACGGCACGCGTGACCCAAGATGGCGAAAATATAATTTTTGAATTTTCTGCACGGTCATTCCTGCATCACATGGTTCGCAATATTGTTGGGACATTGGTTGAAATTGGTCTGGGTAAACCATATGATATTGATGAAATATTTGCTGCAAAAAATCGCAGCGCGGCGGGACCCACCGCACCGGCAGCGGGATTGTTTTTTATCAGTGCTGAATATGCCAACGACGACGCGCTGGTGTATAATGAACATGTCCCGATGGATAAATAACAAATCCACCGCGCAGTATTTTCGCATGACAGTGTTTTGTACGAATATTGAAATATGAAACGATGTAATCAATATTGTCGTCGCGACATAGTCTGACAATATTATTCTGCAATGGAACAAATTTTTGGATATATGCCAGATTAAAATTTTCAGTTTTATATATCCATACACCACCGTCTGGTTTACGACGAATATTATCACCACCAGCATCATCACCATGCAGCCTGCGCCATGTATCAAATGCAAAGAAATGATTGGATGCGCGTGACTTGTTAAATTCCAGATGGTTGTCGTATTCGAATGCAACCAGGTCATGGTCAGATGTTGCAAAGAATACTGGGCGCGGATGCAATGCTGTGACAGTTATCGCAGCAATTATCAAAGTCGTACCCAGAATATAATTTACTTTGACACGCCCACCGCGTATAAAGATTGTGGATATAAATCCCAGCACTGTTAAACATAATGCAGTATTTGGAACGTGTGGCATTGTTATACTGGCGCCTGGTAATTCTGTAATCATATTCGCAATTGCAAGTGTGTGATTATAAATCATATGTGCCAAATCCAGTGGCGCGGTTATACCCGCTATCGCTGTTATTGTCCCAATTGCAGCACATGGCATAATCGCCAGTGAAAATATTGGCAGCAATACCAGATTGCCAATCAAGCCATACAATGGCACCGAATAAAAATGCGCGATAACAAATGGGGTCGTAAATATTGTCGCAACAATGGATGTCAGCGTTGCTGCATATAAAACTTTCAGTATTTTATTGCTTGGCATGCGTGGTGCTGTGTCATTCCAAAACCATACCAACCCAAACACCGCAGAAAATGATAATTGAAATCCAGCCTGCATTATATAGTGCGGATTTATCAAAAACACGATACAAAATACCAAACACACATTACGCAAAGATATCGCGCTGCGTCCCAATATCATTGCTGCGATAACCAGACTTATCATCAGAAACGCGCGAATGGTTGCGACAGAACCACCTGATATTGCCAGGTATCCCATCAGCATAATCCATACAGCGCACATTGCACTGACGCGTGCCGGAATCCGATTGGTCAATCGCGGTGTCATACGGAACAACAGATAGAATATCGCAAACATCCAACCTGACATCAGCGCAAAATGAAATCCACTGATTGACCAAACGTGACCAATACCGGCAGTCGTCCAAATGCGTTTGTCGTCATTTGGTACAGAATTTTTATAACCCAGAATCAGACCATCTGATAAAAACGATTTTGATTTGTTGTGCAAATAATCGCGTATAGAATTTATGCTGTGACGCTCTGCATTATTGATTACAGAATATTCGGTCATAAATCCGGTTGCGCTAATACCGTTAAAGTATGCCCAACGTGCATAGTCAAATGTTTCGGGTGCGGTCGCATTTGATGGCGGAAACAAATTAACCTCGACGTTTATCGTGTCACCAACATTTGGCAGTGGCAGTTCTGAATTAAATGAAACGCGCACGTTTGCAAAATCAGAATCTTTTATCCCGATATCATGTGTTGCAATACGCAGAAATATACGTGTTGATTCCGGGGTGTAATCAATGTCTGTAACAGTGGCGGTTATATTTGTATTGCGAACCGTACGCATCAGTTTTGGTGTATCAACAATATTTGTAAAGGTTGCGGCATATATAAAACCAAATATAAATATCAAAATTGCACGCACGAAAATCGGACGGCGGATTAATAACATCAGTGCTGTAATTATCAATGTCAAAATCGGCAGTGTAAATGCGGAATATGGAATGGTCGGTTCAAAACTTAAACCAAAATACAACGCACCACCGGCGACCATAACAAACGGCACGTACAGAAACAAGTTTTCACGTTGATTTTCCAGAAATTTACGCATGCAAAATTATATGATTATATTCACATGCCATGCAACTAAAAAACTATTTACCAAAAATAAAAGAATTGTCCGCAGATATTGCAATTATCGCATCAATATTGTCTGTGTCTGATGTACGTTGACGTTTTATTTTGCCGCAGGATTCGCATTTATGTGTAATTATAAACTTGTCGCCATCGGGGGTGACGGATATCGGGCGCATCATTCCACCACAGGTCGCGGCCCTGTCGCCAGGGTTATTATCAACGTGCCGCGACCACAGGCATTGTGGACAATGGTTTGTATATCCATTACCAAAAACTGCTGCGCCACAATGGGCGCAGTTAAAATCTTCGACTGTTTTTGTAAAGCCTTTCATTACAGCCCCAGTGCACTGCGGTACATTTGTGTTAATTCGTCCGCTTCGTCCAATTCATCTGGGTCCAGTTTACGCAGACGTATCATCTGGCGAATATATTTTGGGTCGAATCCTGCGGACTTAGCCTCGCTATAAATTTCCTTGATATCAGCGGCGATTGCGGCGGAATCTTCATTTAATTTTTCAATGCGTTCAATAATACTGACCAACTGTTGGTTGTCAATTGCACCATGATTTGCGTTTTTCATTCAGACTTTCCCCTTGTTTATTTGATATAATTATGATATATCATAAATCGCAAAAAGCAAGAAAAACAAATAAACATAGGTGTTTTAAATATGAAAAAATATACTAAAATCACTTCATCTATTGGTCCAAAGAGTGGAAGTAAAGAAATCCTGGAAAAAATGATAGCCGCCGGCGTAAACGTATGCCGTTTGAATTTCAGCCATGATGGTGGTGATGTTCAGGGTGCAAAAATCGACGCAGTTCGTGAAATTTCTGCACGTACAGGTAATCCTGTTGCAATTCTGGCTGATTTGCAGGGACCAAAACACCGTATTGGTAACTTTGAAACCGAAGACAAATTTCCAATCAAACCAGGTCAGAAATTTGTTTTTGATTCTGATACAACACCTGGTAATTCGAATCGCGTTAATTTGCCGGATATGGACGTTATCCATTCATTAAAGGTTGGTGATCGTATTCTGTTGAATGACGGTAAAATCGAAATGCAGGTTGAAAAAGTTAACTCTGACAGTATCGAAGCAACTGTTATCCGTGGTACCGAAATTTGGTCACGTCGTGGATTTAACCTGCCAGATACCGAAGTTGCAACATCTGTTCTGACTGCAAAAGATCGTGCAGACTTGGAATATGTTCTGACAAAGAATCCGGACTTTGTTGCGATTTCTTTTGTTCAGAAACCAGAAGATGTTACAGAGACCCGTGAATTTATCAAGGCACGTACATCACATCCTGTAAAGATTATTGCAAAGATTGAACGTCCACAGGCTGTTGAAAAAATCGAAGCGATTGTTGATGCGGCTGATGGTATTATGATTGCACGTGGTGATCTGGCAGTAGAAGTTCCATTTGAAAAGGTTCCTGCAATTTCACGCAAAATCGTTCGTCTGTGCCGTGAAAAGAACAAACCTGTTATTATGGCAACCCAGATGCTGGGCTCTATGGTCAACAGTGATTTCCCGACACGTGCGGAAATTTCTGATATTGCAACAGCTGCATATTTGCATGTTGATTCTACAATGACATCCGAAGAAACCACAATCAGTGAAAATCCACCGTTTGTTGCGGCTACAATGGCCAAGATTTTGGCGAATGCCGATATGGATTCAATCGAAAATTCTCAGGATTGGTCTGATGTAGAAGACTTGCCAGAAAATGATTGGTCTTTGTCTGTTGCAGTTATGGCAGAATTGAATGATGCGGATGCAATCGTTGTATTTGCACCAGACACCGCTGCTGCAACTGAAATTTCATGCCGTCGTCCAAATATGCCGATTATCGCTGTTTGTGACAAAGAAGTCGTTGCAAACCAATTGGCGCTGTCACGTGGCGTACGTCCGATTTTTGATGCTGCATTGTTTGCATCACATGATGCGGCGGCTGCAGCAGCAAAATGCGATATCCAGGGAACATTGGTATCCGTATGCGGATGCAAACGTATTGTTTCATTGGTTAAATAATAATTGCATTGATGTGACTATATCCGCCCTTGACGTCAAGGGCGGATTTTTTGTAGCATGCACATCATGAGGGTACGTTTTTATCATATTATTGGGTTGTTGATTGCGTGTATGCCATATGTATCAATGGCGGCACCATATCGTGCGGTATTGGTCGCTGATATGGATACCGGTCGCGTGTTATATCAGGAAAACGCAAATGATATAAATTATCCGGCCAGTTTAACAAAAATAATGACATTGTATTTGACGTTTGATGCATTGGAACATGGACGTCTGCATTTGGATGATTATTTAATTGTATCAAATTCTGCTGCCAGTGCATCGCCTGTGAAATTAGGGCTGGCAGCGGGCAGTAAAATTACCGTCGAAGATGCGATAAAGGCTGTCGCAGTAATCAGTGCAAATGATGTTGCACGTGTACTTGCTGAAAATTTAAAGGGGGGCAAAGAAGGGAACTTTGCCGACCTGATGACACGTGTCGCAACCGAAATTGGATTAAGTCGCACGCATTTTGAAAATTCATCTGGTTTACCAAACGATGACCATACGTCAACTGCGCGTGATATTGCGCTGCTGTCTATCGCAGTGTATCGTCATTTTCCGCAATATTGGAAATACTTTGGTATCAAGACCTGGACATATAACGGCAAAACATATACAAACGGCAATCGCTTGCTGGGGACATATCCAGGATGCGATGGTATGAAGACTGGTTTTACAAATAAATCCAAATATTCATTGGTCGCAACCGTCAGCCGTAATGGTCGTCATTTGATGAGTGTTGTTTTGGGCGCAGAAAACAAGGATATTCGTGCGAATGTTTCAACAAATATGTTGAACAAAGGCTTTGCAATGGTCGCAAATCTGCCGCCTGTTGCGACGCCATCTGCACCAGCACAGCCAACAACAACACCTGTTGCACAGCCGACAATCGCGCAATCGTATCAGGCGGCAACGGCTGCTGCGCAACCAATGAATACAGTTAATACATCAGGTGGGGCAGGGGTACAATTCGGTGCGTTTTCGTCGCATGAAGCCGCACAGACCCAGGTACAAAATGTCAAAAATAAACTTGGTGCCACCGCCACGATTGAGCAATCGGGTGGATTATATCGTGTTCGCACCAATGGACTGTCAGAAACTGCTGCCCAGAATTTAAAATCTGCCGCAACAAATGCTGGTATTGACAGTTATGTTTTTCATTAGTACATTTATTCAACATGAATTCGAAAATAGAAAAGTTAATAAAACAATTTGCAAAATTGCCACGTGTTGGCAATCGCGCTGCGCAACGTATTGTGCTGGCGTTATTACAGGATAAATCCGGACGTGCAGACGCACTGGCATCTGCATTGCATGATGCGGCAAACACAATTCGCCCGTGTCGTACGTGCGGCGTGCTGACAGATATTGAAAATGCGACATGCGAATTTTGTCGTGACACATCGCGCGCCACTGGACAATTATGTATTGTGCGTGACCTGGCCGATGTTTGGACATTGGAAAAATCAGGCGTCTTTCACGGTCGGTATCATATCTTGGGTGGGCTGTTGTCAGCTGTTTCCGGCGTATTGCCAGATGATTTGAATATTGGGGCATTGCCGACACGTGTCAAAGATGAAGCGATTACAGAAATAATTTTTGCCCTGCCAAACACAGTCGAAGGTAAAACAACCCAACACTACGTTATGTCTGTTGTTGGTGATGCGGGGGCTAACGTTACATTTTCAGAACTTGCATCTGGTGTGCCATTGGGTGGGGATTTGGATTATTTGGATGATGGCACATTGACATTAGCGTTCGGGGGGCGCAAGACATTATGACATCTGTTACGCTTGAATCTTTGCCACCAGTGTCCGAAATGATGCGCGATTGTGGATTGGAACCCAAGAAACAGTTTGGTCAAAATTTCTTGTTTGATTTAAATTTGACGGGACGCATTGCACGGTCTGTGCCGAATATTGAAAATGTTTCGGTTGTAGAGGTTGGACCCGGTCCCGCGGGGCTGACCCGTGCGTTACTCTTGGCGGGTGCGAAACGCGTTATCGCGATAGAGAAAGATAAAACCACTGCCCCGATTTTATCACGCGTCACTGATGCGTCGGATGGACGACTGACGGTAATTTATGATGATGCGTTGCGTGTGGATTTTGGTGCCTTGGGTGTGTCGGAATATGCACTGTGTTCAAACCTGCCGTATAATGTCGGGACAGAATTGTTGATACGTTGGTTGCAACGCGCCGCGCATGGTGAACACATTTTATCTATGACATTAATGTTCCAGCGCGAGGTTGCACTTCGCATAACTGCGCGTCCCGGTGACGAACATTATGGTCGTCTGGCTGTGTTAACGTCATTGATTGCAGATGCAAAAATTTTATTTGATGTTCCAAACACTGCATTTGTCCCAAGACCCAAGGTGCAATCGGCTGTTGTGCAAATTATCCCGAATTCAGAAAAAATTGCACGCCTGGATAATCTGGAAAATATTGAAAAATTAACAGCGAAATTATTCGGTAATCGTCGCAAGATGGTACGTTCTATAATGCCGAATGTTGATTGGGCACAGTTCGGATTAACGGGTACAGAACGTGCAGAACAATTGGCACCCGAAACATTTGCAAAAATTGCAAAATATTTTAGTGACTTGAATTAAACACTTCTATATAATGCACATTGATATGTAAACCAGGGAGGGGGATAAATGTCAATATCTGTCTTGATATTTTTTGGTGTTTTGTTTGTGCTGGCATTTGCACTGCGTATGGCGCGTATCGGTGCATTGGTTGCATTTTTAATCGCTGGAATACTGGCTGGACCATATGGATTTGGTCTGTTTGAATTGAATCAGACATGGCGATTCTTGGGTGATTTGGGGATATTATTTTTGTGGTTCACAATTGGACTGGAAATAAATATGCGCCGCCTGTGGTATATGCGTCGCACGATTTTTGGATTTGGTGCCGCCCAGGTTTTAATGGTTGCGGTTATGTTGTTTCCATTCTTGTTCGGATTGCAGGTCTGGTCAATTATGGGATGCGTCATGGTCGCATTGATTCTGGCAATGTCCAGCACATCCGAAGACTTGCAATTATTAACCGACAGAAATCAATTAAACACAAATATGGGACGTCAGACATTCTCTATTTTGTTGTTCCAGGATTTGTTATCAATCCCATTGTTGGCGATGTTGCCAGTATTTGCCGGTCGCACGCTTAATCTGGGGGCAACAATTATCGACGTTTTGATAATTTCAGGATTATTAATAGGTGGTGTGGTTATTGTTGGACGCTTTGTATTAAATCCATTGCTGCGTATGGTATGCAGATTAAAGTCCAAAGAATTATTTTTGCTGGCTGTATTGCTGAACATTATCCTGTGGGCAGTCGTCTTAGATTGGATGGGATTGCCAGCGGGGCTGGGGGCATTTTTAGCGGGTATGTTAATGAGTGAAACAATATACCGTCATCAGGTTGATGCACAGGTCAGTCCATATGCAATGATGTTCTTGGCATTCTTCTTTATTGCATTGGGCATGGGACTGAATCTGCCATTGTTGCTGGATAATTGGTATATTATCTTGGGCGGATTGGCAATGCTGATTGCGATAAAGTTTGTCGCAATATTTATGGTTGCACGTGTTCGTCATGTAACCCCACCGGACGCTGCAATGATTGCATTGATTCTGGCGCAGGGTGGTGAATTCGCATTGTTGATATTCCAAACGATGAAGGTTGCAGGCATTAATGCAATTCCATTAATGCACCAGGAAATCTTAACAGCAATCGTAATATTGTCGATAATGGCAACACCTGTATTATTGGTTGTATACGATTGGCTGAACAGAACTGGTCGCATTTTTGGTAAAAATCATCCTGTTACATTAGATAAAAATCCATCCAGTGAAGCCCCAACTGTTGTTATCTGTGGATTTGGTCGTGTTGGACAAATCATTGCCCAGATGTTGCAGGAACAGGGTATATCATACATTGCATTGGATATGAGTGTTAATGCCGTCATGCTGGGGCGTGAACGTGGATTTAATGTTGCCTATGGTGATGCAACAAACGTTGATGTATTGCGTGACCTGGGGCTGACCCCGCGCAAGACACGTGCCGTAATTGTTGCGCTGGATAATGCGACCCGTGCACGCAAGACAATTATCAGTGTTCGTGAAATTGCACCACGTGCGCGTATATTTGCCCGTGCGCGTAATCTGGCGGATTCCAAGGATTTGTTAAAGCACGGTGCATTTACTGCATTACCAGAAACGATTGAATCATCATTCTTTATGGCGTATGGTGTTCTGTCACATCTGGGTGTATCCGAAAAAACAATAGATAATATGTTAACACGGATGCGTGCAGATAATTATGCAGCCCTGTCATCATCACCGAATGATAATCAGGAAATTATTGATTAAAATATTCCCCGCAGACAGCGGGGATTTTTTTGCTAAGAATTGTTTTTTGTACAAAATTATAGTATAATTATCATATCGTAAATAAATAATAAAAAAGGAAACGCTATGGAAAAATATAAAGACTTGGTTGCGGATTTAGCGCCGTACAAGGAATATCGGCAATTGCTGCAAGAATATTTCACAACAAATGTCGAAGAAATGCATGTGCGCGATGAAATGATAAGACTGTTGGCATGTAAAACAGATGAAGAGGTTGCTGCATCTATGATACATTCGCGTAATGCATTGCGCAAGGGTGGCTATACATGGCAGTTTGATAAAGCCGCATTAAAGAGATTTTTTGATTCATTGGTAACCGAGTGCCAGAAACAACAAAAATGGACAAAACAACAGTGGATGCAGGTCGCACAAAACGCCGCCCAGGCGTTGATGCAACAAGAGAAAAGAACGCACCAAGAACAGCAAAAATTGGAACAGGCTATTGCTGTTGCCGGATATGCGGCTGAACACGGTGCAGACAAGGCACGCATAACAGCGCGTGATACTAAATCGCGTCTGCGTGATTTTGGTGCTGCCACCCGTAAATTGCAAAAAAGGTCAAGTGGTATTACATCTACCGATATAAAAAAGTTAGAAGCAATTCTTAACGGTACGCGCAAAAATGATTATCAGCATTAAGCATAATATTTGCGATATATTGCCCCTGTGAACCAGGGGCTTTTTTATTTGATTTTATATATCCTGGCTGCTATATTTCCAAAAACAGGAAAGGGATATTTATGAAACAGAGTTTTTGGAAATACATTGCCGTTATCATTGCGGTAATATTGGCTGATTTTATTACCAAGGGATTTTTGCTGTATTTAATTACAGGTACTGTTCCATTATATGGCGCGGCGTGGTCTGTGGTTCCGGTACCATATTTAATGGCGCACGTGTGTAATATATTCAATATAGTGTTCACATGGAATCCAGGCGCATCGTTTTCATTGTTTCGCAGCCTGGGGGATGCAGCACCGATTGTGATTATTATTGCAACCAGTATAATTATCGGATGCATTGGATATTATTTATTTACGCGTGCCCGTGATTATGAACGCTTGCCATTGGCATTGATTTTCGGTGGCGCGGTTGGAAATTTAATTGACCGTGTGCGTTTTGGCGCAGTGGTTGATTTCTTGGACTTTCATATTGGTGCATTGCATTGGCCGGCATTTAATGTCGCGGACATTTGCATTGTGCTGGGGGTGGGTTTATATTTATTAAATATGTATTTGGCACGTCGTCGTTGTGTCGAAAATACAAAAACAAAAGGTAAAAAATAATCATGGTTAGATATCTAGATAATAATTCAGGTTTTCGTACATGGAACGCAAATCGTGACAGTGCCGCTGCTAAGGCAAAGAAACCAGGTTTTGGCTCTTTCCTGTGGTGGATTGCAATAATTGTATCTGCCTGGTGGTTGGTTACAACATTGATGACACCACGCAATAATGCTGATACAGAATCAGGTACAGAATCTGTTATTGATGTGTCGCGTGTACCAACGTCTAGCGTTTCATCCGATAAAATATCTGCAACGGTTCAAGGGATTCGCGTATCAAATATCGCATTGTCTGATTATGCGGCGGATGCCGCCGGTTCCGATGCCGACCGCGTTACATTATTGTCTGGCGATAATGATTTTATTGAAACAGGATACGTTGCAACAATTGGCGCACCGGCACCTGATACTGTTTGGACTGAAAAAGATGGCACATACACCTGGCGCAGTCCGGATAATGTCACATTTACACGTCGCATTACAGCCGACGGATATCTGATAACAATAACGGATGAAATCCGCAATGCCACCGCACGTGATATATCGCTGACACCATATTCGCGCATTGTGCGCAGTAACGATGTGAAATCAAATTCTGGGGTTGATACAGGTTTAATGGCGTATGTAAATTCAGACTTGGAAAATGCTGCGTGGCATAAACTGGATAAAAAATCGTATGCGTATTCGACCACAAATGGCTTTATTGGATTTGCCGACCAATATTGGGAAACAGTTGCCCAGATTGACAGACCAGACCAGACAATGCGTGCGAAAAAGTCCGGTACCCAGTATCAGGCTGATGCATCCGCTGGGGCTGTAACAATTGCGCCAGGGGCAACAGAAAGTGTCACACATCATATCTTTGCGGGACCACGTGATCAACGGGTATTAAGCGATCTGTCTGGCACAATTGCTGGAATCGATGAAACAATCGATTATGGATGGTTTTGGTTCTTGGCACGTCCAATGTTGTGGATATTGAATGCATTAAATTCAATTGTTATGAATTATGGTGTCGCAATAATTGTAATGACGTTATTGTTGCGTCTGTTACTGTGGCCATTGACACGCAAATCATATACATCAATGATTGCGATGCAGAAAATGCAGCCTGAAATTGCACGTATCCAGAAACTGTATGCAAATGATAAGCCACGCATGCAAATGGAAATGTTGCGCCTGTATCAAACGCACAAGACATCTCCTATGTCTGGATGCCTGCCGATGCTGATTCAGATACCAATATTCTTTGCTTTGTATAAGGCATTGCTGGTGTCTGTTCCAATGCGTGGTGCACATTTTTTGTGGATACATGACCTGTCTGCAATGGACCCATATTTTATCTTGCCAATATTGATGGGCGCGACAATGTGGCTGCAACAGTATTTACAGTCCAATGCAACAAAAAAACTGACCAGTGGCAATGATGCGATGGCGCAGACCCAGCGTATGATGCGTTGGATGCCAGTGATATTTACAGTCTTGTTTGCATGGATGCCTGCTGGATTGGTCTTGTATTGGACGGTATCGAATTTGTTTGGAATCTTGCAAATGTATATTATCAAGAAAACTGGCAAATAAAACGCATGACGCAGTTAAAAATAAAGTTTAAACGCTTATGTGACACAGCACAAATCCCAACACGTTCGTATGGTTATGGTAACTGTTGGGATGTGTATGCTGCATCTGACGCGGTTGTGCATTCGTATTCCACAACGATGGTCCGGACAGGATTGGCATTTGAAATCCCAGATGGATATCAGATACATGTCTATAACCGTTCCGGTAATCCTGTTAAACGTGGTTTAATTCTATCCAATTCTGTTGGGATAATTGATTCAGATTATCGTGGTGAATTGTGTGTGTTGTTTCATTCATTACCTATTATGGATGGCAACACTTTAACAGACCGTCCTGTTGAAATAAAAACTGGGGAAAAAATCGCCCAGTTTAAACTTGTTCGCATTAACCCAGAAGAACTGGAAGAAGTTGACGCTATTTCTGCCACATCGCGTGCATCCGGTGGATTTGGTTCGACTGACAAGTAATTTAAATATTCCCACATTGTTTAATTTTTCTGTATAAACCATATGGTGTGATGGGATGCAATCGGTGCATACCAATCATGCGGCAGGTAAATTCAACACATGTGTGTGCACAGTGTGCAGAAAAATTGTGATGTGTCGTATGTGGGATACATACAAAGGTCCAACCGTGCGCACGCAACAATCGTAAATCGCGCATAGTTATTGGGATTTGTGCGATATTATTATGTCTGACGAATTGATGCAGCGTCATTTTACCGTGTTGCTCAATTACAACAGGTGCGCAGTGCCGAAATCGGCGACAAAAAATACGTGGCAGTATTTTTGATGTTTTATTTGTGAAACCGACAATAATCATGTGACTTTCTCTCTCGCGTTAATAGTGTTTTTTATACCCGACGTGACGTCGGGTGTCGTGTTAGTCAATCCAGCCACGTGCGCGTGCGGCACTTTCTAACACAGCCATTGCATTTGCCCATAAATGTGCAGCATTGTTTTCCGACCACACATATTGGTTAGGGGCACGTCTGCGGTCACCGAATTGCTTCATAACATTTAATTGTGTATCTGTTAATTTCCCGCACAGATACAATTTGGTTACCAGTGTTTCTACATCCAATAATTCACATGGTCGCCGTGTTGGATTGCCACGCATATGCATTAAACCTGTCTGAACTGATTTTGAATAAATAAACCAGAACCATAATTGTTCTGCATTGTGGAATTTTTCGGTTGCACATACTGTCATTGTCGATTTCATCTTTTTTCTCCTTTGGTTACAAGACTTTGTATGGTTCAATTTATATATAGTCTAAGAAAAGAATCCTGTAAAATGTTACAACTGGTGGTTGAACACCGAATCGAAAATCTGAACAATATTATGTTTTTGCATAATGGTGTGCGAATCGATAAATTTGCATATTTTGTAAATCCATTGGTTTGGGTAAATAGAAACGCGCACGATGTTCGTGCGCGTAAATAATCGGTTGTTGTTATCTATATAGTGCGTTATTTCATTATTTCAAATTATTTTTTATCCTTACAATATTGGTGGAAAGCAATCACCCCCATCCGATGGGCAGCATGCAAATCCTTCTGCACCCATATCTGTATAAACTTCGCCAGTGCAACATCCGTATGAATCTGGCTGGGTTCCATCCAGACATCCGATTGTTGCCGGTTGTTCTGGTTCTGGGTCAGCAACAGGTTTTGCAAACGGATTAACAATTGCACCACTGTCTTCGTATGTTAATCCCAGGATATCCTGATTGTATGCCTGTTGTTGTGCAACAGTTTGGTTGTTTGCCGTTCCATATGATGTTTGGAATTGTTGTGCCTGGTTCTGGTAATATGCCTCTTGTTTAGCGTTATTGATTGCCTTGTATTGATTAGATTGGCAATAGAACAATACAGAACTATAATCCAAACCTGCCGCATTAACTGCTCTTGCCTGGGCATCACTCAGTTTTCCATCCTTGTACCCTTCGCAATATTGCTGCCAATTGAAAGAACGTACCTGCCCAATCCAAGAACCATCGTTTTCCAGTTCCAGTGGTTTCTGTGGGGCATTACGACGTTTATTTTGACTGTATCCCAATGCGCATTTTTTACTCATGTTGCCATTTGCATCTGGGGTGCCACAACTGACAATCAGATCGTCTGGTGAATATACTGTTATACGTGTGCCTGCTGCAATTGAAAATGGCGGTGTTGTATTATCCATCATATCGACCAGTAATTTATTGGCGACCTGATTCCATGCGGTAATAATTTCATTTTTTGCCAGTTCTGATGAACGCATGGTTCCGCTTTGTACAACGGTGTTATTATCCAAATCAATTTGGTTAACAAATTTATCTGCAACAGGCGCAATCATATTTACCGCCGCTGGCACAATTGCTGTCAACATTGGCATAACAAATTGTTCCATGTAATCGGTACTGCCGCGACCTGGCACACCCATACGCCCCTGGGAATCAGCTGAAATTGGATCTTGTCCTTCGGCAAAATTAAATTCAACACCATTTGGCAAAATGAATTGATACCATTTTATTTGCATACGACCAACAGCGGTATATGGTCCCGGTAATTTACCTGTAACATATCCCAACATTAACGTACCTGTTGGCAATATAACATTTCGACCATCGTCGGCATAGACATTACGATCAACCGTTGCACGAACTGGTAATTGAATCGCATCAGCATTGCTGTAAACACTTGGGTCTGCGCGAACCTCGGACACAATTGTGGCAGGAATCGGTTTATACTGGCGCAATATAAACTGGCGATCATACGGACGTGATGATAATACATAACTGCTGGAAGACCCCATATAGGTTTCTTTTGTTATTTCTGGTGCCTTTAAATTTATACGGTTCATAAATTCTTTACCGCCAGCCATAGATGCGTTTTGTGGCAATGTATCAAAATTTGCATCTTCGCTGTAATATTTTGCATTGCCGGATGCTTTCTTGGTCGCAGGATTTGATAACTTTGGCAATGTGCCGTTTGTTATTGTGCTGTATCCAATATGTTCTGCATCGGTACCAATGCGTTTACCATTGCTTTTGATATCTGTAATGATTCCATTATCCGGATTGTAGATACCGGTTGGATTATTGCATTTTGTGTCTGAAAATGGGTGGAAATAATATGCACCACGTTCTGGTTTTATCCATCCGATTTGACGCCCGTTTGTGCCATATCCTGGAATAGCAAAGTCCGAACAAGCCTCTGGCGCGGATGGTGTGTCATTTGTTGCAACAGAATTTTTTGCACCTGCAAATGGATCAGATGGCGCAATGGCTTTTATGTCATTACGTATTTCATTTGCCACTGGCTTTGATTGCGCAGGTGGTGTAATCGCAGGTGGCGTCATATCCAAATCTTCATCCTCATCTTCATCATCGTTTGAATAAACAAAGATATCGTCATCTTCTTCCACATCGTCGTCATTTGGGTACACAAAAATATCATCATCAATTTTTTGTTTGTTATCCACCTTGGGGGCTTCGATGGTGGCAGGTGCGATTATTTCTGGCTTAGTTACAACAGGGCGTGCAGACGACGAATCCGCAATCGCATCACCTGTTGCGCCCAGTGTGATAGAATATTCTTCTGTATGCTTTATTCCTGCGGCTGCATCTTCTGGGCGCCATGTAATTGCCAGCATTATTTTTTTATCTGTCATGGGCTTGGTTGGTGCATATGTTACAAATATGCATTTTGCAGGGCGATTATCAATCTTGCCTAATTTAGTGCAATTTTCATCCAGTTTAAAACCTTCGACAGTTTCTGCATATGTAATATTCAATATCTGGATTGAATTAGTCGCAGATATCGCAACCTTTTCTTCTTTTTTCTCACCAACCGGTGTTTTGCCTAAATCCAACATGCCTGGGGAAAATGTCAACTTGGTTTCAGCACCTTCATCCGGCAGAATTTTTGCGTTCTGGCGTCCTGTGAACAACAGTGTTAACAAAATCAGAACCACGATAAATGCCGCTGCCAACAGCAGCCACTGAATATGCCGTGGTGTAGATTTACGAAAATCTGAAATTTGTTGTTTTATGTTTGCCATGGTTAATCCGCCTTTCCCCCCGATGACGACGCGTTATTGCATACGTACAACGTTGCAACTGGCACCACTGAATTTCAGTAATTGGTCACACAGTTTTTGTGCTGCATCAATGTCAGACATCGGTCCAATACGCAGACGATACAGACGTCCCGCAGATGTGCTGGCACCCAGGTCACCGACACCCTGTTCATCAACCGCAAAGAATACCATGTCTTTGTACGGTGTTAACAGACCCTGACCATCTTCGCCACTGAATTTCGCCAACAATCCAGACCAATATTCGTCTAACTTTTTAACAGATATATCTGATTTTAATTCAACTGCAACACCTGTCTGATTACTGGTTATTAATGGAATATTTGACTGTGGCAGGTATGATCCCGCGGTCACACGTTCTGTTGGCATCATGGTCAATCCTGATGTTCCATTGCCCATCGAATACGTGCCTGATGCAACACCGTATCCTGCCGGCATGTACATACCGGTACCTGCAGCATTGCCCATGGGCGCGTTACCAACAAACATCGGTGTTGTTGTATAATTTGATACGCCACCAGCCATCGCTGCCAGGTCTGCATTATATGCGATATTATTCAATGATTGTCCTGACATCATGGATTGTGCAACATTTGCCTCAGCCAGTGCCATAACAGATGCTGTATCTGCAATCAAGAATGGCTTTTCACGTTTTTTGATGCAAACGATACGTTGACCACTGCGCAGAACCATGTCGCCAACTGCTTCTACAATCAGCAGGCGTCCATCTTCGCCATCTGTGCGGAACCCGACAGGGGATTCACCGCCCTCGACCAACAAGGATACAACCGGACGCTGGGTCATAGAAATAACCTTGTCCCCAAAGTCAATGTATGTAAATATACGATCACGCCATACACGTTCCGGGGCGATTACATAGTCATCTGGATTTGGGACAAATATATCCAAATCAAAACGGAATTCAGATGGGTCAATCTTCATAGATTTAATCCATCCATAATCTTCGCCATCGACACCAACTGTGCCACTGGATTTAGCAGATTTTTTGAATATAGAACTGGCACCACCTGTCGCGCCCGCTGCTGTGGATGCAGACGCATTCGGCAAACTGGCGTTATTGTCCAGGATAACATCAACCTGGGAATATGTAACCTCGCTAGATCCGATTGGTTCACTGCGCAGATAGAATATATATTTATTTCCAGATTTACCGGTAACAATCATGTTTGTGTCACCACCCATATTGTCAGATGCTGGTGTAATCATCAGTGTGCGACCACCCTGGGCGCCTTCGAATGTAAACATGCCTGTGTTACCAACGAATGCATCTTCTATCTGTTCGCCATTTGGCAAATTCAGCATAGTAACCATGCCGTTGCGTAATTTAATCGGCAATACATTTCCTGGTGCCCATGCCAGTTGTGCATATCCCGGTTTGGTACTGCCGGCTGCCATATTTACAGTTGGATTATCCCATGCTGCTTGAACACCATATTCGGCTGCGCGTGCCGCGTTTGGAATTGCCACCAGGCACAGCATTAACGCATATACAGATATATTTAATTGCCAATTTTTCACGAAAGTCATCTTTCTTCCTTTCCGTCTTTCTTAATTATCCATATATCCAGTGTTCAATGGATCACCATTTCCGGATATAACCGAATATTCTGATACAAAAATCCCCAATGGGTTTGACAGTCTGTCCTGCCATTTCATCTTTTGTGCAGATGCTGTATCCACCTTTATACGGATTGTATAATTTTTTTTGCTAATCTGTCTATCATTATCTGCACAGAAATAACTGAATTTTACATCATAAGTATTTTCAGCATACGGCGTAACTGCACCACGTTCGAATTCAACTGGGCAAGAAAATTCAAAATCAGGGCTATCATTCATGATTGCGCGCCACATATTTGTGGATTGCAGTTGTTCATAAACCTCTGGCGAGGACCATGCCTGCATAACGCTGTTGCTGTCGTTGTTCCATTTTTTTCGCATGTCTGCGATACTGGGGACGATTTCATTACGTGCCTTGACATATTCGCGCAAGAATCCACGTACAAAATAGTCATAATTGGCGTCTTTTGCGGGCAAAGCGACCAATGCAATTTCACGTTCCCCACGCAGTTGTGAAAACAGAAAGAATATCTGGGGTCTGTTCAGCGGGAACATATTATACAGTGTGACGAACAAAACAGCCGCCATTACCACGGTCGCGGCAAAGACGAACGTCATCAGTCTGGATAGTAAAATTGGCGGTTCTATGCGGTCTGCCACGTGATTTCTCCCCCTTGGATATGGCGATTGTAGACAAAAAGCATAACCACGTGCAAGTAAAAAGTGTGAAAATTACACATAAATATGTAAAAATACTTAAAATACTTGTTTGTGGGTGATGAAAAAATGCTTGCGTGAAAAATGTAAACAATTTATAATACTTTCTGCTTGATTTTTTGTATTGGTATGGTATCTTGTCCCCGACTATTGGGGGTAATACAGGTACAAACGACAGGCAAAATACAGTTTCCAGGGGCTTAGTTCAACGGTAGAATATCGGTCTCCAAAACCGCGGATAAGGGTTCGATTCCTTTAGCCCCTGCCAGAATAAAACTGGGTAAAAGTGCCGGAAAACTTGGGCTTTTGATAGTCGCAGAATAAAACGATAGTATCGGGATTTGAATGAAAAAAATACTGAAAAACATACTGGTTTACGTAAAGTCGGTACGCGGTGAATGGTTTAAAATTGTTTGGCCGTCACGTGACAGTGTTGTGCATGCTACAATTATGATATTGGTGGTATCTGGCTTGGCAGCGCTGTTTTTCTTTGTGGTTGACAGTGTGTTAAACGCGATTGTTGGATGGATTTTCTAATTACGGACAAAGGATGTGCATATGGAAGGCAAAATGCAGTGGTTCGTCGTAAATGTTCATACCGGGTGCGAAGACAAGGTCGCCCGTGGCTTGCGTGAACAGATTGATAAACGACGTTTGAATGCGTTATTTGGAGAGATTTTGGTCCCAACACGCGAAGTTACAGAAATCAAAGGCGGTAAACGCGTCAAAAACGAAAGAAAGTTTTTTCCGGGATATATTGTTGTTCAGATGGTTTTGAACAATGAAACCTTCTCTTTGGTAAAATTGATGCCCCAGGTTGTTATGTTTTTGGGTGCAAAAAATAAGCCAATCGCTGTCAGCGAAGAAGAAGCACGTCGCTTGCAGCGCCAGGTAGAAGAAGGTGCAGTCGCAACCGAAGATATCGAATATAGTGTCGGTCAGGAAGTGCATGTTATCGATGGACCATTTGCAGGCTTTAACGGTATCGCAGCCGAGGTTGATAACCTGAAACAAAAAATGACAGTGACCATCTTGGTATTTGGTCGTGAAACCAGTGTTGCATTGGATTTCTCGCAGGTAGAAAGGGTATAATAGTGACAAAGAAGTTTGCAACTTTTGCAAATAATGCAGATAGTGCAAAGCCTGTAGAATTCACACAGCAGCAGAAAGACGCTTTTGCGGAATGTATGAAAGAGGCTGCGCGTCGCGCCAAACGGTATCATGCCCAGGCGATGAATTCTGCAAAAGAGACTTTTATAGGTCGCTAAATAAAAAAAGTTTTTGGATTTTTGTGGTGTGTAACCGCTAAAAATCCGGTGTGGTAGATAGCCAATCGTACCACAATCACAAACCAAAAAAATGGAGTGAAAAATGGCAAAAAAAGAACTGAAGGGGATTGTTAAATTAGTCGTCCCCGCAAAGCAGGCGAATCCTGCGCCACCAATTGGACCGGCGTTGGGTGCAGCTGGTGTTAACATCGCAGAATTCTGCAAACAGTTTAACGACAAGACATCTGACAAAGAACCGGGCATGCCAATTCCATGCATTATCACGGTTTATACAGATCGCAGTTTCGAATTCATTATGAAATTGCCACCTGTGTCGTACTACATTAAAAAGGCATTGAAACTGAAAATCGGTTCACACAAACCGGGGCGTGATTTCGTTGGCACTATTACTAAGGCACAAATCAAAGAAATCGCAGAAAACAAAATGCCGGACTTGAATTGCTCTACCATTGAATCTGCAATGAATAGCGTAGCCGGTCAGTGCCGGTCAATGCGCGTAAAGGTGTAGGAATAAG
>CAMWQN010000010.1 GCA_947176385.1 uncultured Rickettsiales bacterium
GGGAACAACCAGTGTGAACAGTTGTTATCTGACGTTGAAGGCGGGACAACAGGTTGCCAGCGCGGGTGCCGGTGTAACAAACTGTGCGGCTGGTAAATATTGCACCAGTACAGCAAATATATACTATGGCACGGGGACTACGACATATACTGGTACAACCTGTGTTGCTGGTTCATATAGTACCGCTGGCGCATCAGCATGTACATCATGTGGTGCTGGTAAAACATCCACAGCCGGTGCAACAGCGGCTAGTGCATGTACAGCATGCAGTGGCAGTGGTGTTTATGCTTGGACGGCTTCTACTTGGAACAGCAGCAATAACACAATGAGTAATCTGTGTACAGTAAGTACGTGTTCATCAAGTTACTATAAAAATGGTAATGCGTGCAGTGCATGTAGTGGATTGGCAAGTGGATTCTATCCGAATTCTGATAATGGCAATAATACGGGTACGAATGCATGCAAGACCAATAATCTGACAGGTCAATATGTTGCAACTGCAAATGCGACCAGTGCAACAAACTGTGGCGGCGGTAAGTATAAAGCGGCGCACCAGGTAGCGTATGGCAGTACTTCGTCATGCAACACTGCAGACGCTGGGTATTTTGCGGCGGGACCGACCAGTGGTTCCCAGACACAATGTGTCGCAGGTTCATACAGTGGCGCGGGTGCATCATCATGTACAGCATGTGGTGCGGGCAAGACATCCACAGCCGGTGCAACAGCCGCCAGTGCATGTACATCGTGTACAGCAATTACAAACCTGAGTACATGGGCAACGCCAACCTGGAACACGAACAACACTATGACAAATCTGTGTACAGTTGGGACATGTGCTGCAAACAGTTACAAGAGTTCTAATACATGTCCAACATGTAGTTCTGGTACAAACAGTAAGTATACGTCATCTGCTGCGGGTGCTACATCTGTTGGTCAATGTTATCTGACATTGACGGCTGGTAAACAGGTCGCCAGTGCTGGTGCGGGTGTCAGTGCATGTACCGCAGGACGTGCATGTAACAGTACTGCAAAAATATACTATAATACGACCGGTGGAACTGCTGTCTATACAGGTGATGCGTGTGCTGCTGGAAAATACTCTTCATCAGGTGCGTCATCATGTACAAACTGCACAGCGGGTACGTACGCCAGTGGTACCGGTAACAGTTCATGTACGGCATGTACAGGGGCGACGTATTCAGAATCTGATGGTGCATCGTCATGTACAACATGTCCAACAGCAACAAATTCAACGGATGTGGTATCGTATAATTATTGGAATACAGGACAGACCAATGATCATAATACTCGTGCAGGATGTTATGCCAACTTTAAGGCAAAATCTGTGCCAAATGGCAGCATGACATCGTATCATTGCTATATCGATAAAGATACAAATGGTTATGGTGTGGCTGCAACCGGTAAAGCGTGTTGGGTTAATACATCGGAACTGAGTTGTAATGCGGCATACTATAATGTTGCTGCAAATGGCGGGTCAAGTCAGCCTGGTGGGACAACATTGGAAAATCTGTGGGCAAATGCATGTGTCACAGTTGGAACTGGATATTATTCGGCGGCAGGCGCATTGACACGCACACAGTGCCCGGCGGGATATCGTGATGGTGCCGCAACATCTGCTGAGGCAAACTGTACAATGAATGTTGCCGGTGGTAAGTATGTTGCTGTCAAGAATGAATCTGCCGCCAGTGGTACATGTGCCGCTGGTACAGCCAAGGCAGCCCATACAGTTACATATGGTAATACATCGTCGTGTACAACATGCGCAGCGGGAACGTATAATACAACGACAGGAAACAGTACATGTACAACATGTCCGGCTGGTAAGTATTGTACCGGTGGTACAAATAATACACCGTGCGCAAACTGGACATATCGCAGTGCAACAGGTGGTACATCTGCGGATTCGTGTACTGCATGTCCGGGTGCAACATCTGGTTGGACCAAGGCGACAGGTACCGGATGGACATCATACAGCAGTTGCGTCCAGACACAGACACCTGCAAATTGCGCATCGGGTACTGTAAAACAGACTGCAACCAGTGCCAGTGCATGGGGTGCGACCACATTGGTAACACAACTGAAATCAAATGCGGGTTATTACGCCAGCAGTACAGCGACAAGTTGTACAGTATGCCCTGCGGGCTCATATTGCCCGGCAAGTGCGACCAGTGCAACAGCATGTGCACAGGGGTCATATACCAATGCCACAGGAAAGTCTGCATGTACCGCATGTACAAATGGTGCAACAACCAGTGGTACTGGCAAGACGTCATGTGATGCAACATGCAGTAACAGTACGACAAATGTAAACTCTTGGAAGGCAGCGTCGTGGTCTGCAAACAGCGTAACAAACCTGTGTACGATAAATGAGTGCAAGAATTCGACATTCTTGAACAGTAATGCCTGCGCAGCATGTCCGACAGCCGAAAGCGGATGGACACTGGGAACAGGCACAGGCTGGACAGCGGTAACCAGTTGCTTTGAAACCAAGTCTGTTGGTGGTAATTGCAGTGCCGGTCAATTAAAGAAGAACGCAACCAGTGCCAGCGCATGGCCGACAGCGGCAAGTATATCGGTTGCGTTGCAAGCAAAGGCTGGTTCATATGTGAATGGTCAGGCATGTACACAGTGTACCGGTGCGACATTCAGTGCGGGTGGAACAGTAACATCATGTACGAACTGCCCGGATCAGACATCTGGTTGGACGCGTAATGGTGGTACAGGTTGGAGTGCAGTAACACAGTGTAATCAGACACGTAAACCTGCGAACTGTGCATCTGGTACAACAATCCAGTATGGCAAGACGACAACAACCTGGGATACTGAAAAGGTAAATACTGCATTGTCATCAAATCCTGGTTACTATGTCAGTGGTATTACATGTGCGCAGTGCGGTGCCGGTACATACTATGGCGGTGGTACAGCGACCAGTTGCAGCAGTTGCCCAGCAGCAGAAACCGGATGGAATTTGACATCTGACAAGGGATTGACTGCGGTCACCAGTTGTACAGAAACAACGACACCATCAGTCACGAACAGTCCGATTGCGACGATATGTACAGCAGGTACATTGACCAAAAAGGCGACGAGTGCGACAGCGTGGGGTACTGCATCGGCAAGTGGTCTGACGGCGAAGGCGGGACGATATGTAAATGGAACGACCTGCTCTGCCTGTGGTGCTGGAACATACACCAGTGCTGCAACAACCGCGACATCATGTACAGCAGCGTCCAAGGGGTACTATGTAAGCGGTACAGAAAAGACAGCACAGACTGCATGTGCAGCGGGTACATATACATCCAGCACAGGTCAGTCATCATGTACGGATGCGGTGGCTGGTACATATACAACCGGATGTGGTACGAATAACACGGCGTGTACAGGTACATCCGTATGTGCGACAGATACATATTCCAATGCCAAGGCAAGCAGTTGCACAGCATGTACAACCGCCAAGGGATATCATAACAGTGGCACAGCGGCAGCCAACCATGCGGGTCTGGCATCGTGCAAGGTAACCTGTGGCGCGGGCAGTTATGTTGCGACGGCTGGCGCAGGATGCGTAAATGTTGGTGCCGGATATTGGGGCACAGGTGGTACCGCGAATGAACAGAACGGAACGCTTGCCCGTACAGCATGCGCGAGTGGATTAACCACAATTGGTTATGGTGCTGGTGCGGATGAAGCAGCAGACTGTGGACGCGTATTGAATGTCGGCAGTGACAAGATATACCTGCGCAGTGTCAAGAAGACGACACCATCATTGAATGTAAAGGTTGGTGACACGACGTACTATGGTAATATGACCAGTGGTGCGGCAGATGGATACCTGATAATCAAGGATGGCAATACAACGTATCGCGTTCATGACGACAGCAAGTAAAATAAATCCCCCGGAATCGGGGGATTTTAATTAACAATATTTGTCATCTGGGATGGGATAGTTTTTTGACATTTCAGTCAATACGTCCAATTCACGTAGTTTTTTTGCAAATTCCATATATTGCGTATGAATGTATCGGGAACGTATCATTGCAAAGCCCTGGGACAGCAGTAATTCCAAAATATTTTTTGGAATATCAACATAGCCGTTTTCATATTCGGCAAGTTGTGTGGCTGTAATCTTTAACAGGCGTGCAGCTTCGTCATGGGGCAAGTATTGTAATCGCCGTGCGCGACGCAGTGCGGCACCCAGGTTTTGTGATACGGGATTTATTGCTGTCATTTTTATACTCCATCTTTTTTATTGGTTAATAAAAAATACCGTCGTGATTAAGGACGGTTGGAGGCTAGAAACTATAATAGATAATAGTGCTGTTTATTTAGATATATCACAGCCCTCCAACCAAGTGGAGTTGTTTTAATCTATTTGAGGCTTCTAGACCTCACATTGGTAATCAACCAATGCACGGATATTATATCATAAGAATTTGTATTTGCAAACTGTTTACAGAAATGTAAGGGATGCTGATTATTTACCCTCGCCCTGGTGACGGGCGGCGGTCAGGGCACGGCGCAGTGATGATGCCGCGATTTGTTTAATCTTTTGTGAAAATGTACGCATATTCATTGCGTCAGCGACACTGTCGCCAAAGATTTGGGCGATGTATTCAATCTGGGTCGGCGCTATTACATAGACTTCGCTGGTTATATCTGATGTGCTTAATTTATGTACTGGTTCACGCATGATTTTTATCCCCCCTATTTCGCCTGCATTATACACGATTTATGCTTAAAAACCAAATTATTTTTTGTGCGGCATCTTGTTTGTTTCGCAAAACGCATTATATCATAAAGTAACTTGACCGGATGGCGCAAAATTGCTATAAATCTTGGGATAATAAAGGTAAGGAACAGATGTTTAAAAATATAGTTGGTAAAGTTTTAGGTTCTGCAAATGACAGACTGGTGAAATCGTATGATAAAACAGTGTCGTTGATTAACGATTTGGAACCGAAATATCATGCAATGACGGATGACGAACTGCGTGCGCAGACCGAAGAGTTGCGCAAACGTATCGCAAATGGCGAAAAAGAAAAGAATATTCTGCCGGATGCATTTGCCCTGGTACGCGAGGCATCAATTCGTGCAATTGGTTTGCGTCACTTTAATGTTCAGATGATTGGTGGTATGGTTTTGACCAACGGTCAAATCGCAGAAATGAGAACCGGTGAAGGTAAAACACTGGTTGCGACATTGGCTATGTTTCTGAAAGCATTGCACGGCAAAGGCGCACATCTGATTACAGTTAATGACTATCTGGCATCGCGTGACGCGCAATGGATGGGTCAGGTTTATCGTTTCCTGGGCTTGTCAGTCGGTATTATTCAGCATGACATGACCGATGATGAACGTCGCGCCGCATATGCATGCGATATTACGTATGTTACAAATTCTGAACTGGGGTTTGATTATCTGCGTGATAATATGAAATTTTCCAAGGCTCAACAGGTTTTGCGCCCTTTGTTCTTTGCGATTGTTGACGAAGTCGATAGTATCTTAATCGACGAAGCGCGTACACCGTTGATTATATCGGGTCCAGCCGAAGATACCAGTGAACTGTATTCTAAGGTTGATGCCGTCGTCGCACAGTTGTCACCAAATGATTACAAGAAAGATGAAAAAGACCGCCATGTTACATTGACCGAGGCTGGGGTTGATTCTGCAACACGCCTGTTAAAGGATGCAGGGCTTCTGGTTGGGGACAACCTGTATGCGTCTGAAAATGCAGCGCTGGTTATGCATATTCAGCAGTCTTTGTTGGCGCACCATTTGTATCAAAAGAATGTGAACTATGTTGTGCGTGATGGTGAAATTTTGATTGTTGATGAATTTACTGGTCGCGTTATGACAGGTCGTCGCTTTGGCAAGGGATTGCACCAGGCGATTGAAGCCAAAGAGCACGTTACCGTTCAGCCGGAAAATCAGACTGTGTCCAGCATTTCATATCAGAATCTGTTCCGTTTGTATCCGACATTGTCTGGTATGACCGGTACTGCAATGACCGAAGCGGCGGAATTCGAAGAAATATATAAACTGCGTGTTGTATCGATTCCGACAAATCGCCCGGTTGCACGTATCGATCATCATGACGAAATATATCGCAACAAAGAAGAAAAATACGATGCGATAATCAAGCAGATAACCGAATGTATGGCACGCAAGCAGCCTGTTTTGGTTGGTACAGTTTCAATCGAAAAATCCGAAGAATTGGCTGCAATTGTGCAGAAAAAGTTGGGTATTAAACCAGCTGTTCTGAATGCAAAGCACCATGAACAGGAAGCAAGAATTGTATCCCAGGCGGGTGCCCCGGGTGCTGTTACAATTGCAACAAACATGGCGGGTCGTGGTACTGATATTAAACTGGGTGGTAATGCCGAAGATTTAATTGCAGAATTGGACAAAGACGCGCCAGACTATGAAGACAAAAAGAAAGAAATATATGCCACAATAGAGGCAAACAAGAAACAGGTCTTGGATGCTGGTGGTCTGTATGTAATCGGTACGGAACGTCATGAATCACGCCGTATTGATAATCAGTTGCGTGGTCGCGCCGGTCGTCAGGGTGACCCAGGGGATTCTAAGTTCTTCTTGGCATTGGATGACGATTTGATGCGTATATTTGGTGCGTCGCGCCTGAATGGTATGCTGACGACACTGGGGTTAAAGGCTGGCGAAGCGATTACCCATCCATGGATAACGAAGGCATTGGAAAAGGCACAACGCAGGGTCGAAGCACGCTATTTCGAATCACGTAAAGAACTGTTGAAATATGACGATGTTATGAATGAACAACGTGGCGTTATATACAAACAGCGTGATGATTTGATGACAATGGAAAACCTGGAACCATTAGCGCGTGAAATGATTGCGGATGTTGTTGAATTGATATGTGAAGCGCATATCCCAGAAAAATCAAATCCAATGGATTGGAATGTCCAGGGTATCCATGACGCGATGATGCGTGCATTTGCACTGGATATTACAGACATTGAAAAATGGAAAACTGATGATGGTATTACCGAACGCAAGGCTTATGAAGCATTGGTAAATCTGGCAAACCGTCGTTATGATCACCAGGCGGAAAAATACGGTCCAGAATTGATGAAAATCGCATCACGTCAAATGATGTTGGGTGCATTGGATGCAGTATGGAAACGTCACCTGCAACAGATGGATTATTTGCAGATGTCAATCGGTCTGCGTGGATATGCCCAGAAAAACCCGTTGTATGAATATAAACGTGAGGCATTGGAAATATTCAAGAACACAGTGAATAATTTCAAGGTTATGTCTGTATCATACCTGGCACGTATGGAATTGACCCGCGAAGATGTTGATGCAACCGAACGTCAGCGTGCAGAACACGATGCCGGCTTAAATCAGGCGGCAGGTATGGAATCACGTCGCAATGCACCCTGTCCGTGTGGTTCAGGATTAAAGTACAAACATTGCTGTGGCAAGTTGAGTTAAAAAAATCGCCCCGTTTGGGGCGGTTTTTTCAAATAACAAATAACAGAGAACAAATAACAATTTTTTATCTTTGGTGGGTTCTGCGCTGTGCTGATATATTGATTATTTTATCAGATTTTGCCTTGTGATGAATCAGTACTGTATCACCAAAAAATGTTGTTGGGGATTTTTGTGACGCGGTTATTTCTGTGTATTGTTCGGTTGGGTGACCATTTTCAATTAATTCCAGATTTACATAATCGCGTTCCGGTGTATAACGCACATGTGCGACGCGCATTGTGTCGGTATAAATCGTGCCGCGTGGTGCAGTGTTATTTGTGCCATGGCGTGATGATGCACAACCGGCTGTCATGCCAAATGTTAGTCCCAAAATTGCATATAATTTAATGGCATCCCAAGTTTTCATTTTATAATCCTTTGATTCTGGTTGTGTTTATTATAGTTTATGGATTTTGATTGTCAAAAACATTTCTTTATTCGCTTGTTTTTAAATGCGCCCTATTCTATACTTTATGTTGGATTCACATCGGGTGTGAATTCGGGACTTCAAAATCCCATAAAGCAACAGTGCGATATTTTCGCATTGGTATCCGAAACAAAAACATACCGTTCATGCGTATGCGTGCACGGATAATTGTTTTATCCCGACCGTTTTTGGTCGGGAAGCTGCGGTTATAAGGTTTATGCCGAAGTTCCGTGGGATCATTTTTGCTTTATGATTTTTGAACTTCCCGACCACCAGTGATTTGGTGGTTTTTGTTTAACAAAAAAAGGGAGAAAAAAATGAAAAAAGGTATATGGTTACTGGTTTTTGCCGTGCTTGGTTGGAATATGGAATGTGTGCATGCTACGACAGTGGCAGAGTTTGAAGCGTCTATCGGTGATAGAAATGACCAAAATATGGAACAGGGGTGCTATTGGGATGAATCGTCTTGTAGCTATTATGATTATATGACAGGCACTACTAAGGTTTCTTGGAATTATGATGGAAGTCCAACTGATATGCATTGTGATGATTATGTTTATAGATGTATATATAATACTGTTGGCGATAACCCCGACAAAACAAAAGGATGGTCTGGAATTGTATCATGTAATTCTTGTGCACCAGGATATGAATTAAGAGGCGACCAGAATGTTTATTCATCGGTATGTGCGTCGCCAAAAGAATATTGGGACAGTCTTAATGGTATTGAAGGTAATAAACTGGGGACAGGTAGTATTTTGAGTGGGGCAAAAGGTAATGCCTGCATAAAAAATTGTAATTCAACAACATGTGCGTCAACGGCATGGACCGCAAAGGGAACGGGATACCAAACCCGAATAGCGCGTTCATGTTCGGCAACTGGTGCCAGCGGTAATTGTACCAGCAAGACGGAATATCGCTGTGCCGCTGGGTATTATGGTAGCAGCAGTAATGGCACATCGGGGTGTACCCAGTGTCCAACATGGACCGGTGTTTATACAGATTCCGCCAAGACCACGGTGGCGCGTGGTACCAGTAACGCTGGCGCAACAGCGATAAACGGATGTTATGTTGCAGCGGGTACATATTATGACGCCAGTGGTACATTTAAAACGACAGGAAATTGTTATGCCAGTTAAGAAAAATGCAAAAAAATGCCCCGTCTGGGGCATTTTTTTCAGTATTTTATCAGAATGTTTTTTATTCGCTTGTGTTTAAATGCGCCATGCTATATAATTTATGTAAAATTCATATATGGTGTGGGTTTGGGACATCAAAAACAGCACATTTGCCGTGTGATATGCTTTTTGGGCATCCGACCATAAATAGATTTTGGGCTTTTGTCCGAACAAGAAAGGGAGTAAAAAAATGAAAAAATATACCTGGTTGTTTGTTTTTGCCATGCTTGGTTTGGGGGCATCTGGCTTGCCTGCGACAGCAGCCATCGTTACAGAATCAGAATTCGAGAATTCTATCGGTGATAAGGATAATCACAATGATGGCACGAGGTGTTATTGGGACAGGTCGTCTTGTAACTATTCAGATTCATATGGAAAGACGCTGATTTCTTGGAATTATAATGGAAATCCAACTGATGATTTGCATTGTGATGGATACATTTATAGATGTATATATAATACTTCTAATCAGAATCTCGCTAATGGATGGGTTGGTATTGCATCGTGCACTTCATGTCAGCCGGGATATGAATTAACAGGGGGGGCGTATGTTTCTTCAACGGTGTGTGCGTCGCCACAAGAATATTGGAATAATTCGGGTCCTGACTATGATGTAGGTAGCGGTACGGGTAGTATTAAGGCTAATTTATGTAACAAAAACTGTAATTCAACAACATGTGCGTCAACGGCATGGACTGCCAAGGGAGAGGGATATGAAACCCGAATATATCGTACATGTTCGGCAACAGGTACCAGCGGTACATGTAACAGTACCACGCAATATCGCTGTGCCGCTGGGTATTGGGGCAGCAGTACAAATGGAACATCAGGATGTTCCCGGTGCCCAGAATGGACCAGTCCAATAAAAACATACACAACCAGTGCCAAAACGACATATGTACGTGGTACCAGTGATACTGGCAACACAACGGCAATTACCGGATGTTATGTTGTGGCGGGTACGTATTACGATGCAACCGGTACATTAAAGACAACGGACAAGTGTAAATATACAAATTAATAAAAATGCCCCGGCTGGGGCGTTTTTTTATTTAATACGATGATTGTTTTTTAATAACATTTGATAAAACTCTGTTTGAGTACAATCACGTCGTGGCTTTTCAAAATATTCTGTATATCTGTTATATGCTATATCAAATACTTGTGCGGCTTCGCTGGGGCTGAAATGATAAAAATATTTTCTGTATAAGTCATAATCTTCTGCGATTCTGTATTCTGTGTCTGCTATTTTTCCAGTGCTGCTGTTGAATGTATATTTTCTTTCGAAATATAGTCTGTTGTTTGTTACTAAATCTTTGGCAATCAGGCTGGTAACATCGATTGTGTCTTTGCCTATATAGACAATAGAACGTGACAAAAATTTTTCGATTTCTTGTATTATCAATCTGTTCATAATTATTCCCCCGGGTGTGATTGGTTATCTGTTGCGGGTCATGTTGTTGCTGATCAACAATCCTTTGTATAAAATTATTTTGTTCATGTCGGCATCTTTGAAGTGGTCGTTGTAGCGGTTTTCAGCGTAGTTGAATAATTGTTCAGATTCTGCCGCTGTAAATGGATTGTCATAGAGTCCGCTAAATGTCACATTGTAAGATAATTTTGGCATGCTATTCTTGGTGAAATATACACGTGTGTTCGATACTGGATTCTGTGCGCACAGTGTCATGTCATCTGGATAATAGCAATTATAGTCAGTGCTTTGGATGACAGAACGATTTATATGTTTTATTGTTTCGTTATACAGTAATTTATTCATGGTATATCCTCTTAAAATTTATGCTATACCAAAGCCAAAAAATGTCAATAAAAAAGTGGCTTTTTATGTAAATATCCGGTTGCCCTGCCCGTTTATTTTTTGCTATGGTGTCGCTTATGGAAACAGGGTTCGTTCATCTTCGTACACATTCACGCCTGTCTATGGGCGTTGGCACGATTAAGGTTAAAAGTATTCCGACACTTTGCGCAGAAAATAATATGTTTGCATGCGCATTGACGGATGGTAATTTAATGTCTGGCTGCGCCGAATTTTCGGACGTTATGCCAAAGAATAAAATTCAGCCGATTATCGGTATTGAAATAACATTAAATCAGCATAATGCCGACCCAAAAATTCTGCGCAGTAATGCGTTGTCGCGTATCGTTTTATTGGCGCAAAATCATGATGGATATTTGAATCTGTGTGAAATAAGTCGCATTATGTACATGCGTACGGAAAATCATCACTTGGGACCGTATATAACATTTGATGAATTGGCGGCACATAATAATGGACTGATTTGTTTGTCGGGTGCGCATGGTGGACCCGTTGGAATGGCGCTGTTAAACAGTCAAGAAGCCCAGGCGACTATGTATGCTGGGCAGTTGCTGGATATGTTTGGCAATCGATTCTATATGGAAATCCAGCGTCATGGTCTGGAAGACGAAATAAAAACCGAACCTGGATTCTTAAAAATTGCGCGTGAATTAAATATCCCAATCGTCGCAACAAACGACGTTATGTTTGGTACTGCTTCGGAATACGAGGCAGCAGATGCACTGGGCTGTGTATTGGGTCAGACCAAGGTTATTGATCCGGAACGCAGTCGCAAATCATCAGAACAATATTTTAAAAGCACAGCACAGATGGCTGAATTATTCAGCGATCTGCCCGAGGCAATAGAAAACACCGTTCGTATTGCACAGCGTTGTGCCTTCTATGTAAATGTTCATGAAAAACCATTGTTGCCGCGTTTTGGTGATGACCTGGAAGCGGAATGCCAAATGTTGCGCGATGACACAATGAATGGTCTGGCAGCGCGCCTGCGTGAACATAATATTACAGATACCGCGCCATATTATGAACAGGCAGAATTTGAACTGGGCGTTATTATCGGTATGGGATTCCCGGGATACTTTCTGATTGTTGCGGACTATATCAACTGGTGCAGACACAACGATGTTTTGACTGGACCTGGACGCGGTTCTGGTGCCGGTTCTATCGTGGCGTGGGCGTTGGGTATTACGCACGTTGACCCGTTAAAGTATGGGTTGCTGTTTGAACGTTTCTTGAACCCAGACCGTATTTCAATGCCCGACTTTGACGTTGACTTTGAACCAACGGGAATCGAACGCGTGCTGGCGTATATCTGTGATAAATATGGACATGATTCTGTATGCCGTATCATTACATTCGGCAGCTTGCAGGCACGTGGCGCAATCAAAGATATCGGACGTGTGTTTGGTATTCCATATTCCAAATCAGACCGATTGTCAAAATTGATTCCGCAGGATGCAAAAACACTGAAAGCCGCTGTCGATACATCGCCTGAAATTCAAGAAATTATTCATTCTGATGAAGATATGAACAAGGTTGTCACCATCGCCGAAGAATTAGAAGGTTCCCTGCGAAACCTGGGGCAGCATGCGTGCGGTGTTGTTATTGGTGACCGACCAACAACCAAAATTGCCCCGGTTTATCGTGACCCGGCGAACCCGTTGCCGTCATGCCAATTTGACGGTCACTATCTGGAATCGGCGGGATTGATTAAGTTTGACTTTTTGGGATTGGAAACGCTGGTTGTGCTGAAATATGCTGTGCGTTTGATTCAACAGACCCGCGGTATAAATGTCGATTTGGATAAAATACCGGTCGATGATGAAAAGACTATGGATTTATGGCAACGCGGTTTGACCGAAGGCATATTCCAATTCGATGCCACATTTGTGCAACAGACTTTGCGTAAAATGCACCCAACCAGCTTCTTGGAAATTTCGGCTTTGAATGCGTTAAACCGACCGGGACCAATTGCGTTTATTCCACAGTTTATCGCACGTATGCATGGCGAAGAAAAAATCGAATATGTACATCCACGTGCAGAACCGATATTAAAAGAAACATACGGGATTATCGTGTACCAGGAACAGGTTATGCAATTAACACGTGTCTTGGCTGGGTTTACCCGTGGTCAGTCTGATACCGTGCGCAAGGCAATGGGTAAAAAACTGATTGAAAAACTGAATGAACTGGAAGAATTGTTCTTTGAAGGTTGCGAAAAAGAAAAAACACTGGACCGCGCAACTGCAAAAGACCTGTGGGAAAAGTTTAAAGAATTTGCCAAATACGCATTTAATAAATCGCACGCGATTGCTTATTCCATCGTTGCAAACCAATGCGCGTATCTGAAGGCAAACTATACGCCTGAATTCTTGGCGGCGTCAATGTCCAGTAATCTGAATGATACAGACCAATTGGCAATATTCGTCGATGATGCCAAGACGAACTTTAATATTCCAATCGTGGCGCCTGATATTAACAAAAGTGAATCTTTGTTCACCGTCAAAGATGGTAAAATCGTCTATGGCTTGGCAGCGATAAAAGGTGTTGGGATTGCTGCAACCGATGCAATCGTCGCAGAACGTAATGCAAACGGTAAATTTAAAAACCTGACCGATTTTGCAAAACGTTGCGGACCGATAATGAATAAGCGTATTTTGGAAGCATTTGCCAAGGTCGGTGTGTTGGATTCGCTGGAACCTAATCGGGCGTCGGTATTTATGAATGCAGATGCGATATTGTCATATGCATCAAAATCACATGCGGGTGGGAATTCGTTGTCGCTGTTTGAAAACACCGTTGAAGATGATGTCACAGAAAATCGGTTGTTAAAAAATCTGCCACAGGTTGCACCATGGACATTTGCACAACGCTTGGAAAATGAATTGTCGGCGTTGGGATTTTATATATCTGCCCATCCGATTGACCAGTATAAGCATTTGATATTGCGTGCTAAATTGGCAACCAGTGCAACACTAATGAGTATTGGTGACCGTAAACCGGTACAAATTGCCGCAAACGTTGGGTCGTTTTCACGTCGCCGTACCAAGACTGGCAAGGATATGATTACTATTAACGCATCTGACAGTTTTGGTAATATTGATGCGGTTGCATTTGGACAATCTGCGATGGATTTTGCACAGATTTTATCGACTGAAAATGTCGTTCTGATTTCTGGTAAAACGTCAATTCGTGATGATCGAGCGTCAATATTTGTTGATTCTATTACGCCACTGACCCAGTGGGTCGCACGTGTCGCACGCAAGATTACGCTGGATATATGGAACCAGAATGTTTTGGCGGATGTAAAAAAGGCGATTGTTGCCCTGCCCCGCGGAAATACCAGGGTTGAATTAAATATTCATTCCCAGGGTAAAACTGTTACGATATCGCTGCCAGGCGGTGTTGAATTGGGGGCAAATACTGCGGCGGACTTTGTGGGACTGGGGATAAAGGTGGATATTCAATAATGAAACATGTACCCGTACTGTTGAATGATGTTTTAAATGCCCTGGGTGATATTAAGGGGCGCACAATTATTGATGCAACATTTGGTGCAGGTGGATATACACGTGCATTCTTGGCGCGTGGTGCGATTGTGACGTCTTTTGACCGTGATCCAAATGTTATCGCAGATGCCAATGCGATAAAGGCAGAATATGGCGATCGTTTTACTTTTATCCCGCGCCCGTTTTCGGATATGGCAAACTTAACCGATAAATATGATGCGATTGTGTTTGACCTGGGGATATCATCTATGCAGATTGATAACGCAGAACGTGGTTTTTCATTCCGTAATGATGCCGATTTAGATATGCGTATGTCAGCGGCTGGGGAAACCGCCGCAGAATTGATTGCGCGTCTGTCTGTGCCTGAATTGACACGCGTATTGCGGGACTTTGGTGATGTTGCGCGTGCGGGTGCAATTGCCAGTGCAATAAAACGCGCGTTGCCACGGACAACATTTGAATTAAAGTCCCTGATACACAATCCAAAAGATGTTGCGCCTGTATTTCAGGCGTTGCGAATTGCGGTAAACGATGAAATGGGCGAAGTCACGCGTGCCTTGTCCGCGGTACCTGAATTGCTAAATGTGGGTGGAATGTGCGTGTGTGTCACATTTCATTCACTGGAAGACAGATTGGTAAAGAATACATTTCGTGATTGGACCCAGACGCCAGGTGACCCACGTATGCCGGTAACGGTTGCAGCACCATTTGTGGTAGGCATTGTGTCCAGACCGGGGAATGCAGAAATCGATGAAAATCCACGTGCACGCAGTGCGCACATGCGTACGGTTATAAAATCATATTGACCCGCCCTGCGCGTTTTATGTAGGATACAAGGTAATAAACAAGGAAGGAAATAACTATGAAAAAATCGCTGTTAACATTGGGCTTTGCTGCTGTGGCGTCGATGCTGATATTGCCATGTGCGATGGCTGTTTGCCCAGTGTGTACGGTTGCGGTTGGCGCTGGATTGGAAGGTGCACGCCTGCTGGGTGTTGATGATGTTATAACTGGCATTTGGGCTGGTGGGCTAACATTGTCATTGTTCTTTTGGACAGCGGGATGGTTGAAAAAACGTGGTGTGACAAACTTTTGGTTGCAGATTGTATTGCCATTTATTCTGTATTATGTATTGTTGGCATGTGTATATTTAATGCCGGGCGTTTCATTTGGCGCCAATACCCTGTGGGGAATTGATAAGTTTATGTTGGGTGTTATTGTTGGAACGGTGGCGTTCTGGCTGGGGGCACGTTGGTATATTCAGATAAAGCGTGCCAATGGTGGTCACGCACGTTTTGCATTTCAGAAAGTTGTTGTTCCATTAACATTTCTGTTAATTGCGACATTGGTATTTTGGTTAATTACTATGTAATCTGGGGGAAATAGACATGAAAACGACAAAGCAAAAGAAAATGACGCTGCAAGAAATGGTTGAACGTGCCGATGCGTCTAAGAAAGTAAATCCGCTGGATTTGTCATCAGACCAAGATTTGTCTATTGCATTGATGAATTTGATATCCCTGGAAGAGCACTTTTTCTTTAGTGGCGCGAAAACTCAGAAAACAGGTTTTTATGATCTTATTAATACGGTTCGCGATATGCGCAAAGATTTAATGGCACGTATCGTTAAGAAATCAACCGCGGAAAATGGTGAAGTATGGTGCATATCAAAACATTTGCTGGCGGCATCCATGCGTTTGATGGAGGTTGGTACCAAAGCCCTGTCTGCGGGCAATACCCAAGAAGCGTACAATTTGTTTAACAAGGCATATGATTTGTATTCTTTGTTCTGGGGAATCAATATGGATTTAATTGATTTGACGGGGGTGCAACGTGCTGCGCCGGCGGTGTATGAACATGCAATGACCCAATGTCCGTTGAAAAATACTGCAAAGACTGAGCAGACCGATTCCAGTTCGGCAGATACATCTAAATCCACTGTCCGTCGTTTGGGCAATTGGGTTAAAAATGCAGTTAATTGCTGTATAGAATAAAAATGGTATTGATTCACAATGTGGAAAAATGATACAATACATACAGAGAGATGAATAATTGACAACCAAAATGACTAATTTTTTCAGATTTTCCGTGCTGCTGGCATGTTTAGGTGTGGTTGGTGTTGCTGATGCTGCACAATCCACAAATCCACGTTCTGGGGCAACTGTTTTGGGTGCATCCCGTACTGATGCCGTGGAATCACGTCGTGGTAATACAAATAATTCTGCAACTGCAACATCCGGGGATACGGTTGTGTCACGATCTGCGGTGCGTCGTGGGGGAAATACAAATGCTGGACGCAGTGGTGCAATTGTACCGATGGCATCTGTCACATCGCGCAGCGCAACGACCAAGGTTCGCAAGGCGCCAGCAGTATCTTCTGCTACGTTGTCTTCGCAAGTGCGTCCATCTGCAACGGCGGCACGCAGCGGGATAAACAGTGTTGTGCGCAGTGCAACAACACATAATGCATCTGTTGCGCGTGGTGCAACGGTTGGCGCGTCACGTGCGGGCGTTGCACGTGCGACGTCTGTATTCGATGATATATCAAAAATGGGTACAGGATATGCCACATGTCGCGATGCATATGCAACATGTATGGATCAATTATGTGCCAAGGCAAATGATACATATCGTCGTTGTTTTTGCAGTGCAAAATTTGCTGAGTTTCGTGATACCGAGGCAGCATTAGATGAAGCGAAAACATTGTTGATGAAATTTGAAGACAACAGTTTAAATGCTGTCGATAAAACCGCTGCAGAAGTCAATGCAATGTATTCTGCCACTGTTGGTGAAGCCGCGATTAAGAAAGATACCAGTGCGGCACAAAAGACGTTGTCAGAAATTTCAGAATTGTTGTCTGGCAAGAAAAAAGCAACCCCAACAAATAACTCTTCATCTTTGGGGATATTGTCATTGGATTTTACAGCAGATGTAGATGATATTTGGTCTGGTGATGCTGATTCTTCGTTCTTTGGTGGCAACAGTGTCGATTTGTCACAACTGGAAGGAACAGAATTATTTAACAAGGCAAATTCACAGTGTTTGAAAATTATTGCTGATTCATGTGAAAATAATGCTGTTCTGAATATGGCAAAAAGTTCATATAGCATTTTGATTACACAGGATTGCAATGCGTATGAAAAGAAGATAAATACCCAACGCGAAGCGGTAAAAAGCACAGCACGTCAGGCTGAAAAATATTTGCGCGAGGCACGCTTGGAAGAATATCGTGCGCATAATTCTGCTGATGTTAATGAATGCGTTGGCAAGGTTAAGTCTGCAATGTTGGAAGAAACTGCCTGTGGTGCAGGATATAAGCGTTGTTTGGACTATTCTGGGGCATATGTAAATCCTGTTTCCGGCGAAGCAATTTATTCACAGCGTTTGTTCCAATTGACAAACCTGATAACACTGGATGGGCAAAATGCGGATGTTTTGGGACAAAACGCCCAGTTTAATAAATTCTTGGACGATAAGCGCATGTTCGCAAAGTCTGCATTAGACACATGTCGTGACATGCAAGACATTGTTTGGACAGAATTCAAACGCAGCGCATTGATTGAAATTGCCCAGGCGCAAGATGCATTGATTGAAAATGTTAAATCAACATGCGTTTCAACAATGAAATCATGCTATGACACACAAACAGAATCTTTGAAATCGTTTGATGAAACAACTGCCCAGGCGGCGGGGGCTTTGGCGGCATATGCGTCCAAGGCAATGTGCGAAGAAAAAGTAATTGCCTGTGCATCTTTGTATGGCAATACCGACGGATGTACATTTGATGGGAATGGTAAAATTGTCGGTGGCAATACAAAAGATGGTACAACACGTTGTGGTTTGACAGCATTGTTAAGTTTCGTCGATACCGTTGATACAGTTCGTGTTGCCGAAGGATGTTCGACTGCAATTGATAATTATGTCAAAGATTTATGTACACCAACAGCAGGTGAAATGGGATTCCCATGGAATTGCCGTAAAAAAGCAATTGGTTCAACAAGTGATGCGGCAAGTGCGAGTGCAACGAGTTCTGTTGCTGCAAATATAATGCAATATGCGATTGACAATTGCAGTGACCCAACCAAGACGGGTGGAAAAACATATGCTAATTTACCGGCGCAAACTAAAACCCAGATTGAAAAGGCAATATCTAATATCCAAGAACAATTGGAATATCAGATGATGGAAACGTGTGAGGCATTGGATGGTTATTGGCAAGATACAGGTGCAGAAGGTAAGGAATTAGCTGCGTTCTATACATCAGCATATGGTAATGCCAAAACAAATGCTGATATATTAAGTTGGGGTAAATGTGTTGAAAATTCAACCAAGGTTCAATGTCTGTCATATAATACTGAAGAAGAAGAACCAATGGCACGATATGATGCAACCAGGGATGAATGTGTGTTTACAAATGCATGGTATGAATCACGTTGTGCAATGCTGGGGAATGGGTATTTTGAAAACGGTATTTGTTACGTCAAAGGTAAGTAAGAGAAGATAAAACAATGATGAAAAAGTTAATTGTTTCTTTGTTGGTACTGTGTCCATTTGTAATGGACAGTGCAAATGCGATAAATGTTAATACCAGCCAGGCTGCTGCATGGGGATGGCAATCTGGTGCCACACCACAATCTACGTATGGTGATTTTATCTTGGCGGGCGGTTTACAGAAAGCAGCACATGGTACGTTTGCTGATGAGTATGGTTTAGTTGGTATGATTGCGACAAAGATTGTAGAACATGGTGGATATTTCTGTCCGTATCAGTTGCAGTGTGCCAACAAAAAGAAGAAAAAGAAAACATGGACTGAATATTACAAACCGACGGGTTTTGATACCAGTAAATGTGCATGGTTGTGTGAAACAGGATATTCTGGCACAAATTGCCTGCAGGCAAGCACAACTGTTTCATATTGTGATACAATGCAGCAAACAAAAACAGGAAACGGTAAGTACACTGGTGTAAGTATGAAAGCATCAGGTGAACGTGCCGGCATGGTTGAATCTGAAATTATAGGATTTGCCCAATGGGGATCAGATCCAGAATGTGATGTAATTTTGGGTATTGTTAAATTTATGGACCATGGTGTGATTGCTGCCCCAATACAGGCATGTTGTGGTCGTGATAATTGGAAACAGGTTGATTCTTTTGTTCATAGTTTGGGTATTGTTGGTGATCAAAAGATTTTGTGCGCACCGGGATATAGACCAAATTCCGCGCAATCAGATTGCGAGCCAATTGATCCTGATGCGTGTGCCACACAGGACCTGTCATTCTGTGCAGGATTTGAACGTGCGGGATATGACAGCAGTATTCACACAATACAAGAAAATAATGGTTGCGTAAAATATTTCTGTTCTGAATCTGGCAAGGCATTTGCCTCTGCCAGCAGCACCCAATGCGACGAATGTGCAACTGGGGTCAAGGGTGGTTCAAATCCACGCAATGGTACATGTGTTAAATGTGAATCTGGACAATATTTTGACAGTGAAGCCGGCACATGCAAGTCAGCCGCAGCATATACAACAATTGAATTGCAGTATGGCAAGGGAAAAACGAAAAATACAAATTCTGATGTTGCAACGCAGTGCTGGCATATTGTAAATCCGCAGGAGTATAGGGATTGTGTTGAAAAAGGTGGTGTGAAAACAAATTAAACATTATTGTTATAATTAAAAAATCGGGTGTTACCCGATTTTTTATTTCAATAAATTTTTACTGATATCTAATCTGCACCGTTCAGGGTTTTTAACATTTTCATAACCAATTCACGTTGGTTATCGGTCGGTAATTTCCAATACAGATTTATCAATTCCAATGATTCATTCTTGCTCAGTGGGTCATCTTTGCCCGGTTCACGTACACGTGCCCCTGTTTTTGGGGATTTCTGATTTTCTTCGACGTATCCCGGCAAGCCAAAAAAGAAAAATGATATTGGGGTTTCCAGTGCGGTGCTTAATTCAAACAGACGTGATGCGGATATACGATTGCCGGCGGTTTCATATTTTTGTATCTGTTGAAATGTGACCCCGCAAATCTGTGCCAGGTCTTTCTGGGATAATCCCATCATCATTCGACGCAATTGGACGCGTTGACCAACATGTGCATCAACAGCCGTCGGTTCAAAAGGTTTTCCACTCATTACTCTCTATCTCTTTTTTATAATAACTATATAGGTATTTATACCTTTTTTCTTTTTCTTTTGCAATCAAAAAACAGTTATGCTACTGTCTGCGATAATGAAAAATAAAGATAACATAAAGGGAGATTTCATGACAAAACCGCTTGTTTTATGCATAATGGATGGTGTCGGTATAAATAGCGAACGCGCACATAATGCTGTTGCATTGGCGAAAATGCCGTTCTTTGACAGTTTGTTGGAAAAATATCCACATTCTGTCCTGGATGCCAGTGGCGCATCAGTTGGATTGCCACCAAACACGATGGGCAATTCCGAGGTTGGACATATCACCATGGGGGCGGGACGCGTTGTAAATCAATTCTTGCGTCGGTTTGAATTGGAAAACTGGGATAATAACCCTGCTTTGCGTGACTTTATCAATGCGGTGAAATCTGATGGCGGGATTGTTCATTTGGCGGGATTGATGTCAGATGGACGTGTTCATGCAGATATTCGTGATATGATGACAATTGCTGGGCGTGTATTAGATTCTGGTTTAAAATTATGCATTCATTTTATAGCAGATGGGCGTGATACCCTGCCCCAGTCGGCACCGGAATATGTTGCATTGATTAAAGAAAAATTAGCAGATTATTTAAAGTCTGGTCAGGCATTCTTTGGTACTTTGTCTGGTCGTTATTACACAATGGACCGAAATCAGAATATGGACCGCACTGCGTTGGCGTTTGATGCGATTGCGCATGCAAAATCTGAATTCCATGCCACAACGATTGATGACGCATTGGCGGATGCATACGCGCGTGGCGAAACCGATGAATTTATCAAGCCAATCGTTATTGATGGCGATGTGGCAATTACAGCGCGTGATGGGTTCTTGTTCGGGAATTATCGCAGTGACCGCGCCCGCCAGATTGTTCGCGCGATGCTGGATGTAAAGTGTCACATGTTGTGCTTCTCACAATATGGCGAAGGCTTAAATGAACATTGCCCTGCACTGTTGCCAGATGAAGCAGTATTGAATACATTGGGGGATGTATTGGCAGCAAATGGTAAAAGCCAGTTGCGTATTGCTGAAACAGAAAAATATAACCATGTGACATATTTCTTTGACGCAGAACGCAATATTGATTTCCCAAATTCGGAAAAGGCTTTGATTGCGTCCCCAGCCGTTGCGACGTTTGATATGAAACCAGAGATGTCGGCAATTGAAATCACAGATAAACTGTTGCCAAAATTAAAGGATTTTGATGTCGTTATATTAAATTATGCAAATGGCGATATGGTTGGACATACAGGAAATGAATCTGCCACAATTCAGGCAATGGAAACATTAGATGCCCAGTTGGCGCGCCTGGTGCCAGCCGTATTGGCATTGGATGGTACAATTTTGATTACTGCCGACCATGGAAATGCTGAAAAGTTATGGGATGCGGAAAATAACCTGCCATGGACTGCACATACAACAAATCCTGTGAACTTTATTGTTGTATCAAACAATCCTGTGCAGCATGTACGTGATGGTGGATTGGCGGATATTGCGCCAACAATGTTAAAGTTGTTGGATATTACGCAGCCCAGTGATATGACCGGTCACAGCCTGGTATAAGTAATCCCCCATTCGGGGGATTTTTATTACTGGAAAAACTATTGATTATATTATTTCGATTGCGTCAAGAACGCGTCAATGATATTATATTTATGTTGATGGGCTTTCCATCAATGGGGTCTGAAAACCCGTTGTTAGCATTCGTAATTATGTATGTAACGAATGAAATCACTCCTGACATTGGTCAGGAGGGTTGTGAATATTTAAAATAAGCAACACAATTCTAACAATTGTTTTCAGCCTCCTGACCACTGGAATTTTATTCGGTGGTTTTTGTTTTAAATTTAAAGGATGGGATAACAATGTATAGATTTGTTGTGGTATGTTTTTTGTGCGTTATGGTTTGTATGCCAGTGTCTGCAAATGAATGTAATGTTGGCGAATATGCCCAGGGTGCAAATTGCATAACATGTCCGGATGCATATCCTTACAGCGTTCCAAATGCAAACAGCATAAATGATTGTTATTTAATAGCCCAGCCTGGTGAATATGTAAATGCTGCGGGGGCTGCGCCGGTACAATGTGCCACAAATCATTATTGTCCGGGAAATGTGCCAGTGTTTTATGATATGGAATTACGATATGTCAATGTTGATTATATCCAGAGTACGGGTACACAATACATTGATACAGGAATAATTCTTGGGTCGGATATAGATACAAAAATGGTATTTGAAACCGGTGTTATACCTGGCGTGGATGCTGCATTGTTTGGTACATCAAATGATGGACTGCATTATTGGTTAAATGGCTATGGAAATGATGTGTACATTCGATACAATGATTATGCGCCCAAGCCTGAATTTAAAGGACATATTACACCAGATAAAAAATCAATACTGGAAATAAAAAGTGGTGATTGGATACTGGATAATAAAAGCCTATATACAAATTCTGGAACTTTTAATGTTGGGCTAAGTGGGTATTTGTTTGCCACTAACAGGGACGGCGTGGTAACGTGGAAGCATCCATCATTAAAAATTTTTTCATTTAAACAGTGGCGTAATGGCGATTTGGTTTTAGATTTAATACCTGTATATGATTTGAAAACTGGGCAATATGGAATGTGGGAAAATGTCGGGCAACGTTTCCTGGGTAATATCGGGACAGGTGAATTCGTGGGTGGCAAGCATTTAACAGAATTCGACACTGATGGCAGTATTGATTGTGCAACGGCGACGGATAATGTCGCACCATATTCGCCGGCAGGATCGGATAATGTTCAAAATTGTGGTTATGTTTTACATATTGGTGAAAATCGGGATTTATATCTGCACATGGAAAAGCGTACCCGCCCCAGCTTGGCAGTTCAGGTTAAAAACAATGTGTTTTACGCAGATACCAGTACAGAAGAACATGGGGCATTGCGGATAGAATATAATGGACAAAAATTGTCGGTTTATAATATGGATGTTGATGATTAATTTTTGCCTTTGACAGCGCGGCGTGCGCGGAAAAAGTCACGCAACATTTCGGCGGATACATCAGCATATTCAGGCGTATGTTCGTATTCTGGGTGCCACAGGTGTGGGTCAGTATCATAAATCCGTGCGTTATGCAGGATGCCGCCGCCCTTTTCATCTGTCGCGGCAAAATAAACCCGGCGGATGCGTGCAAATGATATTGCAGTTGCGCACATCGCACATGGTTCCAGTGTGACATAGATATCGCAGTCGTCCAGAAACTTTTGCCCGAGTTTTTTTGTCGCATTATTTATTGCAACAATTTCTGCATGCAGCGTTGGATTTTTCTTTAACTGTACACGGTTTTCGCCACGTGCAATGATTTTGCCATCATGCACAATTACGGCGCCGATTGGTACGTCGTCATGTAATTTGGCGCGTGCTGCGCAATTTAAGGCTTGTTTCATAAAATCCATGTTGTATAGTTTAATGCATGGATTCAAAATTGCAAATTATTTCAGGAATGTATCGTGGGCGAAAACTTGCCCTGCCATCTGGTGCACGTCCAACCCAGAATCGCGCGCGTATGGCGTTGTTTAACATGATTACATCGTTGGATGTGCAGCCAATAAATGTTTGGGATGCATTTGCTGGTTCGGGGGCTTTTGGTGTTGAATGTCTGTCGCGATATCCGAATGCAAATGTGGTGTTTACAGATGTTGCACCGGCATCAATTAAAACTGTACAGCAGAATTTGGCACTGTTGAATGTTGGACCGCGTGCATCAGTTTATCAATGTGATGCATTGTCACGTATTGCGCAATTTGGTGCTGCGTCTGATTTAATATTTCTGGACCCACCATATGCAGATCATCAGGTCGGCAGTGCATTTGTTCGCAAACTGGCGCCCGTTGTGCATGGGGGGACAATTTTAATCTGGGAACAGGAAATCGCCAATCAATATGCGCCGGATGAAAACATCTGGGAAATATTGCGTGACAAACAATACGGACGTGCCCGTTTTCTGATTCTGCAACGTCGATAAATATTATCGTGTTTTTTGAATAAGAATTGCCTGCCACAAATTATTTGGGGATTCATCGGTCAGTAAAACATTGGCATGCAAATTTGGCAGTCGTTGTGGAATTTCGTTCAAAAATGGGACGGCAGCAAAGTTTACTGTTGTGCATAATATATGTCCACCCACGTTTAAATGTGACCACAATTTCTGAATTGTATCGTATATGGATTCCAGTGATTCTTTGAACCACAGATAATGGTCAAATATATTTGATATATTTATAATATCGTATTTCCCAGTGATATAATGCGATACGTTTTCCAGGTCTGCCCAGATAAAATTAAATGGTGTGTGAACAGAAGCCTGTATTTTTGCGTATGTTTGTGGGTCTGTTGGAAATGACAGTTTCTTGATGTCGTGCTTTGACAGCGCATTTGGACGATACATTTTGGCATTATACATCAGTGCACGTGTGCGTTGTGGCATATTATTTATTGCTTGAACCACTGGTGCATTCAGTTCCAGTGTTTCCAAGTTGCATAATTTTTGAACGGTGGTCATATATTGTGAATAATTCATTGACTGTGATGCGGATGTTTTAAAGTCCATGACCATACATGCATATACGGTTATGTCGAATGTATCAACCTGGGATGCGCCGGCGGATGCATACATCAACGGTTGATCACCAGATGCGGCAACTGTTAAAACACGTGGATTGTCCACAATTCCTGATTGTACCCAGTTTGTAATTGGTTCATTTGTAGTATGGTATGTGCCAGAATATTCTGGGTGTTGAAAGTGCAAAGCGCTATCTAATGCATCGTATAAATCAAAATTAAATTCGCCGTGAAACATATCATCGTCCTATTGTTTTATGGGAATTAATATATACTAAAATATAATTATGTCAATATTTATATAAATAAAAGACTTGATTTTTCGATAGTTTTGGTAAATAATACGCGACGCACGGCACCCTTGGAGGTCGTGCATAACAATAAATCATGCTATTAAAAGGATAAAAAATGGCTATTAAATTAAATGCAGAAATTCGCAACGTCGCTGGCAAGGGGGCCGCACGCAGCATCCGCAACAAGAAAAACATCCCTGCTGTTATCTATGGTGAAAAGAAAACACCAGTCGCGATTGAATTAAATGGTCGTGAATTCGAAATGTTAATCAGAACACCAGGTTTGCGGACAAAATTGTTCCAAATTGAAACTGGCAAAGGTACCGAAGACGCTATGTTGATGGATATTCAGTATCATCCAGTTAACGACAATGTTATCCATGTTGACTTTAAACGTATTGATGTAAAGTCCCCTGTTAATGTTGTTGTTCCTGTCGAAGTTATCAATGCAGAAGCATCCAAGGGTCTGAAACTGGGTGGCGTTTTGAACTTTGCTGTACGTAAGGTTGCATTGCGTGGCTTGGTTGATGTTATCCCTGAAAAGATTACAATTGATTTGACCACATTGACAATTGGTGACGTGGTTCACGGGTCTGACTTGGTATTGCCAGCTGGTATCGAATTGGGCTTGCACCAGGCAGAATTGGCATTCGTTACAATCGGTGGTAAAATGCCAGAAGAAGCAGCAGATGCAGCAAAACCTGCTGCGCCAGCCGCTGCACCAGCCAAGAAATAATATTTATATTGTTTCGAAAATTCAAACCACCCAGATGGGTGGTTTTTTATTGTTATATATCCTGACATATAGTATTATATTCCTATATACAAAAGGATAGTATATGTCTGGCAAAAGATTGATGAAACATATTATTTCTGCGTTTGTTCCGGACAAGGTGTATGCACATCATCTGCATCGTATATTGTATTATGGTGTAATGCGATGGTGGCGCGACAGCAACTCATTGAAATTACTTTATTTTACCCCCCCCTATCGGCGATTTGCTAACAATCTGGCGATATGTGCCATTATGAAGAACGAAGGACCATATTTGCGTGAATGGATTGAATATCATCGGTGTGTTGGTGTAGATAAGTTTTATTTGTACGACAATGACAGTTCTGATGATACCAAGCAGATTTTGGCGCCATATATAAAATCTGGGCTGGTTGAATATACATATTTCCCCGGTGAAAAGCGTCAGTTGCCGGCATACCAGGATTGTATTACACGTTTTAAATTGGATGCCGAATGGATTGCCTTTATTGACCTGGATGAATTTATGGTACCCAAGAAGCATAATACAATCAGTGAATTATTAGATACTATGCCAGATAATATCAGCCAGGTCGTAATTGACTGGGAAATATTTGGTTCCAATGGACATCAGACCAAGCCTGCGGGGCTGGTAATGGATAATTACACAATGCGTGCACGCCGGTCGTGGCTGTATAAATCAATTGTAAATCCACGTATGGTATTTTCAATGGGGTGTCATGAACATAATGTTGCATTCTGGACGCATCATGTATCGCGCAGGGTTGCCCAAATAAACCATTATTATTGCAAATCGTTTGCAGAATATCAGCGACGTGTCACGCGTGGTGATGCATGGGAAGGTATCGCCGCAGCCCGCGTAATGTTTGATCAGGCGAATTATGATAAACATAACCAGAATGATGTGTATGATGACAGCATATTGCGGTTTGCGCCCGATGTTCGTCGTGCTGTTAAAAACTAAATTTGAATCCGCCCATTGTGGGCGGTTCTTTTGTGTATATTATTTTTTACCTATGGTCTTGAAATGGGGTTTCGTGTTAACTATATGTGAAGCAAGCAAAACTTTAACAGGAGTAAAAATATGGCAAAAGTACTGGGTATCGATTTAGGAACGACAAATTCCGCCATGGCTTTTATGGAGGGAAATGATCCAAAAATTATCGAAAATTCCGAAGGACAACGCACAACACCATCTGTTGTTGCATTGACATCTACTGGTGAACAGTTGGTCGGTATTACCGCAAAAAACCAGGCGGTAACAAATCCAGAAAATACAATTTATGAAATCAAACGTTTGATGGGATTGCGCTATGACAGCCCAGCCGTCAAAGAAATCGCGGCACGCGTACCATACAAAATCGTCAAAGGCGATAATGGGGACGCATGGGTTGAAATGGAAGGCAAAAAATATGCCCCATCCCAGATTTCAGCAATGATTTTGGCAAAGTTGAAAAAGGATGCAGAAAGCTATCTGGGCGAAACAGTAACAGATGCAGTTATTACAGTCCCTGCATACTTTAACGATTCACAGCGCCAGGCAACCAAAGACGCCGGTCGCATTGCGGGTCTGAACGTATTGCGTATCGTTAACGAACCAACTGCCGCTGCATTGGCATATGGATTGGACAAAGATAAAAATGGCGTTGTTGCTGTATATGACTTGGGTGGTGGTACATTCGACGTATCTATCTTGGAAATCGTTGATGGCGTATTCGAAGTAAAGGCAACAAATGGGGACACTGCATTGGGTGGTTCTGACTTTGATGCACGTATTTTGAAATACTTGATTGATGAATTCAAGGCACAGTCTGGTATCGACCTGTCAAATGATAAACTGGCACTGCAACGCTTGAAAGAAGCCGCAGAAAAGGCGAAAATCGAATTGTCGTCTAAGACATCAACAGATATCAACCTGCCGTTCTTGACCGCAGATGCATCGGGTCCAAAGCACTTTAACACAACGCTTACCCGTGCAAAATTGGAATCATTGGTTGATGATTTGATTCAACGTACAATCGAACCTTGCAAAAAGGCTTTGAAAGACGCAGGTTTGGATAAATCACAGATTAACGAAGTTATCTTGGTCGGTGGTCAGACACGTATGCCAAAAGTTCAGGAAGTTGTAAAAGAATTCTTTGGTCGTGAACCACACAAGGGTGTAAATCCAGACGAAGTCGTTGCACTGGGTGCCGCAATTCAGGGTGGTGTTTTAAAGGGCGATGTCAAAGACGTATTGTTGCTGGACGTAACACCATTGTCATTGGGTATTGAAACATTGGGCGGTGTATTTACACGCTTGATTGACCGTAACACAACAATCCCAACCAAGAAATCACAGGTATTCAGCACCGCAGAAGATAATCAGTCGGCTGTAACAATCCGCGTATTCCAGGGTGAACGCGACATGGCAGCAGATAACAAATTGCTGGGTCAGTTTAATTTGGAAGGTATTGCCCCTGCCCCACGTGGTATGCCACAAATCGAAGTGTCATTTGACATTGACGCAAATGGTATTGTACACGTTTCTGCAAAAGATAAAGGCACAGGCAAAGAACAGACGATTTCTATTAAATCTGACGGTGGTTTGTCCGAAGAAGACATCAAGAAAATGGTTGATGAAGCCGCTGCAAATGCCGAAGCAGATAAAAAGAAACGCGAACTGGCAGAAGCAAAAAATAACGCTGAAACCGCAATCTTTACAATTGAAAAATCATTGAAAGAACACGGCGACAAAATCAGCGAAGCGGACAAGACAGCCGTCGAAGATGCCAAGAAAGAATTGGCTGATGAAGTTGCAAAAGCCGATGCCACCGCAGAATCACTGAAAGAAAAGACAGAAAAACTGACTGAAAAAGCAATGAAACTGGGTGAAGCGGTTTACAAAGCACAACAGGCAGAACAGTCTGCGCAAAATGGCTCTGAAAAGCCTGCCGATGATGGCACACGCGATGCAGATTTTTCTGAAAAGAAATAATCGCATTGTATCTGAAAAAAAACAACCCACCGATTGGTGGGTGTTTTTTTATTTTGTATAATAGCAATCAGCGGCGTAATGCCCTTTGCCACTGGTGTCTGAAAATTCTGTCCCCGATGGTATATAGCAATCAGTTGGCTGGGTACTGCCGGCTGCCTTGGTTACTGCACCTGCTGCTTCCCAACAGCGGTTACAACCATTTACGCCATCTGTTGATGTGCCAAACCAATTCTTGGCGCAACGATATTTGCGTGTGGTATCACAATTGGCACCACATGTGACACTATATTCGTATCCATCGTTCCCTGCAGTCCAGTCTATGTCTGTACAATTGTTTGCACATACGCATTCTGTATATTTTAAATTGCTGCACATTCCAGCACTGGTTGCCTTTAAGGTTCTGTTGCCACTGCATGCTGTACAAGATTTTACATACAGTGTTGTCATACCTTCCACATACCAGCATTGTGAACTGTGTCCAGATATGCAGTATTCTGTACTGCCAATTGACGGTGAAGATGAATTGCATGTACTTCGTGTTTGGCAATTGTCGGCATGACCTGTGACGGGGACAAAAATACATATCAGTATTATTATTGTTTTAATTTGCATATTTTCAAACTCCTGTTGTTAGAAACAAAAAACTACTCAAAACATGAGTAGTCAGGAGGTTGGAAACAATCGATAGAATTGTGTGCTTATTTATATATATCGCAACCCTCCTGACCTGTGTGAGTTCAGGAGTTTTATTTATTTTCGGCGAAAACAGTAAAAACGGCGCATATTGCGCGCCACAACTACATGGTTTCGACGCTATCGTAGAGGTTTCCACACCTCATCACCGGAATACCCGATGACAATGCTACTATATAATGAACTGTATGCTTTGTCCAAATAAAAAAAACAACACTAATAAAAAAATCCCCTAACCAGGGGATTCTTGTTAGTCGGTTTCCGATTGTGGTGTTGTTATCGGTTTGCGAACGCTAACTGTTTTGTGGTCTTTTTGGTAATCCGAAATACTGCCACAGAATAAACGGTATTCTGTATAAAAATCATATTGAAAGTTTATAAAACAATTATCGGTTAAATTATCCATTCCGCCCATTTGAAGAACGGTATAGCGTGACCAGAAATCAGAATCGTGCGCCCCGGCATAAATTGCACGTAATGCCGGGGTCGTCGGCGTTTGTATCAATGCATCATTATGTGTGCCATATGCGACAATATTGTTATCTGAGGATTGCTGTACAATTCCATGAATAATTGCATATGGTTTGTTTGGCACGGCAACAACACATGTTGGTACACATATCAAAAATATTATCAGATATTTATTCATTGATATCCCTTCCAGTTGAATAAAAAAAGACATCTGAATCAGATGTCGGGAAGTTCACGATTCAATACCAACGATGAATCCGCGGTCTTTCCGTAAACGGTGTTATATAACCAACGGCTTCCCGACGCGTGCGTCGGGACGGTATTAGTATTCATTATTGTCGGTATGGGTCGTGACACCCGCTACTAACTTATGTCCATTGCAATAATATCATATTTGGTATCTTTTGCAACAGTGGATTTTGCGTCATTTAACCTCGCCAATGTATATGCCCATGTCGCGCGCCAGATGCAATAATGGGTCATCTGGGTCAACGTATGCATCAGACGTCTGCATACCAGGAATGCGTGGGTCATCAGATATATCGCCGGAATCATAAAAATCAACCAGGCTGACCGTCGTGCATTTGCAATCTTGGATTGCGGTCATAACGTATGTTTCATTATTTTCAATCGCATGCAATGCACAATCTGCCAGGCGCGTTGCCAAAATTCTGTCAGATGCGATTGTGTCGCCACTGCGTTGGGTGTGTTCCGGGAACGCCGTACGATTTACAATGCCCGCCGCTGTTAATTTACGTGAAATCATATCCGCAGGCTTGCCCGAATGACCGCGTAATGATATACCTTCGGATACAACGATAATACCATAGTCCCGTGGGGATTTTTTGATGTGTTCGACCAATGCGGATACATCAAACTTTATTTCCGGAATCAATATTGCAGATGCACCAATCGCGATGCCGGCATTTAATGCCAATGCGCCACAATCGCGCCCCATAGCTTGCACAACAAACCAGCGATGATGACTGCGGGCGGTCATCATTAACTGGTCACAGAAACTGGTTAACTGCTGTACAGCGGTATCAAAACCAATTGTTCGATCTGTCAACGGGATGTCCATATCAATTGTCTTTGGAATGCCAATTAACTGAACACCGGAATATATTTCACGATTGCACCATGCCAGCGACAGACTGCCATTGCCGCCAACCAAAATCAATGCATCCAGGTTTAATGTTGCCAATGATTTCTTTAACTGTTTGTTGAACTTGTCCAATTGCCCACGCGCTGCTGCGGTTTCAAAATTCAATGCGCCTGCGTGCCCATTGTGCAGAAAACTGCCCGACAGACGTGCGTTTTCAATCGGCAATGTTTCGTCATCGAATTCGATAATCCGTGGTGGTGTCGTAAACAGCCCGTCTGTACCATCCAAAATCCCAATCAATTTCCATCCACGCTGACGGACACCAGTATAAACACGTTCTATTACTGTATTTAATCCAGAACAATCCCCGCCAGTCGTCATAATTCCTATTCTTTTCATGTGGCTCTATTCCTTTGATTTGTTGATAAAATTATATCATAAATAAATTGACAAAGAAATATTATTTGCGATAATTTGTCCATCATAGACCATAAGGAAATCACATGCCGAAAAAGTACATCAAAAAGAACAAAAACAAACAATCCACAGATGACCTGATTGCCAACGCGATTGACCAACAGAATTCTTGGCGGGAAAACCGTCGTACATTTGCGCGTAAATTTTTAAAGACATTAAATATATTTGCACGCCCTGCCCCGACAACTGAAAATATCGCAGTTGGTGCCACGGATACAAACCGCAAACATCGCAGTGGCATTATGGCATATTGGTTTCCAATTATGTGCGCAATTGTAGTCATCATTGTCGCAATCTGGGTTGTTATTGTCCGCAATATGGCGGGACCAAATGTTGTTGTCTTACAACCAGCTGTTGAACAGAATGTTGTTGCAAAACCAATAAAGAAACAAGTAACCACGCCATCATTTGATATTGTTCGCATTGAAAAAGGCGGCATGATTGTAATTGCCGGTCGTTGGATGCCAAACCAGAATGTATCTATCGTTGTTAATGGCAAGATTGTTGCGACCGAACGCACCGATAACAGTGGCGAATTTGTATATGCGCCACGCAACGCATGGGATGCAGGTAATTACACGATATCTTTGCTGGGGACTGACCCGGATGTAAAATCTGAAAACAAAGTATTCGTTTATGTTTCCCCATATGACTATAAAAATTCTGTATCGTTGTTAATGACACGCGATGGCAGTACTTTGTTACAAGCCCCAACAATGTTGCGTGATGGCGATTTGAATGTTTCTAAAATTGATTATTTGGCAGGTGGTCGTATCGTTGTCACAGGTGACGCATTACCACGCCTGCGTGTATCATTGGCGTTAAATGATAAATATATGGGATTTGCACGTGTGTCGGACCACAAACACTTTGGACTGGGTGCAGATGTTGGTGAATTGGTCCCTGGCAAAGACTATAAATTAACTGTTCGCCTGCACGATGGTGACGGTCGCACATTGTCAACAATTACACATGAATTTGTTATGCCGGAAATGACTGGTGATGATGATACATTTTATACAGTGCGCCGTGGCGATTGCCTGTGGATTATTGCACGCAACTTCTTGCGTCGCGGTATTTTGTTCAGCCTGATTGCCGAACGCAACAATATTACAAATTCAGATTTAATCTTTCCAAAACAAGAATTGCAGATTCCAGTAAAGGAATAACCAAATGGACGATATGATTTTAGATGACGCAGCCGCAGAAAAGGAACGCCTGAAACGTAAGAATGCGGAATACTATGCACGTAATCGTGAAAAACTGAATCAACGCGCCAAAGAACGTTATCAAGAACATAAAGCAGAAATGCGTCCACAACGCAGAAAACACGAAAAGAAATATCGTGAAAATCATGCTGAGTATGTTCGCGCACGTAAACATAAATGGGATATGGAAAATGCAGAAGCATGTGCGAAATATGCTGCCAGCCGTTATCGCGCATGTCGTGAAATGACCGAACGTGCAAAATTTATATGTCCGGTATTTAAGTTTTTAACATTTGTTCGCAAGGAAAGTGTCGCAACCTATTCCATCGCATATAAACCAAATGAACGTGTTGTTCCAAAGATGGCGCGCGTATGTTATGCTTTGCAGGTTATGAACAGTGCGGTATGCCCATTGGTATCGCATGGCACGACAGAGCCAGATAAAATGAAATCAGAATGTCCAATGAATGCCGCGTTTCAGATACCTGGGGCGGCGGCTGAAATTGTAAACCTGGCGAAAATATTACGTGAAAATCAAAAATAAAACCGACATAATGTCGGTTTGATTTTTGGTGCGGGCGAAGGGAATCGAACCCTCGTCTTCAGCTTGGGAAGCTGACGTGC
>CAMWQN010000011.1 GCA_947176385.1 uncultured Rickettsiales bacterium
TTACCATTCCCCAAGGAGCCGACCGACCCGAACACCGACCCGCGGAAAGACGTGTTGTTGCGAACGTTGTTACCGCAGTTGTTCGCACAGTTAGACCTGCATTCGGCAACCGAGGAGTTGGCGTTCCGAAACACCCAACGCGAAATCCACGAACCAGAGTCCGACAGTCATCGTAACGGCAATACACCCTTTTCCCAGTTTTGGCTGGGAAACTGTGTTAAAAAAGTCTTTTGGTTTGTGTCGTTTTCCTTTGGTTTATTTTTCAATCGCACCCTGGGGGCGGGGTCGCCGCCCCCATCGTACATAACAAAAACTGTTCCGTTTTTGTTATGTACGCCCCCACCCATTTCCGGTGTCCACGGCATACCGTGGACACATACCGATTTATCAATTGCCGACCGACCCGAACACCGACCCGCGGAAAGACGTGTGGTAGCGAACGTAGTGACCGCAGTTGAACGCACAGATAGACCTGCATTCGGCAACCGAGGAGTAGGCGTCCCGAAACACCCAACGCGATTTTACAGGGTGTGTCATTTGGCACCAACAATACTTCCCCGTACGTTCACCACCCGTTGCAACATCGCCCGTTTCCGTATCAATCAATGTATCTGTTGCAGAACCGCTGGGCGTGCCAATACACGTTGCAATTCCAAATACTGTCCCATACGGAAATGTTGTATTCCATTCGAATAATTCGGTGTTATATGAATGATTTGTACCGGAAACCTGGGGGTCCAGGACGATTGCCAATGTGTCATCTGCGGCGCACATTGTCGTTGCATGTGCACCAAAAATCATCAAATTCATCAAACAAAAAATTAAAAATTTTTTCATTGTATATTCCTATCCTTGCCGGTTTACCATATCGCCCGATATATGCCATTTGTCAGAAAATTATTTGTATTATTCTTTATCGCATTTGCACAATCAGATGCGCATCCAGACGCACACGCGTCGTCATCACTGTACTTCTTGTTATATACCCACCATGACGTCACAGGTCCTGTCAATTGACACCAGCAATACGTTCCAACGTCTGCATTCGACGCACGCAGATGCGTATTTGCAGAACCCTGGGATGCGTTACCGCCAGATGTATCTGTTGTAATTTCATTGCATGTTGCCATACCTGATAACTTGTTCGATGCTGAATCGCCCGGCATCAAATCATAGTCAAAACGCAATTCAAATGTCATGTTCGCAGCATTTGATGATACAGATGTTGGGGTGACACTTTTTTTAATAACAAACACTGGGGTCTGGTTATGAATACATGTGGTCGCACCATATGCTGCCGAACATATCGCAGCCAATGCCAATGGGATTGATACAAGATGCTTTATCATTATACGTTTCCTTTCTTTTGTTTTATTAGTCTGTTATGTGATAATCCTGACCAGATACGGTTACGTTAATCGCACCACGCACCGCCCCCGGTGCCAGGCTGCCATAACATACAGCGCCCGTTGACGTTTCAATATTCACAGATGGTGCGGTAATACGCGATGCATATAATGGCAATGCAATGCCGCCCAATGATTTTAATGTGACAATACGCCCCGGGGTTACAGAACAGCCAACCTGGCACGTGCCAGTCCCCGCGTATAACAACCCAGCATCACATAGTGTGGCGCACATATTTAATTGGGTCTGATTTGATGCGCAATTCGCAGCCAACCAAAATGATTTATATCCAGCGGCACATTCTGAATTTTCACGTGGCGCCATCGTTGTATCAGACACAGTTATATCAACAAAATTTTCCGGACATTCGCCACGGTCACGCGATACACATGTGCCATCTGACAAATACTGCCCTGCACCACATAACGTGGCACCAAAATTTACCAAAACACCGTTGTAAATCGCACTCATAAATTCTGGCAATGTATATTGATGATATGAATTCATACATTCATTCAGTTCTGCCGATGGCGATGAAAATGTGTTCCCATTGATTGCAGTCTGATAAAAACCGGATTCACATCGACCCTGTTTTTTGGGTTGGCATGCGCCATCTGCAAACTGTTCCCCGGCATTACACAATGTCGCACCAAACGACACCAATACACCATTATATATTGGATAAAACAAATCAGACATAACCGTGTCATCATACGAATTCATGCATGATTTTAATTCCCGTGACGGTGATGCATATGTCGCAGAATGTATCAATGTCTGATAATATCCAGATGGACATTTATCCCGTACAATATCTGTACATTCCCCCGATGCCATATGTTGACCTGCATCACACAGTACGGCGCCAAATTTCACAACCGTTGCTGCGTGCGTTGCGCACGGCATAATTGATAATAATAAAAAAAGTATCTTGAACCTCATCCCCTGCCCCAGGTTGCCATAAACAAACCACCGAAAACGTCCCTTGGTGGTTGGAGGTTCGAAACTATAATAAGAAGAAAATAGCGGGCTTATTCAATGTATTCACCGCCCTCCAACCTATGGCTGGAGATATTTTTTGTCCTCTCCGGACACTTCTTATTAAAGGTTTCGACGCCTTAATTACGGAATCCGCCGTAATCATCGCTATCATATAAAAATCACTTAACCCTGGCAAGCAAATTTTTACACGCTTTTATTCCTGGCATTTTCGTATTTACATATGCCGCAGGTTTTCGTATACTGTGAACATTGATAAAAAACACTAACCACAGGGGAAATCACATGAATATGAAAGTAATTGCAACAGTTTGTTCTGTACTGGCATTGGCAGCATGCGGCAACAACAGTCAGAACCCAGAAAAATTAAAGGGCGCAAATTTTGTTGCAACATCGGGCACAACAGAAATCACACTGTCATTTGATGAAAACGAAATGCGTGCAAATGGTCAGGTTGTAAATCTGTATAACGCACCATACACAGCAGATGGCGACAACATCAAATTTGGCAACATCGCATCAACTATGATGATGGGTCCCACCGAGGCTATGCAGGTTGAACAAGAATATTTCCAATTCATGGCAACAGTTGAAAAATATAACCTGTCAGGTAACCAGTTGACATTGAAAAACGCCGATGGTGCCGAAATGGTATTTACCCAGGTCACAGACACAGTTGTTGAAACTGTTGCAGAAACAGAAACAGTTGTTGAATAATAAAACTTGACAATGTGAAAAAAGGCGGTTATAATCTGCCAGCGTTTATGAGTAAAAACATTCATAAATCGTGGCAGTTTTGGCCCCATCGTCTAGAGGCCTAGGACACCGCCCTTTCAAGGCGAGAACACCAGTTCGAATCTGGTTGGGGCTGCCAAAGATGATTCACCGTCCATTTGGGCGGTATTTTTATTGAAAATCCGGGCTATTCGGGCAGTTCGAAACCCGTTTTCAGAAAGCATACATTTTGCCAATATTTGGTCACTAAAACACAAAAAGGATAGCAGTCTAGCATTTTAAATTATATCGAATCTATTTTTGCTCATACCTCAAAAAATATTGTTTTGATTTATCGTTATTCGTTGGCTATAATAAGCATTGAATCCAATTGGAATTGGGTTCGGGGCTGTAGTAAGCCTATATAAGTCCGGTGTATAGCATAATTTTTGTGTTTTACACCGTTATGTTTCCCCCGATTATAATAGTCGGGGAGCCGTTTGTTATACAATAGGTGTATCCGAAGACAGCGGAGTCATTGACTTATATGATTTACTAACTCCCCGACCGTCAATTTCCTAATTGGCGGTATATTTTTTGGAGAACCTGATGACAAACATACAAATATCACAAGACGATTTAAGCAGAGCCGCAATTGCCAATAAAACTAACCCTTATGCTGACGTATTACCCCTTCACCTAAAGATGGGATACCCAGAAGTTAAATACGCTGGTTTGTTTCTGCAGAAAAATGAATTTATGCTTTATGCGGCACGTGTTTCCACGTATACAGAAAAAGAAAAGTTCATGGGTTATAAAGGAAATTCTGTTGGGACTTCAGTTCGGCTAGCGAAGGGATTGTATGTCCGTACAGGTGGAAGCAGAGGAAAGGCTGTAAGAGAAAAGGTTCGTGAATTTACTGAAGGCGATTTAGTCATAACTAATAAACGAATTGTTTTTATCGCGCCAGAGAATGGTTTTTCGTTTAAACCAGAAAGCATAACGGCTTGTGAGCCTATTGCAATAGATGCTCTTATTTTACAGTGTGGCAATAGAACTAAAAAGATTTATGTTAAAAGAAAAGAACTATTATTCTACATCATTGCTTGTTCCCAAGCCTCTATCAGGTGTGCATTAAGCGGATATGATTTATATTCTGAAAATGAACAATTAAAACAGAGTGTCACTGAAGAGCAAATACAAGAATATAAATACACCAAAGAATTAGCTGAAAAAATACCAGTTCCACAAATATCAGAAAATAATACGCTACTTTCCAATAACATATTGACCTCTATTATCATTATAGGTCTCCTTTTTATACTATTTCTTTTTACATTACCTAAGTGAAATATTTAATGAATTTTATCACAGCACTAAATTTAAGAATTTCTTCAAAATTATTTGTTATGAAATTGTATACTTATATATAAAAGCATTTTCTAAAACAAAAAAAGGATTAAATATGAAAACCTTTATATTACTAGCAACATTATTTTTAACCTCCTGTGTGACTAGTGAACCTTTTCCATATAAATGCGGCAAAATAACAGATAATAATTTACAAAATTATAATATTTATAAAGATGATTATCTTTGTGTTGCAAATAATATTGCGAATAATATAACGTCATATTCAAGAGCAGAATTTACTGATTTTATAGATTATTCTGTAACAACAAACAAACTTTATGATACTAATAATCAAGGTAGATTTAGTGGTTCATATTTTGCAGACAAAGACGACAAGAGAATTTCTGATACCAAAACTATACATGTCATTAATGCATATGTATTTGATGATTATCAAACCAATAAAAGAAAGCAAGAGGCAGAGCAAAAAGAAAAAGAAGAACAAAAAAACAAGAAACAAATAGCTAAACAACATCCAGAAATCAGAAACAAATTAAAAAAACAGTTTTTTAGTCAATGTGAATATAATATGCAAAACAGTCGCATTCAATTAAATCAGAATTATATTCAACAAATGTGTGAGTGTTTAGCCTGTGTTTTTAATGGGATAGCAGTAGATAATACTGTTTATGAATATGTAAAAAATAATAACAAAGCACAATTCTCTATTCACTATAAACTTATCATGTCTAGCTACTATGATCATTGTGATAGATACGTTACAGGCATTGCAGATTACAATCCATGCAAGTGGGCAAATGGTGAATACCCATTTAAATAAAATAACAATATCATAATCAATGTATTTATTGATGATATATCAATTCCTGGGGATGCACAAAAAAATGCGACACTAAATAAAAACAGGCTGATAACAGCCTGTCTTTTATTTTCGTATAATATTTTTACACTTTGAAATAATACGTTTTATAATATTGGGACAATATTTTTTCTGCAATGCACAAACATCTAATTCATACACCAATGTTTTGAGTTCATCAATTGCGAGTTCTTTAACCAGCACACCACCCAGACTGTCAAAGAAACCACGTACCCTGTCGTCTGCAAAATACCAAGCAGTAAATTTTTTACCGCCATTTTTGATCACCCAATCCGCAAACCCCATTATCAGTTTTGTACCAATACCTTTGCGTAAATATTTCAAATCAACATACAAATGTCTTAAACTAAAACTATTGGTACCATCTTTTGCTTTATGCATACGACCACCAACTATACCAACAATATTACCAGTGCCATCTTCTGCAACAATAAAACAACTGTTATCCAATGTCGAAATTTTGTGTGCCATGCCACGAACCCTACTGGCAAATGTGTCACTTTGCAGATCCATATAATCGCCATCAAAAAACTCCGGATACAAATTATTTATGCCAGCGATACAAATTTCTTGCCATCTTTGTGCATCGGCTGGCGTTGCCGGTCGTAAGGTTATTTTCATTTTTTATCCTTTTTAGCCATTATAATAAATATATTTGCATTTCGCAATAAAACCTAGGATTTTTATCAAAGGAAATCTTTCCAATGGCTTTAAATCCGCTGTTGTGCCAAAATTCCCACGTATTGCAATGAATCAAATCCTGAAACAAATGAAACGATGGGTGGCACAGAAATGACACATTCTAGTTTATGGACAGCAATTGACAACCTGGCACAAAAATATGGTAAATCATGCTCGGCATTGGCAAAAGAATGCGGTCTGGATTCAACAACATTTAATCGCAGCAAACGCACTGATAAATATGGAAAACCACGCTGGTTGTCCAGTCAGACTATTTCAAAGATTCTGGAAAAGTATAATTTGACCGAGGCTGAATTTTTCCGCCTGGGCGAACAGGCACAAAAGTAACCCAGCCCATCAATGTGCAGGAATATCCGCACCTTCTAATTTTAACAATTTTATCTTGGCAGATAGCCCGGCGGCGTATCCTGTTATCTTGCCCCCTGCCCCAACAACACGATGACACGGTATTATAATCGATATTGGATTGTGACCAACCGCGCCACCGACAGCCTGGGCGGACATATGGGGCGCACCACGTGACGCTGCAACCCGACGCGCGATATCGCCATATGTACAAACAGTGCCATACGGAATTTCACATAAATATTTCCATACCATTTGGCGAAATGCACCACCACGTGGCGCCAATGGCAATTCTGATATATTGGGTCTGTCGCCTGCGAAATAACGGTTCAACCAATCGCGCGCCAAAACAAAAACCGGCAAATCATCACGGGACCCCATACTATCGACCAAATCATACGGAAAATATTTCTGACCAATAATCCATAACCCGATAATATTTTCGCCATCTGATGCCAGCATCATTTCACCGACGGGTGACAAATACATCGTTTTAAATAAAATATCCGGCGTGTTCGGTTTCATGTGACAGATACTAGCATAAAATCCTATTAAATAAAGCCTAAATACATTGACAGCGAATATACGCCGATTTATAATCAAAATATGCAAAAAATTATACTTGGATTTTTATTTGTGGCGACACTGGCAGTTACTGCGTGCGGCGTAAAATCAGAACTGGCACGCCCCGGCGACAGTTTTCCACGCAACTATCCGGTGTATTAAAAAAAACGCGGGCAACAAATTGTGCGCAATTCTGCGGGCGTGGCGACTACGAAGTGCCGCCACCGTCGGAAAGCAGGAAAGTTCGAGTTTGTTTCGCGGGCGTGGCGAAATTGGCAGACGCGCTGGATTTAGGTTCCAGTGGGGTAACCCATGGGGGTTCAAGTCCCCCCGCCCGCACCAAAAATAAAAAATACTTGATTTATGGTTAATTTTAGCCTAGAATCCAACGCAGAATAATAAAAGGTACATAAAATGGCATCTAAGAAAGGTTCAAAAGAAGTTATCAAGCTGGAAAACAAAGAAACCGGTTACTTCTATACTACAACAAAAAACACAAAATCTGAAAATACTCAGGGCAAAATGAAAATGCGCAAGTATGATCCAAAGGTTCGTAAACACGTCGTTATGACAGAAGCAAAAATGCCTCACTAATAACGCGCATGTTGATAAAAATTCTGCGTCCCAATTGGGACGCATTTTTTGCTTCGTTCTTATTTTTCAAACACAGAAAAGATTTCCCAATGCGCACTGCCCGCGAATTGATCAACCGGTATCAAAGTCCGCATTTTATATCCACCACGCATCAAAATTTGCGCATCACGACGGAATGTATTTGGATTGCATGATACGTATATAATGCGCGACACATCCGATTTTGCCAATATTTTGCATTGCGCATCCGCACCCGCACGTGGTGGGTCCATAACAACACAATCATATTGTTGTAACATACCCAGGGTTAATGGATTTTTAAACAAATCACGCTTAGCGCCCGTCCCCACAATATCAAAACCATCGGCATTCAATGCAAATGTGAAATTGCCCAATCCACAGAATAAATCTGCAACGCGTTTTGCGCCACGAGCCGCATCAACAACCATTTGACGAAGACTGTCTGCGCCCTGAATACTTGGTTGCAAAAATGCACCGGCGGGATAATCGACCGCCACCCCATCAAATGAAACGCGTGGCACGGCACGTTGCATAACCGGACGTCCATTCCATGTGACACGCAATACGGGTAATTTTTCTGCGGCACTCTTAAATTCCGGCGAAAAATATGGCACATCAGACGTCACACATACATCAATCCCATTATCACACGATGTAACCAGACACGCACCAGAACCTGTCCACGGCAAACACGCAATCTGGGGCAGTACTGCATTTATTGCGTCCACTAAATTCGGACAATTTGTGATTGGCACAATATCCTTGGACCGCGTGGCATAAAATCCAAATTGCGTACCTGCAAAACAAAACTCTGCCCGACGACGCGCGCCCGGCGCAATCCAGACTGCGTCACCGGTGGTATCAATTCCACGTAATTCGCCAGCCTTTTTGCTTTGATAATCAGCGGCTGCAAAATCATATTTACAGCCGCCACACCGATTAAAAAATGAACATGTTTTCATAGTAATTTTAGAAGTTCACACGAACACCAGCACGAAACTGATTCGCGGTTGGATTTAAATCTTTTATACCATCAAACTTTGGGCTGAACATATAAAAATATCTGTATCCCAAATCAACAGTAAAGTATGGTCCCATTTCAACACCAATACCCGCCAAGACCGCCGCAACAGGTGCGATTTTATCATCAATATGGATATTTGTCGCAGAATTAAATGACAATCCACCACCAACACCAACATATGGCACCAGGCGCTGACGATAGAATAATCTGTAAATATTATCAATACGCGCATCAAATATCGCATTTACCATCGCGGTATCACCCGTCAATTTAAACGCGTCATACTTTGCGTCTGTGCGGATATAATTTGCCTCTATCCTGAAAATGTCATACAGACGGATACCGGCAACACCTTCGAACGACGACGTGTTCTTACCCGCGACATGGGTATTTTCATCATCTGTAAATTTATCCCACATTGAAAAGTTATACATACCACCGACATAGAAACGCTTATCACGGGCAAATGCTTCTGCGTCATAGCCATTTGGTGTTTCGACCGCTGGCGACCCAACCTGCTGAACACGATATGGAATCGCAGCATTTGCAGATGTTGCGACAATTGCACAAATCAGACTAAATAATATCTTTGTTTTCATTTTTATACCCCATATCAGAAATTAACACGCAATGACGCCATAATATTGCTGATGTTGTCACAACCACCACGACGCACATCCCAACCGAATCCGTTTCCAATCATCATCTGGTACTGATACATAATATCAATGCCAATTAAGTCGTTCAGCATCAGATTAAATCCAGCCACCGCACGTGGCGCCGCGATTACAAATCCGTCAGCGCCTGCGTTACCCTCGAATCCATAATATCCCATACCGGCACCGACACCCATGAATGGCACAAATGTTCTGCGACGGGTGATGTCGCCCGTCTGGACATAACGGCGTGCAAAATCAAAATACAACATTGCACCTGCGGTTTTGTAATTTGCAGAAAAATCTTTCAGATCAGAAAACGAAAGTGTCGTTGTCTGGAAATCAATTTCCGTGCGAACATAAGACGACAGATTCCATCCCAATCCGATTTGCGCAGTATAACCGCCAGATGCATCATATTTACTGTTATCAAACGTTGCCTGGTCAGTCGCAAAGCCCAATGGCACCCCGCCACCCATACGAACATACATTGTTGTTGGGATGAACAATTGCACATCAGAATCATCGACAACGCCAACGTATTGATATACATCCGCGCCCAATGCACCAGGCGCAACATCTGCAACAACATCAACATTTGCACGTGCGCTAACGATGTCCAAACCTGTTAAAACTTCGCTGCGAAAATCGCGATTACTGTATGCAGCAGATGCCACCACAGGCATCGCCAGAACCGCACACAATCCGCCAATAAAAGACATTGATTTCATGGTTATTCTTCCTTTCGAAAAAATCTTAGCACAATTTGAAACTTGATTTCAAGCACTGTTATTCGTACTATTAGTCCTATGAAACACAATTCGGATAAAAAAATTGCTTTGGTTGCAGGTGCATTGGACCTGCCGCGGTTAACACGGGACGCATTGCGTCGCGCAGGTTGGGATGTATATGTCGTGGGTCTGAAAAACTTTGTTGACCCTGCACTCAATCCAGACATCGTAATAAGACTTGGGGGTGGCGGTCGCGCAGTACGCGAATTTCGTCGTCGCGGGATACACAAATTAACATTTGTCGGTGCGATTGGACATCCGAATTTGTCTGATATTCGACCTGATTTATGGTCACTGTTTGCCTTAATCAGTATTATGAAACATCAACGGGGGTATGATTCAATGGCGGTTACATTAAATAAGATACTTGAAAAACGTGGGTTCCAGGTTATTGCCGCCCAGGATATTGCACCAGAATTAACATTTGAAACAGCAGGCATACAAACCAAGACAAAACCAACTGCCCGTGACACGCGTGACATTGAACGTGCGATTGATGTATCGCACACAATCGGCGCAGCGGACATTGGTGCATCAGTTGTTGTTGATAAACAAGTAATCGCAGTCGAAGCCGCCGAAGGCACCGCCAAGATGTTGGAACGCGTTGTCGCAATGCGCAAAAACAATAAACGCAGCAGCGGCGTTTTTGCAAAAATGACCAAACCGGGTCAGGACCTGCGTATTGATATTCCGGCAATTGGGGTGGATACAGTGCGGGCTGTCGCGGCGGCGCACCTGCGCGGGATTGTTGTGAATACCAAGACATGCTTTGTTGTGGATAAAGATGCAGTTATAAAACTGGCAAATGAATTAAAGATTTTCATCATGGCAATTGATGAATAAAAAAATTATTCGAATCAAAACAAAACGGGACACAATTGTGTCCCTGTTTTTTTATTTTCCAAATTTACCACTGCGGGGGAAACCGAATGGAACGGTGCGCCCCTGGGATGCGCGTTTGCCCCCGCACAATTTCCAATCGTCCAGTTTTGTGACCCCACGACCGGTTGTCCAACCAAATCCGTCCGCCGCGTCAAAGAACATCACATCCAAAACATATGTGCGTTCTGCATTATATTTTTGCAGGATTACGCCCTTGCCCCGGGTCATTTCTGGGATTTCGGATGTTGCAAATATCAGCATTTTGTCGTTTGAACCCGACATTGCGATACTGTCGCCGGTGACCGGCACACACATAATCGCCAGATTCTTTGGGTCGGTGTTCATAACCTGTTTACCGGTGCGTGTTTGCGCCAGGCAATTTTCCCCGCTGACAATAAATCCTGTACCGTGACGCGCAACCAACAAATATTTTGCAGATGTGTCCAATACAAATGCACGCACGATTTCTTCATCAGCACCGATATCCGCCATCATACGCACAGATTCACCAAAACCACGTGCCGATGGCAATTCATTTGCAGACAATGTGAACATTTTTCCGCCGGATGCGAACAGATTAATCTTGTCTGTGGACATAGCGTGGAATGCGGTTAATAATTCATCGCCTTCCTTGAACTTGGCATCCAGACTCGTCAGGTCCAATGTACCCTTGGCAGCGCGAATCCATCCCATCTTGGACAAGATAATTGTTAATGGTTCTTTTTCAATAAATTCATCCGCATTAACGACAATATCTTCGGTTTGTTCCGCCCATGTTGTGCGACGACGACCAAGTGTGGTCTTTTTATCATAGCGCTTTTTAATATCTGCGAACCACGCCTTTAACTGGTCATTTTGCATCTCGGGACTGCCCAACAATTCCTGCAACTGTTTTTGTTCCGCGCGCAAGGCGGCGTCTTCGCGGCGTATTTCCATTTCTTCCAGTTTGCGCAGTGAACGCAGGCGGGTGTTTAATATCGCCTCTACCTGAACATCGGTCAACTGAAATTCTGCAATCAATACAGCGCGTGGGTCATCTTCATTTCTGATGATTTCAATGACACGGTCCAGATTCAGATATACAACCAACAGACCGCCCAAAATTTCCAAACGACGTGCAATGTTGTTCAGGCGCCAATTTGTGCGACGGCACAATACACTTTTTTGATGCGCGATAAATTCACGTAATACATCACCAATCGGCATTACTCGTGGCGCGCCGTTTGAATCAATAACGTTGAAATTCATATTAAATCTGTATTCCAAATCCGTCATTGCGAACAAATGCGCCATCATTTTATCCGCCGGGATATTGCGCGACTTTGGTGTAATAACAATACGCACATCGGTCGTTGATTCATCAACAATATCATCAACCAATGGCAATTTTTTTGCATCTATCAGACTGCCGATTTGTTCCACCATTTTGGACTTTACAACGCCATACGGTATTTCGGTAACAACAACCTGCCAGCCACCACGTTCCAGTTCTTCGATTTCCCATTTTGCACGAATGCGGAATGCGCCGCGCCCCGTGTCATAGTTCTTTACAATCGTGTCAAAACTGTCAATCAATACACCACCCGTTGGGAAATCTGGTCCAACCATTTTCTTCATAATCTGGGCGGTGGTAGAATCCGGTTTATCCACCATCAGGGTCAGGGCATCACAAACCTCTGCCACATTGTGTGTTGGAATATTTGTTGCCATACCAACCGCAATACCCATGCCACCATTTGCCAGCAAATTTGGAAACGCCCCAGGCATTACAACAGGTTCGGTGGTTGTGCCGTCAAAGTTCGGCATCATATCGACACTGTCTTCGTCAATCCCTTCCATAATTAACATGGCTGCATCGGTCATCTTGGATTCTGTATAACGGTATGCAGCCTGGGGATCACCGTCGATATTTCCAAAGTTACCCTGACCGTCAATCAATGGATATCGTACCGAAAAATCCTGCGCCAAGCGCACCATTGCATCATAAACCGATGAATCACCATGCGGGTGATAATGCCCCAACACGTCACCAACCACCGTTGCGCATTTGCGAAACGCCGCGTTTGGAGACAATTTCTGGCGCAACATAGAATACAAAATACGCCGATGCACAGGCTTTAACCCGTCACGAACATCCGGTAACGCACGCGATACAATCGTACTGACGGCATAAGATAAATAACGTTCTGACAGCGCGTCAGACAGTTGTTGAAAATCGATTTTTTCTGTTATTTGCTTTGTCATGATACCCGAAATTTAAAACATTTGAAAAAAAATAACAACTGAAAAAAATCAAGCCCCTTGATGCCGACAAATACCGTTTTTTCAATAAAAATTATAATTTTTCAAATTTATACTTGACATTTTTATTTTTGTCATTATTATTAGTGCGTAATTTTGGTTCCCCTGTATGGGGCGGGCTGCTGATAAAAAATGTAGCAAGCCGGGATGCTTTATTCGAAAGTATCTGAATGTACGTCGTAATTTCTTTTACCACGACGAACCAATCAACAAAAAATAGAACAAGAACAAAAATTAAACATTAGGCTATTGCCCGTATGTTTGTTTGATTGCAAAGAGGTAAAAATATGTATTACAGAATGATAGTGCCATATTTAATCGGCGCAACAACATTATTTCCAAATACTGCCAGCACAGAACTGGCTGACATCAAGACAAATACCCCACAGGATAAAGTCGTAACCATGCCAGATTCTGCGAATATTGCAGAAGTTGATACAGTTCCAACAATAGTTCCAATTGTGCCTGTTCAGATTGAACAGCAGGGAAAATCTGTCATATACGTATATAATGATGGCAAACGTGTTATCCGCAACGATGGAACACGTGCATGGCGCAATAACAATCCTGGCAATCTGCGTTACTATGATTTTGCGAAAAACAATGGCGCAATTGGCGAAGCAGGAAAATTTGCTGTATTCCCAGATGAAGAAACAGGAATGCAGGCATTGTATAAATTGTTGCAAACAGAATCTTATCGAAATCTGACAATTGAAAATGCATTAAAACGATATGATCCGGCTACATGGCAAACATATACACGTAAAATGACACGTTTGACAGGGTTGTCTGCAAATACCAAGTTGCGTGATTTAAGCCAAGCACAACTGGACACATTTGCAAAAACTATTCGCCAACTGGAAGGCTGGGTTGTGGGTCACGAACATGAAATCGCAGCCCCGCAGTATGCAATGGCAACAATGAACCAACAAAAGGTACGATAATAACAGAAATATATTTTTGGTTCCCCTATATGGGGCGGGCTGCCATGGTGGCATGCCGGGGTGCAATACAGGGATATACCCGCACCTGAATGTACGTTGAGATTATTCTGTCACAACGAACCAATCCGATAGTAAGTCCCATCATTATCAGATGTGGCGACAAAGATTGAAGAGGTGATAGAAATGAAATTTAAACGTATTATTCCATACTTAATTGCCGGCATTCCATTTGCAGCATCTGTTAATAATGCACACGCCCAGTTCATATCTGCACCGCAAACTAATAATGATATAACCGCTAAAATCGTAAATACAAATCGCGCAAATGATTTGTTGGCACTGGCAGAAAAAGTTGATGTGCATTTCTATGATGTGTATAACGTCGAAAACTACCTGGATTTAAAAGCAGAAGATTTGTGCGCCCAATATAAAACCAACATGCTGGATTCACAAGCCAGATTGGCACCATTTGTTGGCAAACGCGGATACGCCAACGCCGTACGCCAAGAATTGCCAGGCGCACCTGTTGGTGTGCATTGCGTATATGGGCAATACACCCAGTTGCAACGCGCATTGGATGCGATGGGTGATACATTAACAATCGTCCCAGTCTGTGCCAGCCGTCAATGCACAGAATTCAAGAAACAAATGCGCCAACGATATTCTGATGCCAACGGATATGAAAACTGCATATTTGAAGGCAGAATGTATGAAACAGATTCAGCATATATGGCTGCGATGAATGCATACCTGGTCCGCAACCATGCAACGACGGATGCGGCTGCAATGCGTTACATGCAAAAATTTGAACAAAGAAATTTTTCTGTTGAATCAATCGAGCCCGGTTCAATGTTAATCGTTCCACGCACACCTGGTAATACCAGACAGTTCCATATGATTATGTACGTTGGACGCGGGCGTATTGAAAATAACAAATTTATCCCAGATGGAAATGGTCGCCCAGTATATACCGCACACAACCGTGAAAAACTGGGATATTTATTTGATACATGGGATACAAACAATATATTTGCAGCAAATATTCAACAAATTGCACGTGCCAAATACGCCCAGGAATTAAAACGCATTGAATCTTTGCCACGTCAGCAGTTAATTGAATACATATTATCCGGTAAAGTTTCTGTTTCGGCAGACCAATTAGAAAAAATGCCAACCAGCATGCTGCAAAAAATGGCACGTGATAAATACTTTAACAGCCAAATACCACGCATACGTCAAAACCATATCCCGGCAATTGCACAAAACGCCTTCTGTTCACCATTGACAGTAATGCTGCAACACAGCAAGACACATACAATATAATAAAAAGAATCAAAAAAGGTGTCATTACGACACCTTTTTATATTTCTTTAAAGATTGATTTTTGATTTAATTTCACGGATACGTGCCAATATTTCACGCAGGTCCGAATCCGATGCCGCAGCGGTTGGACGATTTCGAACCTCGTCCGCAAGGACAATGCACAAGGTCGCCAATAATGAACTTTCCGGCAATGGTCCAATTTTATCCAATATTTCACGGGCACGGGCATCAACCATCTGTCCCAATTCAATCAGGCGGGCTTCCTGCCCGTCCTCGCATCCCATTGGATAATTCTTGTTAACAATTGGTATTGATACAACACTCATTTCAATTTCTTTAATATTGATACAGATTCATCAATTAACTGGCTGGCACGGGCATTCTTGTCACGCAGGGTACGAACCTGTTCGGTCAGGATTGCGACCTCTAAATCTGTCTGCTTGCCCGCGTTTACGGCTGTTGCCCGCAGACGGGCGGCGGCTTCTTCCAATGCGGACAGTTCTTGAAAAATTTGATGTTTTATGTCTGCCATGTCTATATTTTAAGATATTTTTTATATGCGTTCAACACTAAAATGTGGTATAATGCCCTTGATAATCAGGGGAAGGTTTCTATGAAGACTAAAATCATATATATTTCTGGCAACGAAATTTTTGATATGCAGGATATTCGTGCAGCATTTGACCAGGTACGCGCAGCACTGGCACTGGGTCCAGACACTGTACTGTTCGGCGTCCCAGTTGATAAAGCCGATGCATTAAGTACAGACATAGCACCAGCAGTATCTGTAAAACCCGCAATCACAATGCCAGATGTTGAAATTCCAACCCCAGAAATTCCCGAACAAATTGTCGCAGACACCCCTGTCGAAACACCAGATGTTATTGATAATGATATTATCGCAGATGATACTGTTACAGTGGAACCAGCCCCTGTTGTGGTTGCCGCCCCGCAAAAGAAAACACGTGGTCGTCCAAAATCGGTCAAGAAAGTAGAAGAGGAAGTTGTTACCCCAGTTGCAGATGAAACACCTGCCACACAGGATACGGGCAAAGTTGTATCAATCCTGTCAGTATTAACATCAAAACCAGAAGTGACACCTGACGACGACACCCCTGCCCCAGTTGATACAGAAATTATTGAACCCCCGGTTTTGGAAACCATTGCAGAAATAGAAGAAACAGAAATTATCACAGATATTGACACCACACCAATTGCAGAAATGGACACTGCGTCAGATGAACTGTCGGTCGCAGAAGATATTGCAGATATTGTCGCTGATGATATTCAGGAAATTTCTATTGATGATATGATTACAGATGATGCACCGGTTGCAGCACAATCCCAAGAACAAACATTGGAACAATTACTGGAAAGCATGACACCACTGCGCGAAGACATTGAACATGAACACCACGCAGCAGTTGTGGATACTTTGGTTGACGATGATTTAGACACTGCCACGGACCCAATTAGTATGTCAGATGACGACGATGCAACACTGGAACAATTGGCAACCGAATTCGCAGAAAATCAGGACAAAATCGCAACCGCACCAAAAACAGAAAACCAGGGCAAAATCGGAAAATTAAAAAACATACTGCCATTTAAAAAGGCACGCCGTGATGATTCAGGTCTGATGGGCGACCTGTTCGGATGGGCGGGTATTGCTGCAAACGACGAAGATTTTGCAATTCCTGGATTCTTTACAAATGCCGCATCAAAAAAGTAACCATATGGAACGCCTGTTATGGATGTAACAACCATTGTTCAACTGCTGACCAATGCAGGATTTAATGTAAAAGGCGTAAATGCAACACAAACGCATTTGCTGATAGAAGACCCGTCATGCATAATGCGTAATTTTGAAACGTTCTTGGAATATGCCTGGGTTATTGTCAGCCTGATTGCAGTAATTTTACTGTTTGGCTGGGCAATATCCAAAATTCGTGGTGCAAAAACCGATATTGCAACAAATATTCGCAATCTGTTGATTATGTTTGGTGTGCTTAGTGCAACCGGTCCAATTGTTAATCTGATATATGGCGATGATTTAATGGCACGTACATGTCATATAATTCAAATACCAATAAATGATGTTCAAAAAATATTAGATGCACGTAATTCGCAACTGAGTCAACATGATAATTTATTCGAAAGTATCGAGATTTTTGATTCAGGTATGCGCTCATCAGATGACACACCATCAGAATTAAATCCCGTTCAGGTTCCAGAATTCAATTTCAACATAGACCCACAAACAGGCGAGCCAAGTATAATTGACCAACCAACACCTAACAATCAAACCACCGAACATATATCTAATGATCCTGACCAGATAGACTATATCAGCAACCCTGTTGTTACCGAACCACATATTACAACAACATTCAATTCCAACGCACCAATATCTGCCCGTACTATCAGTACAAGTGTAATTGAATATTCCCGTCCTGATGGGACAATATATCGTCATAATAATGGTACACCTGCATGGCGCCATACCAATCCAGGAAATATCGTCAACAGCAGATTCGCCACAGAACATGGTGCAATTGGACGTGGGCGCAAATTTGCCATATTCCCATCCAAGGATGTTGGCGCCCAGGCGATTGTCAGTCTGCTGCGGTCACCATCATATAATAATCTGTCGATAATAAATGCGATAAAACGTTACGCACCAGCGGCAGACAGAAATGACCCGGTAGCATATGCAAATACGATTTCACGCAGAACAGGCTTGGATGTTAATCGCATCCTGAACACATTAAACGACACAGAAATACGCAAGGTTGCCGATATAATCCAACAGGTTGAAGGATGGACACCTGGCACTGTCACATACTAAACAAAGGAAAAACTATGCAGGATTCCACAACAAATGTTCCACGCGCCATTGTAACCATAGCATTGACTGTGGTCATTGGAATCTTGGTATATATTATGACAACACATAAATCACCACGCCCCCAGGATGCCAGCATTGGGGTTGGTTCACCAGTTGCAATCAACAAAACATACACTGCCCCGCGACGCGATATAAGCGATGATTTTGATAAATTTGATGATGGACTGACCCGTCCCAGCACTGAACAACAAGCAGAGCCTGATGATTTTGGGGTTGGCGTAACCAATATACGCGTATATACCCATGACCTGAACAATGACGGGGTATTGGACCGAATAACCCGCACCCACATTGAAAATGGCACCAGCCATTTTACCAATGAATATAAAATCGAATTGGCATCCGGCAGTGGCTGGGTCAATATTACCCCGGATAATTTCAACACAGTCGAAAGTGCAGATTGCGCAATCCAAAAACTGCGTTTCTATTTTGACCCGGTATTTACAGTTGAAATAATCGGTCGCAATATTGGTGAAACATATGCGACACCAACAATGGCATATCGCACAATTTATCAAATGACAAATAACCGCTTAATGAAAATCAGTCATGCACCAATCACAGAAACATGTGATGTATCAGGGCTTTTTAATTAACAAATTTTCATTACACATTGAATACAGTACCCCATTAGATACCAAGTAATGATCATACAGGTCTATGTTCAACACATTCAATGCGGTTTCTAAATCTGTTGTCATAGTTACATCATCCGTTGAAAACAGACCACCACCTGGATGATTATGCAACAACGCGACACTGCGCGCGTTTAAATTTAATGCCTTTTTAATTATTTCACGATTAAATACTGGTGCCCAATCAATTGTGCCGACGCTGTGCGTTTCATCCTGCAACATGCGCAGTTCTTTGTCCAAATACAAAACATGCATTTCTTCGACAGATTTACCAGATAACAATGTCAGACAATAATTCTTTATTACCCGGTCATCACGAAATACAACCTGTTCCAACATACGCGTCTTGTATCCACGTACCAGTAATTCATTTATTAACTTTAAATGAACCGCTGTATTATGACCAATGCCATTTACTTGTTCCAGTGAATCAATTGGTGCACTAAATACTTGTGACACACTGCCGAAACGTTGAATTAAACTGCGTGACAGAACACGAACATCACGTCGTGGGATTACATCTGCCAACAATAATTCCAGCAATTCCGCATCGGTCAGTTTGCCATCCAGAAATTTCTGACGCAATCTGTCCCTGTGTCCCAGGCGAAATAATTTGTCATCATTGTTTGCAGTCATGTACCGCCTTATACCATACGTTCTGTGAATATTGTAACCCCGTCTTCGGTTATACCCAATGTATGTTCCCATTGGGCAGATAATCCGCCATCAACAGTGCGCGCGGTCCAACCATCGGCGTCAATCTTGCATTCTGGGCGTCCGGTATTTATCATTGGTTCAATTGTAAATACCAATCCCGGTACCATTTTTACACGGTCCCAACGTTTATCATAAAAATGATAAATCTGGGGTTCATCATGCATAACCTTGCCGATACCGTGTCCGACAAAATCACGCGATATTGAAAATCCATGTGGTTTTACAACGGCTTCGATTGTTTTACCAATTTCTGACAATGGTACGCCTGGGGCACATATTGATATCGCAGCATTCAATGCATCCTGGCATGTTTGGACTAATTCACGCGCACGTGGGGCAACATTGCCAATCATAAACATACGTGATGCGTCGCCATGGAATCCCTTGTATTCCGCAGTCAGGTCAATATTTACGATATCGCCATCTTTTAATATTACTTCATCACTGGGGATACCGTGAACAATAACATCATTGACAGATGTACATATACTTTTCGGATACCCCATATAGCCTAAATCTGATGACCGTGCGCCATTTGCATGCAAAAATTCTGCAACCATACGGTCGATTTCACCTGTGGAAATACCAGCCTTGACGTGTGGGGTGATAAAATCAAAGCACCGTGCGACTAAATCGCCAGATGCACGCAGACGTTTAAAATCCTTGGGTGCGTAAACAGATGCCAACATGTTTTTAATTCCTTCTTTTTGTAGATAATTTTGCTGCACGCATTGATAATTTCAATGCAAAGTCACGTAATAAAACCTCGCCCGGCATGCCGGTTGTACGTAACTGGCGTTCCAACTCATTTAACCGAACCAATACCGCAGTGATTTCTGATTCTGACCATATTTTCATGGCACGATGGAATTTTTCTTCGACCTTCCAAAACAAGCGTGGCAGGTGCCCATCAACAACTGCGGTCAATAACGTCTTGAAATGTTTATTCAATTTACGAACCAACATATTTGGGTCTGCGTTTGCATACAGAAGCCTGTCCAATGCCATCATTGTTTGCTGAATATACCCGGCAGTTAACGAATACAAGAAATCATCTGCATCCGCTGCGCCTGTATCCGGCAAACATTTTTCAACATCATCCAATTCGACAATTTTTTTATCATCGACATACAGTGCAATCTTTGCCAAAAAACCACGTGTAATACCACGATCACCGCCCAGATGCGTTGTCATATAAGACATAGCATCAGGGGTAATTTGTTCAATTCCAGCAGCGGCAGATAATTCCTGGCGTATCAGGTTTGCAAGTGAACGCGCATCATCAGTATAACATGGCAGCGCCGCCATTTTGGCATCATTTTCAAACAATGCACGCAAACCACCACCAGCACGCAATTCACCCGCGCATACAATCACAGTCGCACATAATCCAGGGTGCGTTACCAAATCAGATATCTGTTTGGCATCCCCATCGCCTGCATTGGATATAATAACCATTTTGCGACCGCCAAACATTGATGGGGTGCAACTTTCTGCAAATAATGCATCCTGGCGTTCTTTTAAATCATCGGCATCCAGCGCAAACAAGTTATCTTTTTCAATTTCCAGTTTTTCAATTGCGCTGTCGCAAAATTCATCAACCTGACCAGCATCAGGACCATAAATCAGCAATGCTGGTATGGTCGTAATAGAATTTTTAAAATCTGCTTCTTTCCACTTCATAACATTTCTATTTGCTGGTTGTGGTGGTGTCGTGTGAAACCTCGGCAATGGCGCGGGCGCTGATTTTTGTTGCCAGTACTTGGATTATATTCTGGACGGCATTATTATATGACGCGTTTGATGCAACCAGATATCGCACAAAAGTATATGATTCAGATGCAGTTTCAGTCCCAGATGCGATTTTTTCGTCCCCCCGTGTCAATGTATATGTCGCCTTTAAACTGATTTCCTGCCATGTGGCATCACCCGTTGTTTCCAGTGCCTTGTACTGTGTCGCAGGCGCACTCAATGTTACCGTTAATGTATATGGGGCGGTTGCATCATGCTGACCACCGAACTGTGCATTCAGGCGATTACGTAACTCTATCCCGTTAATTCCACTGATTGGGGGGACGTATATATCTGTACTTTGTCCCGAAAACATAGGACGGAATCCACATCCGCATATTACCAGCGCAAATAATAAAATGATTTTTTTCATATGCACTTTCTTTTTTTAATGTTGCATTTTATGGTTATATTACCTAGACTTTTAATAAATCGCAAGGGGGAATGATGAATATTTTTATCATGATATTATTAGCCGTATTCATGATGGGTTATTACATGATATCTGCCCCCAGTGTCCGTAATACGGAACAAACCACCGAACAGGCGGTTCGATATGCCGACCTGCGTGGGGTCGCCGAATGCGCAACCGCTGTTCATAATGCAAAAATACGAAACACAGAATTTTCTGATATATGTGTTAATCAAAATGGTATCAGCAGCCAGTTTATATGTCTGAATACAAATATGTCTGTCACAGATTGTGCGCCACGCGGTCGTCAAAAACCAACATACAGTTTTATTCTGACGGCAACCGCACCGCTGGACAATGCGCAATATAATGACATGATGGAAATATTAGAACAGCACTATGCTGATGCTGGAACATTTGGCATATTTCAGCAAAATAAAATCGTATCAGGTGGTACCAGTAACAAACGCAGTGTTCCAAAGTCCATCATCGACAAACTGGAACTAACAGATGGGCAATTGATATATATGACCCAATATGAAATCCCAGATACAGGTACGGAATACACAGCGCAAATTGCACCGGATGTCGTATGCCCTGTGGGGACAGCAAAAACATATCGCTTTGGACGTTGGCAATGTGTCGGGATTAACAACAAAATCGATTGTGGTGGCGATATGATATGGGATTCAGAATCATTGGAATGTGTGCCGGATGAATCACGCAAGCCATTGTGTGCGTCCAACCAGACAGCCGTTATCGTAGACGAAGTCTGGGAGTGCATAAATCCATTTTCAGAAAATACGTGTCCAGGCAACATGACTGCACGCCTGAATTATGAAACCCTGGAATGGGAATGTGTGTCTGACCCTGCTGCTGCGGACGCGGTAAAAAAATGTGCCCACATCACAGGTGGCGCAATATATGGTCGCCCGGGCACAACACTGCGCGTGCCACCGATATCATGCACAGATTGTGAAAAACTGGTGACAGATGCCGACACATGCGTATCAGTATGTGTCCCAGATGAAACCAAGGTAAATACCCCGGCATGTTATCCCGGACGCGCCGCGGAATGCAGTGGTGCGTCACGCGCAATGTATTTTGGATTTCCGTCTTATTCATACGGCGAAAATGTATCTGCGATAAAAAATCTGGCGATTCCATTAGACAAAGGACACGCACAAAACAGACGTTTTAATTGCCTGGATTGTGGCGAAAAACAAATTGATATGGAAAAATCAAAACCGCCATTTATCGCGGTATGCAAATAATAATATATTTTATAACAATCTGCTTATAAAGTATGAACGCTGCGGAATTCACGCAATTCATACATCAATTTATCCATGTCTTCAAATGCCTGTTCATATAATTCAGGTGACACACTGCTTTTGTTGTCCAGTATGATTTGCAGTTGGTCCATCTGGTCATATATTCTATCCATGTCACGATAGTATTCATCATCATAATTACTGACAGTCGTCACAGGTGCGGATACAGGTGCTGCCACAGGTGCAGGTTGCGGTTGTTGTACAAACATTTTTGGATGCAAACGTTCAACCGCCTTGATAATAAATTCACGATATGGCTTACGCTTTGCTGCGAAATCGGCACAGTTTTGTGATGTTACAATCTTTATCGCGTCACGCAACAAGCACAATTTTTTATACATGGGTCCCGTGCGTCCATCATTTAATACGGTATAAACAAATCCATTTTCCGTTTCAATTTCATCACGCCATTGACCGTTTGGGGTGGAATTGGCAATTAAATATTCACGTAATTTGCCACGCACCCCGGCAATAACATTAGCGGTTGCCACATCCGCGGGCAATGTAATATCTGCAGCAAATCTGTAAATATTCATTTTGCCATTATACCAAAATGGATTTGAAACAAATCGCCTGGGGTTATATTCCATCAACCGCCACAATGCCCCACATATAACATCGCCGTTGATTTTGCCAACATAAACGCGCATATCGCGTGATCCATTTTCATCATAGTATTCACTGCGACGCATAGTTCCCTGGGCATTATATAAATCAGAAAAAGTAAATTCACCAAAATAAGGGCGCGATACATCGTATTTCAAAACAGATATTATTCGTTTATCTAGCGGTGTACGTGATGCCATGGCATTCCCCTGTTCTTCTTGCACTATATATAGCGCACAAACGACATTTTGTCAATATACATCCCCAAAATATTGGGGATGTATACCTAATCTGTTACTGTTCTGCGCGAACAAATGCGCCGTTATCCAGCATTTCTTTGACTGCAAATAACTTTACCTTGCGTGCAGATGTTTGGGGCAATTCATTTTCTGTTATTGCAAAATGTTTTACCCATTTATATGGTGCAATGGTTAAATTAGATGCCTTGACCAATGCTGCGACACGCGCAATTGTTGTGCCAGGTGTGACCTGGAATACCGCGTATGGAACGACTTTGTCATTGATAACGTATTCGAATACGGCGGCTTCCAAGATTTCATCGTTCTGCAAATACAGGTCTGCCAATTCATCTGGATATACGTTTTTACCGCTGTCCAGAACGATAACCTGCTTTTTGCGTCCCTTGACAATCAGGCGCCCCTTGCGGTCCAGTTTGCCCAAGTCACCTGTTTTGAACCAGCCATCTTGGAACGCGTCAATATTTGCTGCATCATTATCAATGTATCCCGGCATAACCATATTGCCACGCATCCAAATTTCACCAATCCCGTTTTTATCAGGATTATGAATCTGGATTTCATTGCCCTGTAATGGTCCTGCGTAATACATTTTGCCGTCGTCCAGTCGAAATGCAAAGTTAAAGTTCGCGGGTCCCGTTGTTTCTGTCAATCCATAACAGTCACCAACCGCAAAATCCAATTTTTCAAAGAAACGGCGTATCGTTGGTTTTAATGTTGCACCGGCAGAAACCAGAACCTTGGTATTGCCACCAAACAGGTCATGAACAGGTTTGGTTACCTTGTTAACAATAAACCCAAGCCCAATCGCACGCAACACGTGACGCAGTGACACGATTATACGCATAAATGTATAAACATGTTTTTCTTTGGCGGCGACCACAATCTTTTTATAAAATGTTTCCCAAATACGTGGAACAGCGGGGATGACTTCTGGCTTATATTCCTGGAAATCCTTTAAGAATTCACGTGGATTTAACACCGGTTGCAGTAATAATTTCCCACGCAATACTAATGGCGCAATTATGTTAATAACAACACCATATATATGATATAACGGCAAGAAACCATAAAATGTATATCCCGGCTTAATAACAGGTGAATAGAATAATGCCCCCTGTCCCAGTGATAAAATATTATTGTGTGTCAGTCCTACAACCTTAGGATTTCCGGTTGACCCAGATGTAAATGACAACATTGCAATATCATCACGCGACGCGTCTGCTGCGACAAAGTCGTTTTCATCAGTATCATCAACGGTTTCGATATCAAATGTTGTTGGCGCACCATCAATAAAATGATTTTTCTGTGCCAGGACCAGTTTGCAATCTGTACGTGCCATCATATTCAGATGTTCCGTCGTTGACAGACCAGTATCCAACATCAACACTTTTGCACCCTGGGATGTAATCGCAAAGTACGAACGGATAAAGTCCGGCGTATTACCCGACAATATCGCAACAGTGTCGCCCTTTTTAATACCGAAACGTTGCGCCAATGTAACGGCACGCTGTTTCACCTTCTTTAACAAGTCTGCATATGTTTCATTTTGTCTGACAAAGAAAATACGGTCTTTGTTCTGCAAACAAACGTCCTGCAGCATTTCGTATATGTTTTTCATCATAATAGTTTTACTCTTGTTTTGTGTAATACCCAAACAACCGCGTTCAGGCATAATGAATTATACCGATTATATAATAGGAAATACAACCTAAATCGTACCCCTGTCCAGTCATGCATTTTGTCAATATATATGTATCGATTCGGTAAATCGTGTCCATATTTTGTATTTTAGGACCAAAAACGAATCATTAAATCCATTCAAAAATACAAATTATTTACACAAAAAATCCTTTGGTATGTTTACAGACGATTCTGGCATGTTGTGAACCATGCGGAATTTAGCCCTTTTTAAAAGTAAAGCGAAAAATAAAAATTTTTTTATTTTTTATGTATTGCGGGACAAACGTAAAAACTATATATTGTGTTTAAATTAAAACAACAGCCACTATATATTGTGTTTTCGGCGATAAAGGATACAAGATGTCAACAACACAAAAAGAAATAAAAATTCAAGTCATTCCAACATTTACCACGTCATTGGTCGCGGTACAAAAACGTTCCGGCGAAACAGTTCCATTTGATGCCAAGAAGATTTATGAGGCAATTAAAAAGGCTGTCACCGTAACCGCTGAATTATCTGATGAACAACTGATTCATGTGGTTCAGGGTGTTTTGACGCGCCTGGATGTAAATTATGCAGGTAAAACACCAACAGTCGAAGCGATTCAAGATATTGTTATCCAGACTTTGATGGATATGAAGGCATATAAGACAGCGGAAAGTTATATCATATATCGCCAGAAACGTTCTGAAATCCGCAATTCCGGCGTTGATGCAGTTGATATTATCGAAGGTTATGTCGGTGGTTCAAACTGGCGTATCAAAGAAAATGCAAATATTGGTTATTCAATCGGCGGTTTGATTCTGCGTACATCTGAACGCGTCACCGCTGAATATTGGTTGAACCTGTACCCAAAGGCTGTGGCAGATGCACACAAAAGCGCAGCTGTTCATATTCATGATTTGGGATGGCTGTGTGGATACTGCGCAGGTTGGTCTTTGCGTGAATTGTTATACGAAGGATTTAACGGCGTCCCAGGATACCTGCAATGCGAACCGGCAAAGCATATGGCAACCGCAATTTCCCACATGGTAAACTTCCTGGGTACATTGCAGAATGAATTTGCTGGGGCACAGGCATTCTCGTCTGTGGATACTTATTTGGCACCATATGTCAGAATCGACAATATGTCATATGCAGACGTTAAAAACGCAATGCAAACATTGGTATTTAACTGTGCGGTGCCATGTCGTTGGGGAACACAAACACCATTTATTAACTTTACATTCGACTGGACATGTCCAAAAGACTTGCGTGAACAACGCCCGTTTGTCGGCAAAAAGATGGTTGATTTTACATATGGCGACCTGCAGGCAGAAATGGACATGATAAACCGCGCGTTTATCGAAGTTATGACCGAAGGTGATGCCCAGGGTCGTCCATTTACATTCCCAATTCCAACATATAACATCACACCGGATTTTCCATGGAATCATCCAAATGTAAAGCCTTTATTTGATTTGGCTGCAAAATATGGTATTCCAAATTTTCAGAATTTCTTGAACAGTGACCTGAATCCAACAGATGTGCGTTCAATGTGCTGCCGTCTGCGTCTGGATGTACGTGAATTGTTAAAGCGCGGTGGTGGGCTGTTTGGTTCCGCGGAAAAGACCGGTTCCATCGGCGTATTCACAATCAATTTGGCACGACTGGGATATCTGCACAAGGGTGACAGGGATGGATTGTTCACAGAATTGAAACGCTTGCTGGAACTGGGACGTGACCAATTGGAAATCAAGCGTAATATAATTTCCAAGAATATGGAACGCGGTCTGTATCCATTTACAAAACGTTACTTGGGCGACTGGAATCATCACTTTTCAACCATCGGTGTGAATGGTGCAAATGAAATGGTACGTAACTTTACAGACGACCGTGAAAACATCGCGACACCAATGGGAAAAAAGATGGTATTGGATGTAATGGATTTCATCCGTGAACATTTGGCAAACTTCCAAGAACAGACAGGCAATCTGTACAATCTGGAAGCAACACCAGCCGAGGGTTGTTCATACCGTTTTGCAAAAACGGATAAAAAGAACTTCCCAGATATTATCACAGCAGGCACGCCAGATGCACCATACTACACAAATTCAACCCAGTTACCTGTGAACTTTACCGACGACCCATTCGTCGCACTGGAACACCAGGAAGAATTACAACGCAAATATACAGGCGGCACCATGTTGCACCTGTACATGGGCGAACCTGTATCCAGCGGGGATGCGGCACAAAAGATTGTACGTACGATATTTGAAAACTATCGTATCCCATACATGACATTAACACCGACATTCTCTATCTGTCCAAAGCACGGATACCTGGCTGGGAACTATGAATTCTGTCCGAAATGCGATGCAGAAATTGCAGCAGCAAATCGGGCTTCGAATGACAACGAATAAACAACAACGCAACGCCAAAAACAACAAAAGGGAGGAACACTATGGCAAACACAGAAACATTAGAAAGAACACCATGCGAACGCTTTTCACGCTCTATGGGTTTCATTCGTCCAGTTTCTAATTTTAACATCGGTAAATATTCTGAATTCTGCGAACGCAAAACATTTACTGAAGAAAACAGCCTGTCAACCGGCGCACGCCACAGTGAACTGATGAAAAAGGCAGCGTAATAAAATGCGTGACATTCAGATTGGGGGATTGGTTTCATTTACAACAATTGACTATCCTGGGAAATTGGCTGCAGTATTATTCTTGGTCGGTTGCCCATTGCGATGTGCATATTGTTCCAACCCCCATCTGCTGGATGTGCGTGATGGTGACTATGACCCGGACAAAGTGTTTGATTGGATCGCGCAGCGTGTCGGCAAATTAGAAGCCATCGTTTTTTCTGGGGGCGAAGCGTTAATGCAAGGTCCCGCTTTAATCGAATATATGCGCCGTGTACGTGAACTGGGGTTCAAAATCGGATTACATACAAACGGCTTTTATCCTGAAAATTTAAAACTGGCAGCGCCATATGTGGACTGGATTGGTCTGGATTACAAGGCGACACGCAATAAATATCAATCATTGGTCGGTAATAATATTGCATATGACAGAATGATTGAAAGCCTGATATTCTGGCAATCGACTGGTAAGGATTTTGAGGTTCGCATTACCTGCGACCCACGATTTATTGATATCGCAGATTTAAATGAAATTGTGGACGATTGCGCCACACGCAGGGTCAAAACAATCGCGATTCAAAAATATATCCCACATTTTGAAAACGCAGATGTTGCAACCACAGCGGCACAACGCGAACAATTTTTTGCAGATTCTGCCCTGCGCGCAAAAATTGATTCTATGTTTGAATCTGTTACCTGGCGCGAATAAAAATCACCACACAAAAAATAAATATGGTATAATATGTCATGAGAAGGAATACTGTCATGGCAAAGTCTGTATATGATACTATAAAAAAACAAAATGGCGAAGGATTTGCACGCGTCCTGCGCGACAAAAATTTACTGGATATTCCAGATATTGCCAATATTGTGAAATATGCCGGACACGATGCAGCAAGCGCTGAACAGATATTCCCATACCTGTGGTCATTAAAAATATTTGAAGAAACCCATGGCGACGAAACTGCCGACCCATTTAAATTACTGGACCAAGCTGGATATCACGCATTCGAGGTACATAACCTGGATGAACAAAATTCTATTAAACGTTTCTTTCGCAAAGATGAAGAATTATGCACGTTTCGTGACGAACATCGATATCAAAACAATTATATGATTCATGCCATCAAACATGAAGTATGGCACAACCCACGTGCGATAAAGCCATCCAAAAATCCGGAACGTCAGGATGAATATGGCACCAGTGTTATTTCAATTCAAATCCACAAAGACGGCAATTTTATTTCAATCAAAAACAGATACAACCACACTGTTGCAAATCCAGACCAGACATTTCACAGTAATCCGGATGAAATTATCGCAGGATTGTCGGCTGCATTAAAGGCATACTTTGATGTTGATTGGAAATCAACCGGTGTTACAGTTCCTGATGGATTTGTATTGTATAACAATCAGATATTAAAAATAAATTTTGAAATTGAAAACTGTTATTTTGGCGATGGGTTCTATGCACAAAATGGACGCGTTTTTGATATCGATAAAAACAATCAGGTGCAACTGGATTATTTTATATGGGATAATCAGCAAAAGAAGTTATTGAATCCATCAGGAACACTTGACGGATTTATCCAGACATTCAATGAACATACCAACGGAAAAAAGGTTACTATATCCGGCAAAGCACCACATCAAACCATACTGGTTGATGGAGAAAAATTTATTGAACTGGCAAACAACCAGATTGTTACACTGAATATGCCAGGTGTAACTGATGTTAATCTTTTCCTGCGACGCAATCGGACAATTCAAGAATTGAATATGCCAGACCTGGCGCATGCCGGTAATAATTTTCTGGCAAATAATGTCGCATTAAAACATCTGGTTCTGCCAAGCCTGATTGATACATGGAACTGTTTTTTATCAAAGAACAGCATAATTGATTACGTATATTTGCCGCGATTGAAAAATATTGGTCAAAACTTTTTGCCAAATAATCAGGCATTGACCGAATTAGATCTGCCGGCGGCTGAAATAATTCAATCTAATTTTCTGTTGGAAAACCAACACCTGCGACACATAAATTTTGGTAATATCACAAAAATCCACGATAATTTCTTAAAGAACAATCAAGAATTGCTGGAACTGAATGCGCCAAAATTAAAAATACTTGGCGATGCATGTCTGGTATATAATTGTGTATTACAGCAATTAAACGCACCAAGCCTGAAATATATTGGGCATTCCTTCTTGCAAAATAATTTAAATTTACATGAATTGAATTTACCAAATTTGACCAGGGCAGAATCTGCATTCTTGGCATGTAATGAAAAAATCCAGAATCTGTATGCACCACAATTAGAAGCGGTCGGGTATAATTTCTTGGCAGACAACACAGCATTAACTGAAATTGATTTACCGTCACTGAAATCTGTCGATGAACGTTTTTTGTATATGAATACAGATATTCAGCATGCAAACCTGCCAAATCTGGAAGATATAGACGTTTCATTCTTGGCACATAACAAGAAATTAAAACAATTAAGTTTGCCTGGGCTGACACTGTTACCAGAAGGATTCCTGTCAGATAATAATCATGTTATTTTGAATTTACCACGATTGGAAAAAATTATATATGACTGGACCATTCGCGATACGAAACCAGCCATAAATACCCCAATCACAGACGTGATACCAGAACGCCGCAATATCGCACAGCGTTTTAAGCATGCGATAAAAAAAATCTATGACATAGTAAAAATAACATATCACACACATGGTGAAAATAATATTTAAATAATATATAGGACCACACAATGGCAAAGTCGATATATGAGATTATCAAAAAACAAAATGGCGAAGGATTTGCACGTGTCTTGCGCGGCAAGGGACTGCAGGATATTCCAGATATTGCACATATCGTAAAGTACGCTGGACACAGCGCAGAAGACGCTGAAAAACTATTCCCATATCTGTGGTCGCTGAAAGAATTCAAAGAACAAAATAACCCAACAAACGCTGATCCATTTCAATTATTGGACCAGGCTGGATATCATGCGTTCGAAGTACATAACCTGGATGAACAAAATTCCATACAGCATTTCTTTCGACATAATGAAGAGTTATGCACTTTCCGCGATGAACATCGATATGAAAACAATTATATGATTCATGCCATCAAACACGAAGTCTGGCGTGACCCATATACAATAAAGCCATCCAAAAATCCAGAACGCCAGGATGAATATGGCACCAGTGTAATATCAATCCAAATTCGCAAGAAAGGTGGATTTATTTCAATCAAAAACAGATACAATCACACTGTTGATAATCCAGACCAGACATTTCACAGTAATCCGGATGAAATTATTGCCGGATTGTCGGGTGCGTTAAAAGCATACTTTGATGTTGATTGGCAATCAACCGGTATCACTGTTCCGAATGGATTTATATTGTATAACAAGCAGTTATTAAAAACAAATTTCGAAGTTAATAATTGCTATTTTGGCGACGGATTCTATGCCAAGGACGGGGAAATCATAGATATTGATAAAAATAATCAGATTCAAATGGATTATTTTATCTGGGATAACAAGCAAAAGAAACTGTTGAATCCATCAGGGACAACAGATGGCTTTGTCCAAGTATTCAATAATTTTGTCCAGGGTAAAAAGGTTACTGTATCCGGTAAAGCCCCAAATCAAACAATAACAGTAGATGGTGAAAAAATCATCGAACTGGGAAATAATCAAATTGTCACATTGAATCTGCCGGGCATTACGGATATTCCACCAGAGTTCTTAGCCCTAAACAAATCAATACAGCAAATTAATCTGCCAAATGTGAAAACTATTGGCAATAGATTTTTGAACCATAACGAAAACTTGCAAAAATTATCCCTGCCCGAAGCAGTTACAATTGGCAATTTTGCATTGAGTCAGAATACCGATATGCAAGAACTATCATTACCAAACGTAACAGAGATTGGGCATAATTTTGCATATCATAACCAAATCTTACATACAATATTTCTGCCAAACGTAAAAACAGTTAGTACCCGTTTCTTGTTTTGCAACAATATGCTAGACCAAATATCATTACCAAATGTGACAACGATTGGTGACGATTTCTTGCACTGCAACAAACAATTAAAACAAATATCATTACCAAATGTGACAACGATTGGTGACGATTTCTTGTACGCAAACGAACAACTGCAACAAATATCTCTGCCAAATGCAACTACTATTGGTAACGGTTTCTTGCACTGGAACGAACAATTAAAACAAATATCATTACCAAATGTGACAACGATTGGTGATGGTTCCTTGTACGCCAACAAACAACTGCAACAAATATCCCTGCCAAATGTAGCAACGATTGGTGCCTGTTTCTTGCACCACAACAAACAATTAAAACAAATATCATTACCAAATGTGACAACGATTAGTAACGAT
>CAMWQN010000012.1 GCA_947176385.1 uncultured Rickettsiales bacterium
AATATGGATAACATCAAAAATGTTTCTTACAAAAAATTCGACCAGAATGTGTTTTTAAGTATTCTTCAAACGCACGCGCTTTGTGTTCATCTGTAAACGCAACATAATTTTTCAATTTCCACGGAATAAATTTCCGTGTATGTAAGGATTGCCCTGAGTTATGTTGAGATAACCTCTGTTTTAAATCAGTAGTATACCCAGTGTAAAAAGTATTTGGTACAGATTGGCTTTCTAATATATAAACATAAAACATTTTATAGTCCGTCTTTTGCTTTGCAAAATCCGCGACATCCGCTTTGCACGCTTCACCCCGCTAATCGCGGCTTTGCGCTAGCAAAGACGGATGGTCGGGGTGACAGGATTCGAACCTGCGACCCCTTGCACCCCATGCAAGTACTCTACCAGGCTGAGCTACACCCCGACAACGCCTCATAATATAACGGAAACTATTCAAAAAAACAATACTTATTTGCAATGCTGCGCGGTCATATCTGCAATCTGACGTTCCATTGCCATTTGACGTGCCGTACCCAATGCACACGGATCACAGTCACGACGAATATCCCCCGCACGACATGTAAATTTAACATTATTACATTCGCCACGGGTGCGTTCCGTAATACGACTGTTTACATACTTATTTGCCATATCCAGATATTCTGATGGTACTAATTCTGGATTATACGCCCAAATTTGAGATACCTGGTTGGTAATGTTTTGGGCGCATGGACTGACATTTTGCGCGACACGAATAACATTGTCATTATCCATCCCCGCTGCGACTGATTTACCAGACCGGGTCAATGTCCACGCAACAATCCCGATACAAAATACAACAACAAAAAACAGCAATATATAATGCGCAATGGTAAATGTATTTATTTTCTGATATTTCATAATTATACCCTTGTATGTTTTAACACATATCAGTATATCACACATCCATATTGCGCCCCAGGTATTTTTGTTCCTAATGGATTTGATTTTTTCATTTTTTATGTTATAACTGACCTATATATAACGCATCCAACCAAAGGAGAATGATTATGTTCGCAACAGAAAAACTGAAAGCATTCTCTTGGATAAATATCGCGAATCCAGATCACGATGACTTTGATAATCTGCAAACCAACTATAAAATCGACCAAGATACTATATCAGACATTCTGGACCCAGACGAACAGCCGCGTTTAGAAGTCGAAGACGATTACAAGGTTATAATCGTACGTTTCCCAATTATCAACCGTGAAACAGATACCCTGTGGCACACAGAACCATTGTCTATTATTTATTCATCGAACCGGGTTATAACCGTATGTCGCAAGCGCTGCGACATCCTGGACAAAATTAAAAAGGATGAAAAGACAACCCGCGAAGAATTCATATTAAACATCATATATTATATTGCAGAATCATACCTGCGTTTCTTAAAAGAATTAAACAAACGCGTATTGGAATCAAAAAAAGTATTACAGGAACGCATCCGCAAGAAAGAATTGATGGCATTGTTAGAGGTTGAAAACAGTTACACCCTGTATATGGCAGGCATAAAAGGCAATGTTGCCGTGCTGGACAAACTGGAAAAGATGCGTGGCTTTGTAAAGTCAGAAGACGCACAAGAGGTTGCCGAAGACGCCAGAATTGAATTGGCCCAGGCGACCGAGGTTGTAACCAGTTACAGCAAAATGTTGAAGTCTATCAAGGAAACATTTGAAAGCGTCATTAACATGGATTCCAACACATACATTAACCGTTTGACAATGTGGAATATTATTCTGATTGCACCAACAATTGTCGTTGGATTCTATGGGATGAATGTCCAATTACCATTCGCAGAATACGCAGCAACATCTTGGCTGATATTGGCATCGATAGTATTATTACTGATGGGGTATGCAATATTATCGGTCATGCGCAAACGCAGCATATAAAATAAAAAAATCCCGCCGATATCGACGGGTATTTATTTACAAGTGCAATTTAACGCAATGGCGCAAAACATTCACCACCCTGGATTGGTTGGCAACATGCGAATGTGCCATCTTCCATGTCTGTAAAGACTTCGCCACCACAACATCCGTTTGCATCTGGTAACGCACCATCTGAACAAACCGCCATATCCGGTGCATCATTATAATCGTCATATCCCATATCCTGGGCAGGTTTTACCGGCGCATCTGTTTCATAATCAGGTGCAGCAACAAACATCTTGTCCTGTTGTGAAACATTGTATATAGGCTTGTTCACAATTGATTTAATATCAATTGATTCCACATCTGCCTGTTCAACCGGCGCGGTCAAGAATGGCGATTGTGCCTGAACTGTGTTGACAGAGGTGTCGTCTGTAACATCTGGCTGAACGGGTTCTGGTTCAACTGTAACAGGCTCTGGCTCTACAGTCACTGGTTCCGGTTCTGGTTCGACCGTAACAGGTTCAACATCTATCACATCTGGGATAATGGGTTCCGGTGAAATTTCAACAGGTTCTGGATCAACCGCGATTGGTTCTGGCTGCACAACCGGCTCAACCTTGTTATCTGCAGCCGTATCAATAAATGGTGATGCGGTCTGCGTTTCAGACACATTACTGTCAGTTTTTGCCACAGTTGTTGTAGTGGTTAATTCAGGTATATTTTGACTGGTGCTGCGCTGATATATCCACAGGGTAAATATTGACAAGGCAATCAATATAACCAGCATAATATAATACATTAACTTTGATTTTCCCTGCGATGTCGCGACCGGCGCAACCGTTGCACCACGAATTGGCGATACTGGACGGAATCCAGACGACGCACTGGCATCCGCAACACCTGGGATTGGCGCATTTGCCGAATTATTATATCCTGGGACATTGGATGCAGACGCATTATTCACACTTGATAAATTATCATATGCTGGCGATGGCTGCTGCACAATTGGTGCATCCGCCGCAGCACGTGCAAACGCCAATTCATCTGCCGCTGGTGCTGGGCGCACATCATAGACCGGCTGTGGTGCAACAGGTTCCACTGGACGCATAGAATCCAATACAGGGCTGTCTGATACGGCTGGCACATCTGGGATTGGTGCAAAGTCACCATATGACGCAGGCGCAGGTTCAACATATTCCGATGCACGTGGTGGTGCAAATGACAAAGGCGACGGGGCAGGGGTCACATCCGCGACAACGTCAACTTCCGCTTCCTTGGCAGGCGTTGTCACAGCAGACACACCGAAATCAATCGGTTTAAACGCAATTTCTTCATCCAATATTTCCGGATCTTTATCAAACAGTGGTTTTACTTCTTCTTCGGCCATTTTTTCTGCCTTTGGTTCTGTGATTATTTCTTTGAATTGTGGCACATCAGATGATTGCGACACCATCATTTCCATTTTTGGTGCAACCATAACCGAATGTGATGCAATATCAGATTCCGTATCTGCACCCAATAAATCCAATATATTTTGGGCTGCGGTAATATCATCTTCGGCAATGACCAAGCGACGGCGTGCATTTGCCAGACGACGACGGGCACGTTCGATTTTTTCACCTGTTGCCTCTATCTGTGAATCTGAACGCAATATCTTGGCTGCCGATTGCTTTGTTGGTTCCTTGCCAATGGACTTTTTCTGAACGGATAACTTGGTACGTAATTCTTTTATACGAACGTTTAATTCCGTAATTGTTTCATTTGTTTTATCAATTGTTTCACGGGCATGCGCTGCAACATCCTGGGCAGCATCCAATCGTGCCAACGCATTACGGCGCACTGCATTATCCCGAAACACATTTAAATCAATCACTGCGCCATTCAGACCCACACCAGCCTGATAGTCATGCACCAGACGCTTATACACGTCCACATTGCCGTACTCAACATCCAATTTCTGATACTTATTATCCTTGCGTGGGCGCACAGTTTCCAAATCCACCCCCCAGTCAGAAACCAGGATTTCATCCCATTTACGTTCGCCACTGGCTGGTAACACTAACAAAACGTTTGGCTTACGTTCATTTTGGGTGCTATCAACAACGAACACCATATTTTGTTCATTATCATAGTACGCACGAAATGTGTTGCCATCGATATCATAATCAACGTATGTCAACATAACAGCCGGCAAATTGTCGTTGTTATTCATTGGTGCTGGTAACAAAGATTCTTTCTCGCTTGACATTATGTATGTCGTATCCCCCGTATTTAGATTTATTTTTTCTTTGGCGGTGTGAACTGATATGCCTGCTTACAATGTTCATAGCAATATGGTTTTCCAACAAACACGGTTTCACCACAGAAATGGAAATGTTCTGAATCAGGATCACCGATTGGCCAACGGCACTGATTCGGTTTCAAGTTCGCCATTTCCAAAGAATGCTGGATAATACGCTGATGCATAGCCAGATTCTTGTTCAATGATTTTTTATCAGATGTTGCTTTTGGTGCAGCAGCTTCCTTTGGCGCCGCTTTCTTTGGTGCTGTTTTGGATGCTGTTGCCTTGGATGCTGTGGTTTTCTTTGCAGGCGCCGCTTTGGCTGTGGTTTTCTTTGCAGGCTTAGCTGCTGCGGTTTTCTTTGTCTTTGGCGCAGCGACTGCTTTCTTTGGCTCTGCTGTCTTTGTCTTTTTTGTGGCAGGTGCCTTTGGTGTCTCTGCGGTGGCACCGGTTGCCTTGGAATTCCAGCCCAAACGATTTAATTTACCCACAACAGCATTCTTTGACAGCCCCAAACGCTTGCCAATTTCTGCGGTTGATAATCCCTTGCCAGTCAAGGCTTTCAATTTTTTTAACGTTGCGTTATCCCAACCCTTGCTCATGTTACCATATCCTTGTTATACTTATTATTATCAGATTGTAGCATAGTTCCGATTCGAAAGGCAAGGGGGAAAAATATGATTTATAACATCTTTTTTATAGTTTTGCTGTTATTGGCAATATTTTGCACCATTCGCATCACAATCGCCGACAGCCGACGCAGAATTATCCCAGATATATACCTGTTTCCGTTACTTATCATCGGATTGATTATAACAGCATGGTTCCCATGGATTATAGCACCCCAAGAAGCCGCCCTGGGGGCAGCATTTGGATTTGGTCTGTCTGCGATAATCGGATTTGCATACGAACGCATCAGCCGTAACAAAGAACACCACAAAACCGATATTCCACCAATCGGGCTGGGGGATATAAAATTGATTGGCACTGGCGGTATTTGGCTGGGCGCGACGGGATTATCAATCGCGTTAATCATTTCATGTATTTTAGGAATGATATGGGGCGCCGCCCGTCATCAAAAATATATCCCATTTGCGCCATTCTTTGCGATTGGTGGATTTTTGTCTTTAATTACAGTATGGTTTTTGCTATAATTTGCGTGTAATATGGAGTGTTTATTGGGGGGACGCATCAGTATTTTTAGTATTTTCGCAGCAATTATGCTGTTGGCAACATATGCCAATGGTGCGACGCATGTTGCGCCATTGTCGCAATATGGTCAGATACAGAATGTGCAGAATTATTCTTCAAATCCATTTTGGAATCCAAACGGACCATACAATCAAACATTCCCCAGACCTGTATATGTTGACGGACCAGATTTAAACAGTGGTGACTGTGAACGCACAGTATATGCATTGATTGCATCATTTTGTGCAACCAATGGCAATTGTATCGGTATGCAATTAAGTGATGTTCGTCCCAGCATAATGTTACAGTTGTCACGCTTGCCTGGTCACAATTGGGCAACGCAGTGCATGGGCTATATTGACAGCGCGTTCAGCGAATATCAAACGACCGCCCAGAATCATGTACCGACAAGCCCTGTAAAATTTCCGACGGGTGGGACGGTTTCGAATCCTGGCTTAAATACGTCTGAATTCAAGATAAAGAATCCATTTGCGCCCCAGGTACCCGAATGGGCACAGGAAATGCAGGAACGCAAACAAGAATTAAAAGAACTGCAAAGTCAGACCAGCAATTATGACAATTCGCTGTCGTATTCACAATATCCTGTGACATACCAAGATTTACCATTTGCAGAACAAATGCAAATCCAACAGGACGGATACGAAGATTTAAAGACAAATAATATGTATGCACCGATTGAGATTTCAAAACCGGAAACTTCACAAAACGCCAAGGCGCAGGGTACAGATACGCTGTAACCTGTGATATACAACAGGGGACTATATCATGAAAAAACTGCTGATTATTTTATTTGCAATTATACCAATATATGCTGCAAATTGCGAAACTGATATCCATGTTACGGATGCATCAGAAATATCAGACAGTGATATTATCCCAGCTGAACAATTGTTAACCCGCACCGCTGATGCAACTGAATGCGCAACCCAGGCATTTGCAGATGCCCTGGCAAAAAGAATCGCAGACGTTCCCGAAGACACCCCTGAATCAGATATTGAAACATTGATACAGGCTGTATTTACGCATGGCGATACATTAAAAACGGTTATTGAATGTCCAGAAATCGCAAATGCAGATGAAATGGATGATATAAAATTTTTACCGATAAAATACACTTTCCCTGGTGGTCGTGAAATTGTTATCAACTATGAAACCCAACCCAAGATTCTGAAACAGCGTCTGCAGATGGCAAACAAAGCATCCCTGCCAGGGGGCGAAGCTAGCCCACGTTTAGGCGACCTGAATGACCCAACCATTTGGACCAACACAGACCCTGCATGGTACGGCATTATTGTAACCCAGGCTGGTACACTGCGTAACTTTGTCGGCGACGGAAACAACAACACAATATCACTGCGATATATCGAAGATAACATCGACACACTGATGCCACAATCCAAACAATGCACCAGCGGCAGTGCATTAGCCGATGATAATGAAAACATAAATCTCGCACTGGTTCGCACAACACAAGACAAATCACAAGACTACTATGTATCAGGTGACGTAAACCTGCAGTGGATATCATATATGGAAATCGGTCTGGACGTTGTAATAACCGTCGTAACATTCGGTGGTGGTGCAGTAGTTTCCGGTGTAACAAAAGCAGCGCGCGCAGCACGTGTAATGCATAATTTGGCAACAGGAATGCGCGCGCTGGCAAAAACAAAATCCGTAGCCAACTATATAAAAATGTCGAACCGATATGCAAAACTGGTTGCCAAGACAAAAAATCTGAAACGTACCAGAATAACCGCATTGGACAAAGACCTGGAACGCGCGACAAAACAATTGGCAAAAATGAAACCAGGTTCAAAAAATCACGTTGCACAAAAGGCGCGGGTTGATGAACTGACACAACGTGTCAAGGCATTGGATGATTTAGCATTGGACCCAAATAATGCCACAGCACGCGAATTGTTGGAAAACAGTAGTAAAACCGCACGCCAATCAATGAACCAAGTTTTGGAAGACGGTGTATTAAAAGCAGATCCAAACGATGCCAAAGAAATGGAAAAACTTGCCAAAGACATGAAAAATCTGGAAAAAACAGATAAAAATGTAAAGCAGTATCAAGAAGCTGCCAATGCATTTGCAGACCTGCAAAAATATCGCCATGCTTTACGACTGAAAAAGCTGCCTGCACAGCGCGGAAATGTTATCGCACGTACATTAAAATCTTTCAAGGCAGCCAATACTGGTGGTGCCAAGATTTCCAAGGCAAACAAAGTTGCACAAAAAACCATCAAAGTTGCAAACCAAACCATGAAAGCAGAAGCAAAACAGGCTGCTGAAATAGCCAGATTAAAATCAGCATTGAACACAGACCTGGCACATGCAACAGAACAATTGAAAAAGATGACCCCAGGTTCTGCAGAACACATTGCCCAACAGACAAAAATCGCCGACATGACCAAACAGGCGCATACATTGGACAACATCGGGAAAGCCGAAACATCTGCAGAAGAAGTCACCAAAACCCTGGAAACACTGTCAAAAACATATAAAGTCGGCACAATTACCAAGGCAATCAACGGATTGAAAACCATTTTTGGTGGTGGGCAAAAGCTTGAATATGCCCGTGTCAGTCTGAAGGGTGGACGCCTGCGTGACTGGCTGTTCCAATCTTCTATGAAAAATGTTGGCAAACTGGCACGACTGGAAGAAAAGGGCGGTTTACTGTATGGCACGCTAAAATTTGCCGGCGACATGTATGACTGGTCCGAAACCAGCACTGGCGATTACACCAGTGGTATTGAATTCAAACCATTGTTATTGCTGTCTGCTGACGATATCGATGGTCAAGACAACGTCGTAAATCACGGTATGTGGTTACTGTGGCAGGGTGACACATACAGTGCATCTGATGACGATGCCGCATATCTGCAAGCAATGGATTTTGCTGAAAAATTCTATCGCGATTTGCTGGATGTTCAATCCGAAACAAACGATAATTCATGTGATGTTGATATATATGTCGTCCGCCCAATAATACGTAACCCCGGCAGTGATGATGCAGAATTATATTATTTAATAATGAATGACGTGCCATGGACGACAAATGAATAATGACGAACAATTACCCATTGTTTTTCAATGGGTAATTTCTTATAATAGTAACATCATCTACCAGGAAAGGGGTATTATTATGAAGAAAATATTAACCGCATTTTTTATTGTATGCCTGGGCATTGGCACAGCATCTGCGTATCAGGTAATGTCATCCAAGGAATTGGGACAGGGCGATGCCAAGAATCAAAATGTTGTTGTTAAATGCACAACGGACACCGGTCGCGTGTCAAATCAAACATGTTCACTGCGTCGTTATGCAAAATGCACTGGTACTGGCACAAACAAGAACTGCACTGGCTGGCAACCATGGACCGACCTGCGTACCCCGAACAAGAAATATTCAGACTGGCGCAGTGCGGCGTCTGCATGCTGCCGCGCCAAGGGTCTGCGTTAATCTTATATAATCCGCCGCTGCATGCGGCGGTTATTTTTGCAAATATATTTTAATCTGATATAATTATCGCACGTTTATACAATGGGGATGATTATGAATAATGCACAACGAAATATTGAAACAATGAAAAAATTTCAAATTATGATTAACACTGCGGATGAAAAAATGGCAGCCGAATTGATTGACAGCAATGCACCATTTTTCACCCCAGCATCGCCAACACCTTTATACGGCGGGACAGGATATCTGTCACTGGTACACTGGTTGCGCAAATCATTTTCAAATGTACAATGGACAATGCAGGACATCGTTGCCGAAAATGACAAGGTTGCCGTTACATGGGAATGCACCGGCACAAATGATGGTCAATTTATGGATATACCTGCGACCGGCAAAACATTCAAAACAACTTTTATGAATTTCTATTATTTTAACCCGGACGGAAAAATCATCAAAGACGTTGCTGGAACTGGCATGATTGGTATTATCCAGGCTTTACAGGGATAAAGAACAATAAAAAAACACCCCGCCAAAATGGCGGGGATTTTTTCTGGTGGATGTGATTGGACTCGAACCAACGACCTCTTCGATGTGAACGAAGCGCTCTAACCAACTGAGCTAATCACCCGACGTGATTTTATTTACGGATGGTGGGGATAGTGGGACTTGAACCCACACGGTTGCAATAACCAAAGGATTTTAAGTCCTCAGCGTCTACCATTCCGCCATATCCCCGGACAGCGCATATTGCACGTGCTGGCTAAAATCTTATCAGCAAGTCGCGCCACGTGCAAGCAAAAAAAACATTACAAACAAAGTTCATTCATTCCTTGCATTATATGAATAATTTTATCTAAAATATCTGTGTATATAATTACATACAAAGGGGTATCCTATTATGAAAGGCATTATTCTAGCGGGGGGCAGCGGTACGCGTCTTTATCCACTGACCAAAACAACATCCAAGCAATTGTTACCTGTATATGACAAGCCGATGATTTATTATCCACTGTCAACACTGATGCAGTTTGATATTCGTGATATATTGATAATATCAACACCACAGGATACACCAAATATCCAACGTCTGTTTGGCGACGGGGCATATCTGGGGATGAATATCCAATATGCTGTCCAAGAAGCACCGCGTGGCATCGCCCAGGCATTTACAATCGGCGCAGACTTTATTGGCGACGATGACGTATGCCTGATTTTGGGTGACAATATATTTTATATGGGTGAACAATTCCGCTGGTTCCAGCAAGAGGTTGAAAAGAACCAAGGCACCCGCGCAACCATATTTGCATATCATGTATCCGACCCACAACGTTTTGGTGTCGTCGAATTTGATGATAACCTGAACGCGATATCAATCGAAGAAAAGCCCAAGAATCCAAAGTCTAACTTTGCATCTGTCGGATTGTATTTCTATCCATCCGATGTCGTTGCCAAGGCAAAAACATTAACCCCATCTGCACGTGGTGAATATGAAATTACAGATTTGAACAACATATATCTGTCCGAGCACAGAATGTCGGTCGTTCCAATGCGTCGTGGTAATGCATGGCTGGACGCAGGGACACCTAAAAGCCTGATGGATTCGGGGAACTTTGTTCAGATTATCGAAGAACGCCAGGGATTAAAAATCGCATGCATCGAAGAAATCGCATATCGTCGTGGATTTATCAACAAAGACCAACTGGACAACATTATATCTGGTTTGAAAGATGGTGATTATAAATCTTATTTAATCAAGGTAGCAGGGGAAGACAAACATGAACTTTATTAAAACCGACATTGACGGCGTTGTAATTATCGAACCACGTATTTTCACCGACAGTCGTGGATACTTTTTCGAAAGTTATAACGAAGCCGAATTTCATAAAAACGGCATCACAAACAAATTTGTCCAGGACAACCAGTCAAAATCATCATATGGCGTCGTACGTGGTCTGCATTGCCAGTTGGGCGAACACGCCCAGGCAAAACTGGTCCGCGTATTGCATGGTCGCGTTCTGGACGTGGCGGTTGATATTCGCCCGGGGTCACCGACATTTGGCAAACATGTTGCAGTTGAACTGTCCGATGAAAATCAACGTCAATTGTTTATCCCACGCGGATTCTTGCATGGATTTTCTGTACTAAGTGATACAGCTGTATTCGCATACAAATGTGATAACCTGTATTGCCCGGCATCAGAATTTGGTATCAGATTTGATGACCCAGAAATCGGAATCGACTGGCGCATACCAGCAGATAAAATTATCACATCAGACAAAGACCGAATTGCAAAAGGATTAAAAGATGTACCTGATAACCGGATGTAATGGACAACTGGGGCGCGAACTGGCGCGCCTGTTGCCAGATGCAATATTAACAGACGCAGACACATTGGATATCACAGATGCCGCGGCTGTTCAGAAATTTGTCGCCGACAATAATATCGACACAATTATAAACTGTGCAGCATATACCGCTGTTGACCGCGCCGAAGATGATGCCGACATCGCGCATCGCGTAAATGTATTGGGACCAGAAAACCTGGCAAAATCCGGTGCACGTGTTGTGCATATATCAACCGACTATGTATTTGATGGCGCAGCACACATGCCATACGCGCCCGACGATGACACATGCCCCGTATCCGTATATGGACGCACCAAGCGTGCTGGTGAAATCGCAGTACTGGAAAATGCGCGCGCGGCAGTTGTAATCCGCACAGCATGGCTGTATTCCCCACACGGTAACAATTTTGTTAAAACAATGCGAAAACTCGGGGCAGAACGGGATTCAATCAATGTCGTATGCGACCAAATCGGCACACCGACATCTGCATCAGACCTGGCAGCAGCAATTGCGACAATACTGCCACAAATGCATGATGGGATGCGCGAAATATATCACTTTACAAACGAAGGGGTTTGTTCCTGGTATGATTTTGCATGCGCGATTATGGAATTATCAGGATTAAAATGTCATGTCAATCCGATACCAACATCAGCATATCCGACACGCGCCACGCGTCCGGCATACAGCGTTTTAAGCAAAGAAAAAATTAAACACGATTTTAACATAACAATACCACACTGGCGGGAGGCACTTATCAAATGTCTAAAACAATTCTAGTCACCGGCGGCGCCGGATTTATCGGTTCAAACTTTGTTCCATATTTCGCTGCCAAGTACCCGGAATATCATATCATCAATCTGGATTTGTTAACATATGCGGGCAATCTGGATAATCTGCGTGAATGCAATGATATGCCAAATTATACTTTTGTCCGTGGTGATATATGTGACCGTGAATTGATTGAAAAACTGTTCCGTGAATATGACATCCGCGGTGTCGTGCACTTTGCCGCAGAAAGCCACGTTGACAATTCAATCAAGAACCCTGGCGCTTTTATCAACACGAATGTAAATGGCACATTTACACTGATTGATGTTGCACGCTGGCATTGGATGACGGGACCGGGTGCTGTAAAACCTGGATACGAAGATTGCCGTTTCCATCATATTTCAACCGACGAAGTATATGGTGCACTGGGCAATGACGGTATGTTTACCGAAACAACCCCATACGCACCCAACAGCCCATATTCCGCTTCCAAAGCCAGTTCGGACTTTATCGTGCGCGCATACCACCATACATTTGGCATGAATGTAACAACATCGAATTGTTCAAACAATTATGGTCCCAAACAGCATAATGAAAAGTTAATCCCACACATCATAGACATGGCATTAAATAACAAACCATTACCAATATATGGCCAGGGTACAAACGTGCGCGATTGGCTGTATGTTCTGGACCATGCCAAGGCGATTGATTTAATATTTCACAAGGGGCGTGCCGGCGAAACATACAACATCGGCGGACGGAACGAACGCAACAATATAACAATTGTAAAAACAATATGCGCCATCTTGGATGAAAAATGCCCAAGAGCCGACGGTAAATCATACGCAGACCAGATTACATTTGTTGCCGACCGGGCAGGGCACGATTTCAGATACGCAATTGACGCCACCAAACTGGAAACCGAACTTGGCTGGCATGCAGATGAAACATTCGATACCGGAATTGTAAAAACCGTCGAATGGTACCTGAATAACAAAAAATAAAAAGCAGCCCCTTAACCGGGGCATTTTTTATAAAAACCCTCTTGCTAAACAATACTGTTTTCATGTAAAATAGCAACGTATGAAGTGCATCATACAGGGGTGTCGTTACCTCTTTTGCTTCGTCAGCGCCATACATGGCGCGACGTTAAAAATCTCCAATCAGAAGTGGTTGGAGGGTCTGTGAATATATCGAATAAACAGCACAATTTAAGCAAAATTGTAACGAACCTCCAACCACCGTGCATAGGTGGTTTTTGCATATGCATAATTGGGGGATTTATGTACAACAAATATATTATCATTATTGCAATGGTTATATGCGCATTCGCAACCACACACGCATACGCCGACCAGTGTATTGGTGCAACATATTACAGTGCTGAACACGAACTATGCATGGATTGCCCACCCGGATTTGACGCTGACACAACCGATGGCAAAACAGACATATCACAATGCCGCATTGCATGTCGTGGCGGATATTACCCCGCACCCAGCGATAAATACGCAATATTGGAATACGTTCATTTTGATAACCAAAATAATAGCGATACAGCCATACAAAACCACAACACTGCATTTGACACAAATGTTTATTTGACTGGCAGCGACACTCTGCGTGCTGTTTTTTATCCGTTAAGCACAACCATGATGAGTATCGCCGGACACCATGCCGGACAAGGGGCGAACAACACTTCTTTTCAACTATACAGCCAATTTTTCAGATACGGGGGACAAATTAACCGAACACAACTAAATACCAATCAAATATACGATGCATCTATTGGGGCAGGTGGTCTGATAATAAATGGCAAAAAAATTCATGATTATAACTATGTTGACTATACGCAGACAGCCACATGCAAAATAGGTGCTATTGATACAGCTGACTCACAATACTACGGCAACATATATGGGGTATATATATATCGTGACAATAATTTAATACACCGATACACACCCGTACGCCGTATCAGCGATAACAGCATCGGATTCTATGATGACTTAACCGACACGTTTCTGGAAAATAAAGGATACGGCACAGCCACTGGCGGCCCAGAATCACCACTGTATGTCTGCACACCCGTTGGTGCTGGATTCTGGGCATCTGAAAGCCCCACCAACTATGGCGCAACCGACACCCGCAATCAGTGCCCAGCCGGTCTGACCACCGTCGGATATGGTCCTGGCGCGGACGAGGCTGGCGATTGTGGTCACACACTACATATCGGCAATAACGCAAAAATATATCTGCGCAGCGATAAAAAGACATCACCGTCACTGCACATACAAATAAATGACAAAGTATTCTATGCCAACATGACACCACACAATATAGGCAGTCTGCGTACCCAGATAGGCGACACAGTATATTCAATTATTGACGACACAATCGCAGCAGAATAAAGAAATAAAAAAAGCCGGCTGTTTTTATGCCGGTCATCTTTGGTGGAGCTGATGGGACTCAAACCCACGACCTCTACGATGCGAACGTAGCGCTCTATCAACTGAGCTACAACCCCAAATTTGGTGCGGATAAGAAGACTCGAACTTCCAAGGCATTGCTGCCACTAGTACCTGAAACTAGCGCGTCTACCAATTCCGCCATATCCGCAGTACTGGGCATATATTATATTAACTTTAATTTTTTTGCAACAAGAAAAATGAATTTCATCGCTTTTCTTTGCGGGTTGACGCGGGTATCATATTCAGATCTGTGACCGCACAACGCATGGCACGTGTGGGGATTATCCACCACGCTGCCAGACCAACATATATTCCCATTGATATCATCGGATGAACAAACGATAACAATATCGCAACAAATATTATCAATACAGACGCTTTTTCACGCCCACCGTGGCACAGCGCACGCACAATTGGCGCATCAGCATCATGAATCCGCAACAAAATTAATTCCAGCACACGATACGACACAAACACCATAAACAGCACCATTCCATACGCTGCAACCGGCACAGAATGAAAATGATTTTCATCAACCCACGCTGTAAAAAACGGTATCAAAGACAACCAAAACAGAAAGTTTAAATTCGCCCACAGCACACCATTACTAATCCTGCGTGTTGCCGTCAGCAGATAGTGATGATTTATCCAAAACACCGCACCATAAACGAAACTTAAAACATAACTTAAAAATATCGGCATCAGTGGACGCAGGGCAGCCAAAGTGTAATTTTCTGGTGCCTTTAATTCCAGCACCATTATTGTTATAATTACCGCAAATAATGCGTCACTGAATGCTTCTAACCGTGATTTATTCATAATATTTCCCTGTAATAGATACAGCACAAAATACTATATTCACACCACCAACGCATCAGGCAACAAATCACAGTAAAAATAGAATTTAAACTGTTCTTTTTACTTGCCCTGATTTTCTGTATTTTGCTAACATAAAAACCAGAGATGAGCAGAATTCTGATTTTTATCGCATGTTATATACTGGGCGCAGCAAATGCTGACGCTGCGATTCGTGATGGAAACGCAATTGCACGGGGCACATCATCTCAGCAGCGCGTTGTTTCAACAAAAAACATCAGTCGCAGTGCCGCATCCCGTCAAAGTGTTCTGCGTCCTGCGCGCACAACAACAAATCGCAATACTGTGACAACCAAAACAAATACGCGCGCGGCAACATCCACACGTACATCGGTCACCCCACGCACCACCGTCACAACCACACGCAGCGCAACACCTGCGATTGTCAGTCGCGCTGCCACAGATACCAATGCAATGTCTGAAACACGGACAGGCGCTGAATATGAAAAATGCAAAAGTGCATACTTTACATGTATGGACCAATTCTGCCAGTTAAAGAACGATACATATCGTCGTTGTTCATGTAATGACCGCGTATACAGCCTGGACGAAGCATTTGACACACTAACCCAGGCAGGCACAGAACTAACAACATTTACCGAAAATCTGGATGTGGTCGGCATGACCGCTGGTCAGGCTGCATCTATGCGTAATGCATCAGAGGGCGAAAATGCATTGATGTCTGACAAATCTGCATCCAAGGCATTGTTGCAGGCAATTATGAATTCAATTCGCGGTACGGATTCATCTGTTGGTGGAAAATATTCGGATCTGAACAGTATTAACATATCATTTGATACCGCGAACGCATTCGGCACCGCAGACGCCGGTCAGGTAATCGCGACATACAACGGTCAGAATTTATATTCTGCTGTATATCCACAATGCCGCAATGCAGTGCGTGGCGATTGTAATGACGCATCATTACAGCGTGCGATAACAGCATACTTGATGGCAATCGAACAGGACTGCAACACGGTTCAAACTGCGATTGAAACGAAACAAAAGCAAATGAAATCCGCTGTCCGCGAAGGCAGCGCTATGCTGGACCTGGCACGTGTTGAAAATCGCCAAAAACATAATTCATCAGACTTTACAACATGTCTGAATGATGTCGAAAGTGCGATATTAAGCGAAGAAGTATGTGGTGCCAATTACCACAAATGCTTGGACAATGGGGAATTTATTGACATTACCACAGGCAAGCCTATTGCAGGCGTTGCAAACTTCAACGAACTGGAAAAATTACTGACATTCAGCAACGACGTTGATGCAGCCAATCAGAAATTATCCAAGGTTGTATCAAACCGCCAGTTTGTCGCCAACTTTGAATCCCGCGTCAAGAAATTCGCAGAACCTGCATTGGACAAGTGCGTTGAATCCGCAGATGATGTCTGGGCTGAATATTTGGACAAGGCATTATTAGATATATACTATGCCCAGCGTTCCAAGGTATCAGAAATTAAGCAGGGGTGCTTTGACTTTATATCATCATGCTATGCAAATGTAGATACAGGATTGACCGCAGCAATGAAAGAATTGCTGAACGGCAGCGATATTATTATCCAGCCAGATAAAATCGAATTAAATACCCGCATGTGCCGTGATTATATTGATTCTTGTAACAACATGTTCCAAGACAGCGACATTATTGCAGAATACGTCGACAACCGCAAAGACACTGACCGCACCACCGCATGTCGCGCAGTCGCAAAACAGTGCTTTGATAAATTTGGCGGCACAGGATATCAGAATTTCTATTATCCATACAGTGGTCTGTTCACCCAGGGCAGCGCACTGGATTGGTTTACATTGTATGATTATACAACTGAACCAATACAATTTGATAACCAGACTGGTGAAATAACATCACCAAAAGTATACAAATCTGAATGTGCGAAACAATTGGCAAATATTGATTCGTGCAAAAATAATATCGAAAGTATTTTTGGTGGATTTGATAAATTCTATGCCTCAATAGCTAAAAATTCTGATGACGGTATGACTTTTGACATAATGGTCAGCGACGATATTAAATACGGCACAAAAAGTGGGGTTGTCAAAGAAAACAATGACACAGAAATATCCCAAGTTCTGATAAAACACCACGAACCACGTCCAACTGGTGTTGCAACAGAAATCTATTATCAAATTGTTGACACATTGTCCACACAATGTTCAAACATCCAGGGACGCTTTATGGAATTGCAATTCATATTGCCATTGGGTGCATATGATACGACAAATGTATGTTTAGCAAACTTCAGCGGTGCATCTAAATACGATTCTCTGGTCGATAAATATGGAATCGGCACTGGAGAAAACATGTGTCCACGTGATTATGGCATCAGCGTTGATACAAAATCATGGGGTGCATGCCTGTGTTGGGAAAATGGTGCCCGTCGCAGTAAATGGGGCAAAACGCCAACATGTGTTGCAATGTTGCCAACTGCAACATCCGCCAACGATGCGTCATGTATTGGCAAAGAAAAACAAACAGCCACAAAAGACACACCAACAAACTGGTGTACTGGCATCACAACCGTAATGGGTCAGGTATGTCCAATCGGCGCTAACGAAGGTGACAAATCCCACAATTATAAATGTGTAGATAATAGCGGAACAGAAGTCGACCCGAATATACCCGAAGGTATAACGAAATAATCCCCCATCACTAAACCCAAATACAGATAGAATAGGGGTGGGGGAGAAATTTTAATATTAAACACCGAAAACCAGCTGATATTACTTTGCCGTGCGGTATATATCATCGGCAATTGCACGTGCAACACCATCATTATTACGACGCCATAAATTATCCGCACTTTTTAAATCAGATATCATCTTTTCACGGTTCGCAGGTATCGCCAACTGTCCGACTGCATTAATAACATTTTCAGCCGTTGCATTCGGACCCAAGAATTCTGGATATACACCGCGCTTTAACAACACATTTACCAATGATACCCAACGTGTACGTATTACCTGGCGCACCAACCATGTCGTTATAGCATTCATTTTGTATATGATTATCGCAGGAATATGTATCATCGCCAATTCTGCTGATACAGTCCCGCTGGCAGCGATTGCGATATATGTTTTTGAATACCAGTCATATCTGGACGCAGCAGGGACCAGTTCAGGCTTTGTTTCCCATGTGGCAATATGTTCCCGCAAATACGCATCCGTCGTTTCAACAGTCGGCATTACAAACTTGTAATTCATATATCCACATGACACCAACATATCCGTTATTTGATGAAATATCGGCAACAGTTTTTTTACTTCACTCAAACGGCTGCCCGGAATCAGGGTTATTATTTTTTCCTGTTTTGGTGCCATTGTTTCATATTTGCCAATTAAATTATCTGCAATCGGATGCCCAACAGCAATCGCAGACAGTCCATATTTGGTGAAATAGGGCACTTCAAAATCAAAAAATGCATATAATTTATCAAACGTCTTTGCATATTTTTTTGCACGTCCCGGACGCCATGCCCAAACCTGGGGCGCAACAAAGTGATGAAAACGCAGTCCATTTTTAATCAGTTCGCGACCCGCTGCTGATTTCTTGATGCGGGAAATAACACTGCGTGCAAACCCCGGGGAATCGATTGTTAAAACAATATCTGGACGCGTCCGAATAATTTCGTCCGCTGTCTGGCGAATACGGCGCGTTAATGTGCGGGCATGCGCTGCAACCTCTATTATTCCCATAACTGCCAAATCAGACATTGGAAATATTGACGTCAATCCGGCACGCGTCATATTTTCGCCACCGATACCGACAAATTCAGCCCCATCACGCATTTGTTCAATTATACGTGCGCCCAATACGTCGCCAGATACTTCACCTGCAATTATAAAGACTTTGATTTTCTTATTCAGCATTGTTTGATGTACCAATTCCACGCTTAGAACGATTTTCGATAAAGTCAATCGCATCCATCGCATATTTATTGTTTTTTACATCCTTGCGAATCTTTGCCAATCGGTCTGAAACAGTACCTTCGGTTCCACGAAATACCGCAGAATACACCGTGTGAATCGCATGCATATCTTCGTTTGTAAACCCATGACGCATCAACCCGACACGGTTAATTGTACGATATGTCGCACGTGCACCATCATAGATTGCATACGGCAATATATCATTACCAACACCCGACATACCGCCGATAAAGGCATTACGACCAATACGTGCGAATTGCAACACGCATACACCACCAGACAAGATTGCGAAATCTTCAACCTCTACGTGACCGGCAACCTGAACCAAGTTTGACATAACAACACTGTTACCAATCTTGCAGTCATGTCCAACGTGCGCATTAACCATAATCTGGCAATCATCGCCAATAACTGTCCCGTCGGACGCAGGTGTACCTGAATGAATTGTTACATATTCACGAATTTTGCAGCGTTTACCGATACGCAGACCTGTCATTGCGGCTTCGTCCTGCCATTTTAAGTCCTGGCTCATAACGCCCAGAACAGCAAATGGATAAACGATTGAATCATCGCCAATTGATGTCTTGCCATCGATAACAACATGTGAAACCAGTTCCACGCGGTCGCCCAATACAACATTTGCACCAACTGTGCAATATGGACCAATCTTGCAATCGGCGCCGATAACGGCACCATCGTGAACAATGGCGGTTGGATGTATATCTGTCATAATTAAAAACCCAATGTTAATATTAACCTTGGGCTTAATAGTATAATATCTGGCTGTTTAATGGTATTCAATAAATATAACGAATTATAACAAGAACTTTGCATCGCCCCAAAAATCAGCCTTTGGCAAATTCGCCCAGCATAAGATTCCCAGCGCTGTAATCACTGGCATTGTTGTTATCACACCAAACGCTGCCATTGCCAGCGCAAACAAACGCATACCCAAAGTATCCGAAACATGCTTTGCGTGCCATTGCGACAGCCCAAACAACACCATAAATACAGCAACAGTTCCCAGAAATACAGGCACAGATTCTGTCAAAAAGAACATTACCACCCCCAGCGCAGTAATAAACCGCGCCATCCATTTCAGTTTTATATATGCACTGCGATGAATTCGCCCCGATGGTTTAACGTTATTGACGACAACTGTGCCAGCCACCAGCGCACCAAACACCAACAGTCCCAGCATATGTAACACAGTCAAATTTCCCAACTGACCAAAACGGAAAAATTCTGGTTGCATCAATATCGCAACAACACACGTCATCATAATCAGAATTGTTCCAGATATATCCGGCAATTTATACTTGGTACGACGTCCCAAGACCGCCCCACCACAAAATGCGCCGATTTGCAATAAAGGTCCCCACCAGGCATGCATATCAGATAGCCCCAACGCCACCATCAATAAAAACACCACACCATAGACAGACACACGCATACGACGCGACATGTCACGCAAACGCGGAATTTGCATACCACGCGTATGCGATGCGATAAAGAACGCACATAAAAACACAGCACCTGCCACCAAGAACGGCAATACAGACACACCATCGCGCAAGACTGCATAGTTACCACCAAACAATATGAACCACATAAATGTCAGCACAACCACAGCAACGGCACTGTGCGATATCATATTATCCCGCTTCCACCCCAGTTTTGATAAAAACGCGCCACCGCAGAAATATACCAGAACAAATAACGGCACCGCCAAAGCCGCATACCACAAAAACGCAGGCGCCGCCAATGCGGCATTATTAAATGCGCTGACTGCGCTTTGGACAACAATTGCTTCATCAAACATAAACTTGCCTTTTGTTTTTGTTGAATTATTATATAGGCATGGCACAAAAACAAGAAATTTTTACCCTGATGGGCGGTCGTGTTCGCATGCACCGGTCAAAATATAATCCGACATCCGATGCAGTATGGCTGGCTGCCATGGCGGCGGATATAAAAGCAGAAACAATACTGGATGTTGGTATCGGTACAGGTGGGGTATCACTGTGCCTGCTGGCAAATAACCAGGGTGCCACTGTTACTGGTATTGATATATCTGAACAAATGCTGACCGATTGCGCCCAGAATGCCGCTTTGAATAATCAAACGCTTGAACTGATACAATCCGACATTACATCATGGCACACTGCACGTACATTTGACCTGGTTGTGTCAAACCCGCCATATTTCCGTGGCACGCCCGCTGCGCACAATGCCCACCATAATGTCGATTTAACCAAGTGGACCCGCAAATGCGTCGCACGGGTAAAGCCACGTGGATACTTTTGTACTATTGTTGATGCAGGCGCCATATCAACCGTAATATCTGCAATGACGCACGCATGTGGTGATATATACATCATGCCACTGTTTGGACGTGCTAATACCGCAGAACGTGTATTGATACGTGGGCGTGTCGGATCGCGGGGTGGGGCAACACTGCACCAAGGACTGTCCATGAATACCGATGCCGTTTTACGTGACGGCTTGACTATTCGTGCCACATTGGCTAGACTTAACATATTATGATAAACTTTATAACACGATACTTTACATCTTTGTGGGCGTTTATAACGTCACCGTTTCGTGCGATATGGCGCGTAATTGTGCGCATTTTCCCACCACGTGAATTTACTGTAATGGATATCCCACGCGGAAACGTTTATACATTCCAGCAGAGTAGTTTCTGGCGCTTTACCAAATGGTGTGGCAAGGTTGGATTGGTTATCTGGGCGACATGGTCAACATACGTATTTATGTATCACCGCCCAATGCTGCAAAAACGCACCCAGCAACTGGAAGAAACACGTGCCACCCATGCCCGTCACATGGCTGATCTGCAAACATATCTGGCAAAGTTCAATGAACTGACCAAGGATTTAAATGTAATCGATGACAAAATATTAAATGCCACAAAATTAACCGATGCCCAGAAAGAAGAATTGATGAACAATCGTCTGAAAGCATGGGGCGAATTAGACTTTCTGCGGACACGTCTGACCCAATTATTCACAGATGATGAATATACAGCAGAATACACAAAACTGTCTGATTTAGCGATTGAATATGAACTGACCCGCGCTGAAAACGAAGATTTAAAGAAACGCAATTCACAAATGATTGAATCTGTCCGGGCGATTGTTGATGCCGACAACCAGATTGTGACAGCCGTTTCACAATTAAGTAAGGAAAACACCGACGAACTGCGCCAGAAATTAAAGACAATTAACAGCAGCATCATCGCACTGGGGCTGACGGAACGCACACTGGTTGACAGTGCGAATAAATACACCAATCCATTTGTTGGCACCGCATTCAGTCCATTGGACTTGGACCGCCAGTTGGATGAAAAATATCTAAAACTGGCTGATGACCTGGCACTGTGGGCAGGTCTGTCCCGATTAAAGACTGTTTTGCCAACTGGTGCACCAGTCAAAAGCATGCGCATAACATCAAACTATGGCATGCGCAAAGACCCATTTACCGGCAAGCAAAAACAACACCGTGGCATTGATTTCGCGGGCAAGATTGGTACAGAATTACTGGCGGTTGCGCCGGGTCGCGTTGTATCTGCCGGCGAACGCGTTGGATATGGTACAACTGTTGAAATTGACCATGGATTGGGCTTTACAACATTGTACGCCCACCTGTCACATATAAATGTATCACGTGGTGACTGGGTACGTCCGGGCACTGTTGTGGGACTGGGTGGATCATCCGGTCGTTCAACTGGACCACATTTACACTATGAAATCAGATACAAAGGCAGCCCATTTGACCCAACAAAATTTGTAAAGGAAGAATAAAATGCTAGCATTTACGAACGCCAAAGAAAAGCAGTCGCCAACCGTCATCGGGGCAGGGTGCAAATTAACCGGCAACATAAAGACCGACCATACAGTCCAAATTCACGGCAACATTGTTGGCGATGTCACAGCCGACACTGTTGTTATCGGTCGTGGTGGCAGCGTTACCGGCAAAGTCATTGCAAACAACCTGTTTTTGCATGGCACATTGGACGGTCCAGCAACTGTCAACACTGCAAATATGTTCAGCGAAGCGCAAATGACAGGGGTCTTGGCATACCGTACATTAAACATAACTGGAAACACGGGTCTGGAATGCAAACTGTCAAAACGAAAGGACAAGGAAAAATGAATAAAAATATATCCAAAATTTATATTGCCGCCGACCATCGTGGCGTTGGCACAAAACTGTATTTGATTGAAATGTTAAATGCCGCAGGTTATCAGGTTGTAAACCTGGGAACAGATGATCCAAATACAATGGTTGATTTCCCAGACATTGCAGCATCTGTGGCAGACGCAATGAAATCCGATCCAAAATCACGTGGTATTTTGGTTTGTGGCACCGGCGCCGGCATGGAAATCGCCGCGAACAGATATCGTCACATCCGTGCATCACGTTGCAGCACGCCAAACCAGGCACGCGATGACCGTTATCACGACGATATAAACGTACTGGCACTGGCAGCCGATGACATTGATATAGAGGTTGCATTCCTGTGCACCCAGGCATTTTTGGAAAGCCCATTTGACAACGTCGAACGTCGCATCCGCCGAATTGAAAAAATATCGTAATTGCGCCCGCCAGCAATATGGCGGGATTTTTTATTTGTTTTTATCGCACTATCATTATATAATCAATATTGTCAACGGGCGTTCCGTTGATGAGGTGTGAGAACCTCTACCTTAGCGTCGAAAACAATTGGCGCACAGCGCCTTTTTTTACAAGACGAAAAAACTCCTGAACCCATCACGGTCAGGAGGGCTGCGATATATAAAAATAAGCACACAACTCTAAGGATTGTTCTCAACCTCCTGACCACCTGAATTTTGGGTGGTTTTTTCATTACGAAAAACACAGGAGAAATGAACAAATGAAACAACAATTACTATTAACAAGCATTGCACTGGCATTAACCATCAGCAGTCCTGCATTCGCCGCCATAACAGAAATGGGTAAATGCGGTATAACCGGCAATTGTGGATATACAAACTATGCAAAACAGTCTGACAACACTTTCAACACCAAGACAGAATCCCAATGTATTGCCCAAGCCGACAGTGAACACATATGTTGGCGTACAGACCTGGGGAAATGCCAATCATTTACTGACGGTGGCTATAATCCTGATTCACAAACAGCATCATGCATGTCTCTATGCGAAAAATATGGTTACAATGTTTATGTAATCACTAATGGCACAGAATGGGGCTGCGCCTGCCAAGCATTAGGCGATGGCACATGGAAAGACGTTGGCAATGGACGCGAACGTTATTATTCATACACATTTAAACAGGATTCAAGATGCAAAACAATCAGTTCTGAAACCGCCACATCACAGTATCGATGCAAGTCAGGATATTATGGCAATCCATCCAGCGGCTGTACTGCATGCCCATCAAATGCGACCTGCAAAGGTGGCACAGGTACAACAACATTCATATGCAATTATCGTTATTACAAAAATGGGACAGTGTGCACAGCATGTCCTGACAGCGCCGCAGGTGGTCTGGGAACATTGGTAAGTACAAACAAGGGCGCCACCGCTGACACGTATGACGAAGGCGCCACCAGCATCACAGAATGTTATATTGATGGTCTGTCCAGCTATGATGGTGAGACATTTAAAGATTCAACCGGGACATTTTATCTGACCGATGAATGCTTTTATCAGCAATAAATCAAGCCCCATTTGGGGCTTGCTTTATCATTTCACAACAAAGTTCACCAATTTATTTGGCACAACAATTGTTTTTATAATTTGCATGTCTGCTAATTTTTTGGCGGCTGCATCTTTTGCGGCTGCAACAACCATTTCTTCGGTTGCGTCAACCGGCACAACAAAATCCGCCGCACGCTTGCCATTAACCGACACAACAATTGTCATTGATGTACGCGCCAACTTTGACGCATCAAATGTCGGCCACGGCGACGATATCAGCATTGTATCATTACCCAGTTTTTCCCACATTTCTTCACACAGGTGCGGTGCAAATGGGCTTAACACCTGAATCAATGCAACATACGCAGGGCGGGGCATTTTACCCGAAAACGCATTCAGATATTCCATCATCGCAGAAATCGCGGTGTTGTATCGCATATTCTCGATACGATCTGTCACATCTGCAATCAATTGATTAACCAAGCGTTCTTGTTCCGCATCCATTGGGTCATCTGTCAGATTATCTGCAAAATTTTCAACACGTTTCAAGAAACGCTGAACACCCGCCAATGCACCTTCGGACCAATTTACATTCTGATCCCACGGTCCCAATGATAACACAGTTGTGCGTGCAGCATCTGCGCCAACCTGGGCAACCTTTTCATCAACCTGGAATCCATTTCCGGCAGACTTTGACATTTTTTTACCATCAGCCCCCATCAGCAATCCATTGGTTGTGCGTTTTTTATATGGTTCTGGGGTTGTGACCAAGCCCAAATCATACATTGCCTTGTACCAAAAACGTGAATAAATCAAGTGACGCGTATTATGCTCATTTCCGCCATTATAATGATGTACCGGCATCCATTTTTTCAGTTGTTCCCCGGAACAAAATGCCGCATCATTTTTTGGATCCAGATACCGCATATAATACCACGATGATCCAGCCCATTGTGGCATAGTATCTGTTTCACGGCGCGCAGCCCCACCACAGCAAGGGCAGGTGGTATTTACCCAATCTGTCGCACGTGCCAGTGGACTTTCACCATCATCTGTGGGTCTGTAATCACTCATATACGGTTGCAACAATGGCAATTCTGATTCTGGAACCGGAACCCAGCCGCATTTTTCACAATATACCAATGGGATTGGTTCGCCCCAATACATCTGGCGTGAAAATCCCCAGTCCCCCATACGAAAACGTGTCTTTGGTCGTGCAAATCCACCTTTTTCACCAAATTCAATCGCGGCAGCGATTGCGTCTGCTTTATCCATACCATTCATGAATCCGGAATTGATGTGTTCACCATCACCTTCCCAGACAGCGTCCGACGCGCCACCCGCCAAGACCGGTATTATTTCCAATCCATATTTCTGGGCAAAATCCCAGTCACGTCCATCATGCGCCGGCACCGCCATAATTGTACCCTGGGCATAGTTCACCAATACATAGTCCGCAACAAAAACAGGAATCTGTTTACCGGTATATGGATTGGTTGCCATAATACCTTCCAGTTTAACGCCTGTCTTTTCCTTGGTAACATCAGTACGGTCAATTTCTGATTTTGCTGCCGCTTGCTTAATATATTCACGAACAGCATCTGCATTTGTAATGCGTCCTGCATCCAGCCATTTCTGCACCAGTTTATGTTCCGGCGCAATTGCACAGAATGTCACACCAAATATAGTATCCGGGCGTGTTGTATAAACAGTCATAACATCATCGCCGACACGGAAATCAATGTCTGCACCCGTCGAACGTCCAATCCAGTTTATTTGGTCGCGTTTTACCTTTTCCGGATAGTCAACCAGGCTTAAATCATCAAGCATGCGCTGTGCATACTTTGTAATCGCCAAATTCCACTGCATTTTTTCACGGATTTCAACATCACCATGGCAACGGTTGCATTTACCATCTTCCAGTTCTTCGTTGGTCAATGTTGTACGACAATGCGGGCACCAGTTCATCGGCAACATCGATTTATATGCCAATCCAGCCTTAAAGAACTGAATAAATATCCACTGGGTCCATTTTATAAATTCAGGGTCAGATGTTGCAATCTGGGAGGTCAAATCAATCGACCAGCCCATTTCCAGCATATTTTTTGTAAACTTTTGTGCCAGTTCACGTACAACCTCAGACGGGTGGCGTCCGATTTTTGTTGCATAGTTTTCAGCAGAAATACCCAGCGAATCAAACCCCAATGGGAACAAAACATCATACCCACGCATACGCATAAACCGTGCCATTACATCGCATCCGGTATAGTTCAGCATGTGCCCACCATGCAGACCAGTGCCAGATGGGAATGGAAATTCCGCCAACATATAAAAGGGCGGTTTTACACCATCATTTTTTGGTGTGAACGCTTTCGCATCTTGCCACTTTTTTTGCCATTTTGATTCACGTGCATGAATTGCGTCGATATTATCTGCCATAATTATATACCCCTGTTTTTCGTACAATTTTATACGCCCCCCACCATAAAGTAAAGCAATTTGTACAGCACACGCCACCGGCAACAACCAAGAAAGAAATAAATCTCCTTGATTTTAATAATTATTTTGATTTATTATCAAAAAGTACAGGTTTACCTGTCAACAGGGGCTCTAAACCCAAATACTGTGTGTCCGCGGGGACAAAAAACACCCATCACCAAATTTTGGTGGAGGGTCGTGAATATGCCGAATAAACGACGCTGTCTCACAGTATACAGTTTAGAACCTCCACCTATCTGACTATTTTTATGATTTTATTCCGCATTGCAATATGAATTTTTTCCTAATATAAAAACAAAGAACAGGGTACTACACAAAAAACAGCACACAAAAATTTACTTGATTTAAAACCTATATTTAGTTTATCATATATTTTGACGCAGGGGGCATTCTGCGTTGGGGACTTCTAAACCTCCTATACTGTGTATGGGTCATAAAATGACCTGAAACGCCGAATTTTTTGGCTGTGTTTTTACAGCAAAAATTTGGTTATAAAATCGAACCGTTTTTTACGGGGTTGTGTATTCAGCAACAACAAATTCCACAGTATAGCAGATAAATAACATCAGGTATCGGATACCCCATGCCACCATTTGACATACTTTATTGTCATCAATGGTCAATATGCCCACCAAAAGAACGAACAGGGGAGTCTATATCATGAATAAAATAAGTAAAATCATCTGGTCATTATTCAGTGGTGCAATGTGTTTAGTGTATAAAACAGAAAACGCAAATGCCGATTGGAACACAGTATCAAATAATGCATGTACCGCTTATACCGGCACCGACTGCACAACGGGTACTGGTTGGGTAGGTACCCTTCCTGCCGAAATTAACAATTGCCAAACAAGTACCATTGTTTGCGCAAGAATATCTGGCGCATCTATGTACAGAGAACGCACATGCACATCCTGCAAAGCCGGGCACACAAAAGTGCAAGTCGGCAAATTATTTCCCCAAGGAGGCTGTCCAGCCAACAGTACGTCACAACAATATTACCATTACACTTGTGATTGTAAATGCTCAAACTGCAACGAAACAAGTTCATGGACAGCATACGGCACAGGTTACCAAAAATATACTGGTCAAGCATGCGATTGCAGTTCCGGTACCGCACAATGCAAAACGACAACAAAATACCGTTGCGCCGCTGGATACTATGGCTCCAGTACCAATGGCACATCAGGCTGCACACAATGTCCAACCCCTGGCACGTCACCCAATGGCGCCACAAGCGTATCACAGTGCTACATCCCAGGCAACACATCATATTCCGATACAACCGGAACATTTGCATACAAGTGCAATTGCGCATATGACGGCACAGACAGCTGTGACAGTGGCAGCAGCAGTTCTTCATCCGCTGCATAACAATACAATAAATCCCAGGTAATATATTATGAATACGCCCAAAGTTTCAATAATCATGGCAAATTATAACTATGGGCAATATATTGCCGATGCTTTACGTTCAGTTCAAAATCAAACTCTATCAGACTGGGAATGTATTGTCATTGACGATGGCAGCCTGGATGATTCTGTTCGCATAATTGAAAAATTTGCTAACACCGACAATCGATTCCGCCTGATACGCCAGAAAAATCGTGGCATTGCCATGGCACGCAATGCAGGATTGGACGCCGCCCGTGGTGAATATATCGCATTTCTGGATTCGGATGACTGTTATACCGAAAACGCACTGGAAACTTTATTGCATTTGGCAAAAATCAATCATGCCGATATTGTCGGCGGCACGGCTGTAATGGTCCCCAGTTTCTTTAAATACGAACCAACAAACAAGGCAAACTTTATATCAATGGAACTGTTTGATGTGCGCAACAGCCCACACGATTTTTTTCAGGCAAAGCGTGACCATAAATGGTGTTGGATTTGGCGACGGCTGTATAAACGCAGCCTGATTGGCGACACCCGATTTATTCCAGAATTTACACAACTGGGCGAAGATTCATACTTTATCATGGATGTAGCATGGCGCACACGCTTTATGGCAGAATGCGCAAACACAGTTGTCTTTCACAGATATCATCCACGCGCAATAACCATCGGGGAATTTTCACAGCCACGCGCCGAATGGTACCTGACATACGTTAAAAACGTGGTCGAAAATCTGTCTGACAAATATGATGATAAATTCTATAAACTGTTTTGGCAGGACTTATTTCCACTGTTGCTAAAAGACTTGATTGTATTGCCACAAAAACAACGCAAATTACAATCTGAATGTAAACAAATATTGATTCAATGCTGTAAACTGATACCACATCGGTATCTGAAATGGCGTCAAAAAATATTATGCCGGTTCATATCATGTCTGAAATAAACATACTGTACACTTTTGATTCAAAATTCTATAAATTGGCAGCCATATCCATGACATCCGTGTTAATACACGCATCACCGGATACACATTGCCACATATATTGTATGGTTGCACGCGGCACACACGGACACAGATTCATGCGCAAAATTGCAAAAAAATATGGTGCAGACTTTACATGGCGCACCGTATCAAACCGGAACAACCCATATAAACGTTTTGATTTCAGCCGATGGAGCCCCGTAATATTCTATCGCTTGTTTGCACATAAAATATTTCCAAAACTAGATAAAATATTATACCTGGATTCAGACACCTTGATACGCCAGGATTTATCGGAAATGTACAATACAGATATATCAGAATACACATTGGCAGCCGTACGCGATATGGCACCAATACACAACCCACGTGGATACGCCCCCGGACAATATGTAGGCAGCTTTGCCGACAAATATATGCATCGTGCACCATATGTAAATTCAGGCGTATTGTTGTTAAACCTGCGTCGTATGGCTGATGCCCAGAAAAAATTACTGACCACAGATATAAAATTAAATTATCCAGACCAAGACATGTTAAATTATTGCCTGTATGACAAAATTAAATTATTGGACTTAAAATACAATTTCGCCCCTGGCGTTCCAATTCCACGTTTTTTTCCAACCAATCAAATTTCAGACGCCCAGAAATCACCAGCAATCATACACTTTTATACGGTGAAACCATACTATTTTAACACCAAGGCACGCGATGTTTATGGTCAATTCTTTCACGTGGCACGCAAAATAGGTCTGTATCCATCAGACCTGAAACACCATGAAGAAAAATACAATCGCAAACGCAGTTGCACCAAAACAATATTTCCATTTGTCCGTGTAAAAAATGACAATGTATTCTTTTTCGGGATAAAAATACCCCAAAACACATGGGGCACCGAACTTAAAAAGTCGCACAACAAAAATTAAATACGATACGAATTTTACATTATTTTTTTAAATACGCTAAAAATTCAGTATTACCACTACCACCCAGAATAGGCGACTCAATAACCCCATACGACGCGTAGCCCAATTTTGAAAAACAATCAGCAACCCGATTAATCGCATCACGATGCAATTCCGCCGATTTTATAACACCATTTGTGCGGGCGGCAATTTCACGCGCGACCTCAAACTGTGGCTTTATCAGAACAATTATTTCCGGTGCATTCCACGCAGCCAACACATCCGCAATATTAGTCAAAGAAATAAAAGAAACATCAACAACTATCAAATCTGTCGCCGTCACAGGGGGCAGGGTGCGAATATCCGTCTGTTCTAATGACGTAACACGTGGATTATTCTTTATTTCTGAAATCAATTGATTTGAACCAACATCAACCGCAATAACATGCGCAGCACCACGGGATAACAAAACCTCAGTAAAGCCACCTGTACTGGCACCAACATCCAGACACCGATACCCCGACGGATTTACACCAAATAAATCCAATGCGTGTAACAACTTTAAACTGCCACGTCCGGACACATAAGGCAATGCGCCACCGATAATTTCATCCATGTCTGCAATTTGCTGACTTGGCTTTTGCGCAGTCCGACCATTAACAGTCACCAGCCCCGCCTTTATTGCTGCCACAGCCTTGGCACGGGTAGGGTAAATACCACGGGAAACTAATTCTAAATCTAATCTCATAATGCATATTATAATTATAAAAACACGCAAAATCAATCATATACACAAAACAATATTTATAATACGAAAAACAAAATATTATTTTAATAAATTAAAGTTATATATAAA
>CAMWQN010000013.1 GCA_947176385.1 uncultured Rickettsiales bacterium
GTCGGACTGTTTGTATTTATACTGACCGTACATGTGTTCGCAACACATGTATTATTGCTTAAATGATATCCTGTTGCACATGTACTGATTTTACACACATTAGACACAGATGATGTACCACTGGTCGATTTCCATTGTGAACCCGCGACTGGTGACATTGCAGTCCACGTTGAAACATTGGAACTATTAGAACAGTTTGAATATGTACTTGCCCCAGCAGCAGATGTTTTACCATTTGGAACCACTGTGCAATATTGTGTTCCATTTGTTCCAGATTTATATGTATCAGCAATACATTTATCACAAGAATTTATCCAATATGCACCACTTTCATTATAGTCACTGTTATAGCAGCTACTATAATTACTGACATCATCATCCATACAACTGACAACATCATCTGAATTTGGTGTCAAATGATACCCAGCCGCACACGTGGTTAATTTACATTTACCTGAAACACTAACTGAACCAAGTCTTGTTCCACCATAAGAATTTGTCGTTGTTGTATAACCGGTGGTCGTAGTACTAGCCCACGTTGATGCTGCATATCCACCTGCAACCCCCGAAGGTTGATAATCTGGATATTGCGATTGACACGTCACACAACTGGCAGCACCAGGTCCTGTTGTTGTATACCCAGCACTGCATAACACGCATTTATTATTGCTAGGGTATGCACCCTTGGCACAAGAACCACGTCCAACAGCGCCGGTTGCATAACTATACACACCACCCGGGCAAATATATCCAGATGTACATGTCGTATATTTGGTCGCTGTTGTTGAATTTGTTACCTGGATATATTGTCCAGCAGATAAAGTATTAGATAAGCAATAAGAGCTGGATGTAGAACCTGTACCACTGGTATTTGGGAACAATCCACTGGCCAGCGTACTGCACGCCGTTTGCGAACAGGCGCCCCTCGCAGCATAGTAACCCTTACTTGCCGTGTTACAACTGTATGACGAACCATAATATGCATTATGCGCCGCCTTATAGGTACCAGCCGCACACTGTGTTGTTGTTGTACCAGATGTACCAGAACGAACATAACCGCAACTGACCGATAAATAACAACTGTTTATAGATGTCGTTCCAGTAGATGCGGTGGTATAACTGGTTGGACACGCCGTACATGCTGCGGTACCAGCTGATGATTTATATGTACCAACACTACATGATGTACACGCATTTCCATCCTTTGGTGTGCTATCATATGAACCGCTATAGGTCATCTGATACCCAGCATTACACGTCGTATAATGATAATAATGACAACCTGTTGAATACGTCGCGGTTGAACCACTGCCGCTGGTATAAAAACAGCGACGTGTTCCAGAACCACCGTTAACATTTGTAAATGCCATGCCATAAGCAAGACAGTGTTCTATCTTTGTACCGGCTGTTGATGCAGTATCACCGTTCCACGTACCAATCAAACTGACCGTTGCCGTCGTTCCCGGACACTGAGTACGTCCGGTATCTGCCGTGGCCCCACTAGAAGATATCGTAAATGTTCCACCAGTACAATAATAACCGCTGGTACATGCTGTATCACAGGTTGTTTTACCACTGGCAATATATTTACCAGCATCACACTTTACTGATATATTAGAAGCAACACAGGCACTACTGCTGGTCTGTCCTGTTTTTCCATTTGTTGTTTTACCCGTACCACATGATGTACATGAGGTTTTTGCTGTTCCACCAGTACTGGAACGATACGTATCCGCAGGACAGTCTGTTGCATCATTTGTACTGCCAGTACAATACTTACCTGCAGGACAAACCTTACATTTATTTCCAACCGCAGTATAATTGTTTCGCGTTTCATCCTTGTTAACCATATAATAACCAGCATTACACGATGTATATTGCTTGATACTATCACACGTGTAACCAGCAGAATATGCGGCATTGGATGCAAAAACAAATACGCAAAACAGCGACAACAAACGAATAAATTTTGTCATTTTTCCCACTTCTTTTTCTCTTTATTCCCTATCATATTAGAAAAAATCAACTTTATCACGCAAGTAGAAATTTAGACACATTCATAATAAAAAAATAGGGCACATATTATGCAATAAAAAATGCCCCACATTAGGGCACTTTTTTACCACATTAAGTATCCACTTTTACACCGACGATCACATTTATGGGTTGATGCATTCCATTTCATTGTGCCGGTTTCATCTTCGTATCCATTAACATCGCAAATAGGTATGCATTCGTTATTTTCCAATGTATATAATTCGCCTTGGTACAAACACGCACCAATTTCACATTCACGAATATATGAACTGACCGCCTGTTCACCACGAACACTAAATTTATTCTTACACTGACCACATTGTTTCCAACGTTCATTTGTCAGTGCTGGGTCCGTTGTATATCCAGCATTGCATGACGTCGCAATACAATTGCCCCACGTGCGCGCTGAATGATTCCATTCCATTTTTCCAACGCCATTTTCAATATCACAAACCTGGACATCAGAAACGCACGCATTCGATGCAACATGATACCCATCGGCACATTCATCAATTACACATGTTCCATATGCACCGATTTTAAAATCCCACGTCTGATGCGCAGATGTCGCATATGGCGCCGTACATTTACGCGTATCTGCAACGCATTTTCCGCCTTCGACATGATATCCGATTATGCACGATGCAATTATACAATTTCCACCTGTTGCATATGATAGCGCATTCGGGCGATTACATGGTTTGCACAACCCATTTATCATTTCATGCGTGTTTCTGCACGATGTTTCAGTACACACACCATCAATAATATCGCAATCATTACCATCTATTGATACACCACGATATTCACATTCTTTATTCCAATATGCACGCGGATTCAACGGTATCGCAGTTCCATTGATAACATCATGCTTTTTACATTCTTTATAGCATTCTGATTCAGACGACGCACCAGCATCTGACAAATTCCAACTGCCATCCCCCAGCGTCTTGCACTGCTTGCCAACAGTGTGACCTGTTCCTGTGCCATCACAATAACTGCCTGCAGGACACACAACGCAATGCGCATTTTCAGTACCATTACCAGCGGCAGAATACCCAGCCGAACACGTTGCATTATACGCACATGATGCATACTGACCAGACGCATTGGCATTAACACGTCTATTTACCGGGGTTAATGTCCCATTTGCATCACTAGCAACACATTCTTTGGAACACTGGGTAACGGACGTTGCAAATTCCACTGATGACACTGTCGAATTTGTCGTTTTTTCCGGACATGGCTTTTGTGCCAATGATGCAACACATTCGGCAGTATTATAATTATCTGACAAACATATATTTGTTGTACCATCACTGTAATATCCAGACTGAACACCAGTACAGCCAGATATCTGACCTGTCACATGATAGTATCCCGGCAAACAAGAAAATACCCGCTCCAAAGTACATGCCGAATAACGCGCGGTCGCATCCGTATATTTACAACGCCCAGACGCATTACCGTTTTTAAACGCATTCCATGGTGCAAAGATATAATAGCAATCCGTTACAGCACGTGCGCCCTGGTTACTGGTACCACGTGGCGACACATTATCATTGTTTATACGCGGACACGCAATTGGCTCATCTGCACCATCAGGGCAATAGAAGCCAACAGGGCAATTATCCGGATTTTCCCAAACACACTTTGGCGCAGACGAATTATTATTACGCGCAACATAGCCTGCATTACACGTCGCACGATATGTACACGCAGGGTAAGTACTAGACGTTCCGTTATTGTATTCTTTGTCATTAACGCGTGTCAGAGTACCATTATTTATACTTGCCGGTGCAGGGCATAAAATATAGCACTGTGATTGTGATAATGCCCCCTGGGCACTTTGTCCACCATTTGGACATGAGGTCGCACATCCTGCCTCGCCTGCGGGGGCTTCGCCAATACCGGGACAAAAACTGCCAGCGGGGCAGGGAACCAAGTCTTCACCGTTATAATATTTACCAGGCTCGCACTGGGTATTCAAACGCGTCCATTGGGCATACAAAGTAATTTCACCATCAGATATAATATTGGTTATGTCTGCACCAGCGGCATAACTGCGCCCCGAACCATCAGCCACAGTATTCCAGCCAGTAAAAGCCCAATTTTGACGCGTCATACCATTTATGTCGGACGCAATGCATGCACTGTCATATAAACACGTTGTATTCGCAACAGTACCCGTACCACCATTTGCATTATATTTGATTGTCAGCGTATTCGCATTACATGTTACATTCGTTGCATCAAATGTTGTGTACCCTGTATCGACACAATCAACATGCATAGCACAACTGATGGCGACAATAGGCTTGCAGTTTTCAACATTATCCACTGTCGGATAAAAAATACCACCACTGCCAGCACGTGCATCTTCATACGTACAAACACCATGCGCAGGACATGCATCACGTCTACACATTGGTGTACATAACTTGTAGCACTGCTCCAGATATCCACTGCCAGTGGATAGAACATAAATCCCTTCATATCCAGGAATATCCGCGCACAAACTGCATGACTGATTATCAGCAGCCTTGTAATAACCGCTGTTACAAGTTAACGTATTCACCTTGCACAATTTTTTGCTGGGTGCACCATAATAATCATCCACAGAAATCGTTTCACTGGTTTTCCAACCACAACGCTTAGAATTTGCTGGGCAATCCGCCGCTGTCCCGGCAACGCATTTTCCTTCGTAATGAACAAAGCACTGATTTATAGATGTCGCACCTGCATCTGAATCCGGATATTCTGGTGGGCACGAAACACACGCACCACCATCCAAATACGTTCCACCACCACAGGTAACAGCACCGACGTTACCCATCAGTGCAAATATACAAAATGTACACAATGACAAAAAGCCCAAGATTTGGCGCTTTTTCTCCATTTAATCCTTCCTTAGTAATTACATTCTAAAAAAAACGCGCCATCTGGCGCAAGTGAAAAATATCCATGCACTATATTTTACATAACTTTGCCACTGGTTGGATAAAATGTCAGTTGGATTTTTTCCCACTTTTTAAATTCATTTTGTGGCAGCATTTTGAACGGCTGACATACATTTATCGCGTTACGTATCGTATCCAAAACGTATGCAAACGCGGCATCTGTTTCTGCACGTGCCGCAGATTCAAACCAAACATCACGAACCGTACCATTTGAACGCAACGTCAAATGCGCAACAGCACGCATATTTGCAATGTCACTGCGCGTCGTATCAATTGTCCAACAACGTGTCATCGCAACACGTAATGCGTCAACGACCGATATTGTTAATGTACGATCCAATGACACAACTTCGCGATTAACACGAACAACTGTCTTTTTCTTGGGTGCGGTTGGCGTTTCCGGCTGTGGTGTTGTATTTTTCTGTTCTGGCTTTATTTCTTCTTTTTTTGTTTTTTCTGGAACAGGCTCTTTATCTTCTATTAAACTGGGGGTATCTAATGGCACTTCTTCAACAGGTTCTGGTTCTGTTGTTGTTTTATCAGACACCACAGGTTGCGCATTCTCTGGCTTGGCATCTTTTGCACTGGGCATATCACTGCTGGTATTATACAGTTGTGTTTTATCACCCGATACCTTTACCGCGGTTAAATCAATTTCCATAATCTGAACATGGTCACTGGCGATATTTTGGGCACGTTCTGTCACAATAACAATTGATGTCACCATTATCGCGACCAAAACCATATGTCCCAGTACCGACATCAACAAGTTTTCTGATGAAAATTGCTTTAATCCAGTCATGATACTACACTATCTATCCATCTGGGTACGCAGACCAACACGTTGAAAACCTGCGTCTTTCAGCCCCCCCATAACAGACATTACTGCACCATAGTCCGCATGTCTGTCGCCGCTAATCATTATAATTAAATTCGGATTTTCACCACGCATTGCAACTGCACGTTTGATAACATCATCACGTGACATTTGTACTTCGCCCAGGTAATAGCGCCCCGTAGAATCAACACTGACCTGGATTGCGTGGTCATTGCCAGTCAGTGCTGATTTACCACCATTTGGCAAATCCAGATTTATTCCCGTCGTCATCATTGGTGTTGTTACCATGAATACAGCCAACAACACTGTCATAATATCAATCATCGGGGTCAGTGAAATACTGGCATCCGATTGTCTTCTTCTGCGTGCCATAATCCCACCATATTATTTTTTTGATTTAAAGTCTTTAACCGCGTCATCCATTCTGTCATACAGGTCGTCTGCCTTTTTAACAAAATACTGATACGCAACCGCGGCTGGTACCGCTGCAATCAATCCCAATGCGGTTGTTCCCAACGCTGTCGCCAATCCCGGGGCAATTACCCCAATACTGACAGACTGGTTCAATCCAATTGCTGCGAACGAATCCATAACCCCCCAAATCGTACCAAACAAACCAACAAAGGGCGCAACATATGCAACCATAGATAAGAACCACAAATTTTTATCAAACGGACGTATCAAACGATCAACAATCACATCCAGATTATCTGTTGGCTTTATTTTTATCGGGTTACGCTTTTGCGCGCGCCACATACGAATTTTTTCGATTATAATCGCCCAAGACATAACACTGGCTGCAACCAACAGCAACGATATAATCAGTGTCATAATGTCACCGGTAAACAAATTCAACAGTGAAAAGTTATTTGTCATTTTTCCTTCCTTTTTCCTTTCTTAAAATCCTTTCAATATTGATTCTGGGATACGCTTTGGCTTCATATCAATCCCCAAATATGCTGCTTTTACATTCAGTATAGCATAAATTACATCGTCTTTCACGAACTTTTGTTGCAGATCCATAGATGCCGCACCAACTGTGACAATTTCAGATTCAACGACAAAATCATCCCCCAGTTTCAATGGATGCAAATATTTTATCGCCAGTTCGCGCACAACAAATCCTAAATCGCCATCTGCAACAAAATGCCCACGCAACCAGTTCATACGTGCACGTTCGGCAATTTCGATATAGCGACCATGATATACAATCCCACCCGCATCCGTATCAGCATAGGCGATTGAAAATGGAAATTTATGTTTTGTCATTTTTCTAACCCCAGATGTGCATACCCGGCGTCCGTCACAATACGACCACGTGGCGTGCGCTGGATAAATCCCAGTTGCATTAAATATGGTTCAATTACATCTTCGATAGTATCACTAGGTTCCGACAGTGCTGCTGCCAGATTTTCAATTCCAACCGGTCCACCTGCATAATGCTTTATAATAGTTGACATATATTCACGGTCAATTTCATCCAATCCAGACGCGTCAACATGTAACTGGAATAGGGTAGTTTTTACCGTATCAGCAGATATTTGATTCTGTTTTAACGCCGCTGCAAAGTCACGTGCACGTTTCAACAAACGATTTGCGATACGTGGCGTGCCACGGGACGCCTGTGCCAACATCAATGCCCCATCAGCATCGATCGGTGTACCCAAAATATTCGCACTGCGTGATATAATCTGTGCCAAATCATCTGGTGAATAGAATGACAGGCGCAAATCAATTCCAAAACGGTCACGCAATGGATTGGACAACAGACCTGTACGTGTTGTTGCCCCAACCAACGTAAACGGCGGCAGGTCAATGCGCACACTTTTTGCACTTGGTCCTTCGCCCAGCATGATATCCAGTTTAAAATCTTCCATTGCGGAATACAGCACTTCTTCGATAGCCGTCGGCAGACGATGAATTTCATCAATAAACAGAACATCCATCGGTTCCAATGCTGTCAAGATTGCTGCCAAGTCACCTTGCTTGGTCAACATAGGCGCAGATGTCGCCCGGAAATTTGTTCCCAATTCATTTGCCACAATGTGTGCCAATGTCGTTTTACCCAGCCCTGGGGGACCATACAGCAAAACATGATCCATGGATTCGCCACGGGATTTGGCGCCTGATATAAAGACAGACAAATTCTGCTTTAATGATGTGTGCCCAATGAAATCAGACAACACCTTTGGTCGGATACTTGCTGCCATTTCATCAGGAATATTTGGGTCTAAAAATCTGTCAGTATCTTGCATAACTACAACAACTTGTTTTCAGCGGTTTCACGTCCAACATACGCCTTGAAATCATTGTACATCTGGCGTAAATCTGGTGGCGTGCTGTACAACGCATCAGAATTTTTGATACGAATGGTTTCCAGATCAATACGTGCCTGTTTTTTCAAAACCTGGGTCAAATGCGACGCAAAGGCTTTTGCTTCATCAGATTCTGCTGCCCCCTGCAACAATAATCCACGGTTTGGACGTGCAGACACAAACGAAAAATCAGATAACGATGGGTCAGGGGATACCATAACAAAACCAGATACCTCGGACCGGTACATCATCGCCTGCAATACGTACCATGCACCCAACTGATGTCCTGACAGCCATATTTTTTCACTGTCTTCGTTATGGTCTTGAATCCAGTTCATTATGCTAACAATGTCTTGCAGGTTTTCAGTTGTTGTACCAAAAGAGCCCTCGGAATTACCAACCCCACGATAATTAAAGCGTATTACAGAAAAACCAACATCCATAAACGCACGAAACATCGCGTACGACACACGGTCATTCATATGGTATTTTTGCCGTGGATTTCCCGACAACACCACCGCCAATGGCGCACCCGGCGTCGCAGATTTATGGTACACAGCGTGCAATTTACCGGCTTCGCCAGCAATCATAATATCAACCATTTTTCCGCCTTTCCTTTTTTATAAATTGTATCAGATTGTTATTACTTATAGAACAAATCAAACGCCGTTTTCAATAAAAATATTTTTGCTTTGACACGCCGCGTCAGAATGTTCTAAGATTTATCAAAGAGAAAAGAAGGGCATAACCATGGCTAGATTTATTTTATTAGCTGCAATCGTCGCATTATGTACAAATGGCGCACACGCCGCACAGATGGACGAAATTACAATTGATAATTTTCAGACTATATATACCGACACACCGGTTCAGTCATATTATGCATATCCTGATGACCCGAACTTCATCCCAGAAACAGAATTTATGGAACGTGCAGACAGTTTGAACTATGACCAAAACATCATTGATGCACGCGAATATGAATCACGAATTCACCCAGGCGTAATGTTTGCTGACCGCCCAATGGTTATATGCCGAAACTTTGGTTGCACACGTCTGAACGACAAAATCACACGTACGTTTTTATTCAACAGTCTGTCAAACATGTTCATGATGAACGCACATTCGCGTGTGTATATCTGTGAAGCAGACCCATTTTCACGCGATTGCCTGCAATCTGGAATTTCTTTCCCAGTACGCAGCGGGATTGCCAATGCCATGGTCAAAATCCCCAAGGCAACAATTTCCCAGGTCAGTGTATCAACAGGTCTGTCACGCGCAACCGTGGGCATGACATATGAATTCTTGGTAAATGGCATCGACCGCAGATGCGAACCAACCATCATGGATATTATGGTACCTATCAATTCCCAGGCAACATTGTCCAATCGTGAATTCGCATGCAACATGACCAGTGATGGTATCAGCAATGTATCACTGTTGGTCAGTATTGATTACATTGACCTGGATTATGGTATCCTGGGTGGCTATTATTCACTGGGGATGCAGGGTCCAACCACGGGTGGTGGTACAGGATATGCACTGTTCAAGACCGAATTTGCGACATCAAACATGCGTTTTCGCGCAGCAACCGATGATACAATGAATGCTGCCAGTTTGACAATTCAACCCGGGGAATACGCCGTAGAACCATTACAAAAATAAATGGACAAGACTGTTTTAATCATTGATGACGATGATATGTTGCGTAAAACGCTGGCACGCGGTTTACGCAATGAACATTTTAATGTCCTGACAGCACAATCCGCCGATATGGCACGCGATGTACTGGCACGTATTCGCGTTGACGCAATTATACTAGACCGTATGATGACCGGAACAGACGGATTAACATTCCTGCAACAAATACGTAGCACTGGTGACACAACACCCGTTATTATGCTAACCGCAATGACAGGACCTGAAAATACGATTGACGGATTGTCTGGCGGGGCTGATGATTATCTGGGCAAACCATTTCAGATGCGCGAACTGGTTTTGCGATTAAATAACATTATGCGCACACGTCACAGCACGCCACGCGACGTATTGCCAGATGGACTGATGCTGATTGACAACGAATTTTTTGTTATGACAAATGCAGGTGCCCCGGTCAGCCTGGGGTTATCTGGCGAAGAAAAGAAATTATTGCAAAATTTAACGTCGCCAATTGGCAATATTGCCCCCGCAGCACCCATGGTTGCAAAACGCTTGCGGAACAAAATAAATATTGTATTATCAAACATAGACATAATAACAATACGTGGACGTGGATACAAATTAATTCAAACGCCCACAGCAACAGACGGTATATAACATGAGATTGACACCACGCAGTTTCTTATGGCGAACAATTTTAATGATTTTGTTGCCATTGATTATCGCATTGGCAATTATTGCAAATGCATTTTTTGGCAACCATTGGTCCCGTGTACATGCGACATTGGCACGCAGTTTGGCTGGCGAAATCGAAACCATGATGAACTTTATGGATTCTGGGCAAGACGCCGCTACACAGTCCATGGCGCACGATATTGGAATAAACGTTTCAATAAACGACAAATTAAATCGTCCGCGTCATAATGACAATCATTCGCACGAGGCAGGACGCCTGGGCACAGAATTATCATCCCGTTTGCAAAGACCGGCACAAATATATATCGACCGTGGCAAGCGCTTGCTGTATATCGACGTACCAACCAAAGATGGACGCACAGCAACATTTGGCACGTCTTTGTATCGTATTTATTCAACCAGTACCGAAGTATTTATAATTTGGCTGATTGGGTCGATATTGATTGTATCAATACTAATTGCGCCATTTATTATCCTGCACACACGCAGTATTCGTCGTATTGCGCACGCCGCAAACAGATTTGGTCGCGGACTGGACGCCCCGGGATTCAACCCATCAGGTTCCAAAGAAATACGCGAGGCTGCCATTGCTATGATTACAATGAAGGAACGCCTTAACAGATACAACCGCACCCGCACAGATATGTTAAACGCAGTCAGTCACGATTTAAAGTCGCCATTGACCCGTATGCGCCTGGCGGTTGAAACAGGCACCGCGACCCCAGCCGAATTGTTACATGACATCGACAGAATGACCGAAATGGTAAACGGATATCTGGCATTTGCCCGTGGCGAAGCACCTGAAATCGAACAGGCAACAGAATTGCCGGCAATGTTAATCCGTATTGCACGTGATGCGGCACCAGACAAGAAAATCAAGACCGATTTTCCGGACAATCCAGTTCAATTCTATGCCCGCCCAATGGCACTGGCACGTGCATTCGGCAATATAATCGAAAACGCAGCGCGTTATGCCAATCGTCAGATAAAGATTACAGAAATAGATTCCGAAACCCAGGTCGAAGTCATTATTGAAGACGACGGTCCAGGCATTCCAGATGATAAAAAACATGATGCACTGCGTCCATTTGTTCGTTTGGATGCAGCGCGTGCCACTGACACTGGCGGGACAGGATTGGGACTTTCAATTGCACAAACCGCAATTGAAAACCACGGCGGTCAATTATTCTTGGAAGACAGCGACCTGGGCGGTTTAAAAGTTCGCATCGTTCTGCCAATCTAATACAAAGGGATGTTAACAAATGAATCTGTATCAGTACGTATCAAAATCTATAAATGACAAACTGGGCTTTACCGCGAATCTGGAGGTTCCACGCAACCGCGACTTTGGCGATTTTGCAACAAACGCAGCCATGGTTATGGCAAAAAGCATGGGCAAAAATCCACGTGAATTGGCAGGGGATATTGCCGAACAGTTACGTGAATTGGACTTTGTCGCCGACGCATCAATCGCAGGTCCTGGTTTTATTAACATAAAAATCAAAGACGATTTTATCTGGCAAAATGCTAACCTGCCACACAACTTAAAATCTGGCGAATCCAAAATGCTGGATTTAGACTATGGTGGATATAATGTCGGCAAAGCATTACATATTGGACATCTGCGTACATCTATTGTTGGCGACACTTTCAATCGTATTGCACGCAGCCTGGGGCATCGCACCAAAAGTTATAACCACATCGGCGACTGGGGACGCCCAATGGGGCTGATTATCGCATGGATTATAGAAAATGGCATGCCTGATAATGCGACCGAATTAAACAAGATATATCCTGCATCAACCGCACGTGCAAAATCAGATGACGCGTGGATGCAACGCGCAAAAGAAATTACAGCAGAATTACAAGCCGGCAACCCAGAATATCGTAAAATATATGATGATTTTATGAAAATATCATTGGCACAGATGGACGAAGTATTACGTCGTTTGAACCTGTTGCCATTTGACGCAACAATGGGTGAACGTGGCGTCGCAGAATATGTTGCAGATACCCAGAAAATTCTGGAATCGAAAAATTTATTGACCGAATCCGACGGCGCAATGATTGTAAATGTTCGTCGCGATGATGACACGGCACCAATGCCACCATTGATGTTCCGCACCAGTGCTGATACTCAGACTTATGCCGCGGCTGACTTGTCTGCAATATACTATCGTAACAAAACAGACAATCCGGACATTATCGGATACTTTACAGATTCCCGTCAAAGTCTGCATTTCCAACAGGTATTTCGTGCGGCAAAACTGGCGGATATAACAAATGCAGAATTATTCCATACAGGATTTGGCGCATTAACTGGTGCAGATGGCAAACCATTTAAAACACGCGACGGTGGTGTTGCAGAATTGCTGGACATACTGGACATGGCACGCGACGCTGTACGCACACGTGTTAATGACGCAGGCAAAACACTGGATGATGCCACAATCGAATCCATTGCATTGGCAGCGGTAAAGTTCAATGACCTGTTGCATGATGTAAAATCAGACTATGTATTTGATCCAAATCAAATCACCAGTTTCGAAGGACGCACCGGTCCATACATTTTGTACACCGCTGTCCGCCTGAACAGCGTATTGAAACGGGCAGGGGACACACCAAAAATCACAGACATTCCACAACAGTTGTCAATCGATGAACGCAATCTGTTGATAGAAATTCTGGATTTTGAACGCACAGTTCAAAGCGCATTTGACAATCGTGCAACCGATATGATTGCAAATTATGCGTATGATTTGTGCCAATTGATAAACACGTTCTATCATAATTGCCCAATATTGCGTGATGATGTTGATGCAACAGACCGCGCACGTCGTTTAATGATTGCAGGCGTTGCACGCGACACATTGGCAGCAACAATTGATTTAATGGGGCTGACAATTCCGAACGAAATGTAATAACCACAAACCCGCCAACCACATTGGCGGGTTTTATTTTTCTCTTTTTATAATATCGGCTTATATGCTATAATCAGCATCAGATAAATGTTTATCAATGCGGTTAAAATATCTTACTCTTGGCATAATAATATTATTATGCGCACGCAGTGCGCATGCTGCAACATATACAATAGACAAGCGCGACTATGTATCAAACTGGTGTACCGCCCCCTACAATAAAATTGTAGCATTTTTCCCACCAAACCCAGGGCGTAACCATTATTACCCATCCCCAACATGTACGGCACAATATGTTGCAAAGGATATCATTCTGACTGCATTGCACTGCGTTTATTACGAAGGCGACCCACAAACATTCCAAATATCAAACTGTAAAGAACCTGGCAAACGCTGGGATGCAAAAATCATATCCAAGGGACCAAATACAGTTGACGGGGACTGGGCATTATTGCGTATCCAAGACCCAGCCGGTTATTCCGATGATTTTTTTGAAGTATCACCAACGACCCCCGAAAGTTCAGATATAAACAACGCAGGTTGGGGCATGATACGCCGCCTTAGCGATGAAGAAATAACAGAAATAAAAAACATTCTAAAAAAATACGTTGCCAACAATTCAAATTCACTGTCTTTGGACGCAATGTATGAACATGTAAAACAACAAATTAATATTGACGAACCAGCGTTATCAGGCAAGGATAACTATCCAAAACAACTAAAAGCAAACACACAATGCGCTATCACTGGAACACATGATAAAGAATGGTGTGCCAACCCTTATAGTAACCCTGAAACTTGCCAACAAATGCAACGATATTTTGACGCAACATGCAATACTCAGCATGGTAACTCTGGCGGTCCATACTTTTTAAATAATACTTTATACGGAATTGTAAGTCGTGGAATGACAAACGCCTATAAGCTTACAAATTATGATATGGCTCTAAAAAATAGTGCATTCTATGACGAACTGTTGGCTGCGCGTGCCGCATCACCAATTGTGGAAACGCCAGCAAAAACGACAGAAGTTACAACTGTTGTAACGGTCGAAGAAACATCCACCAACCCGGTCCAAAATACCCCAGCCGAAGAATCAGATCCCCCAGCAGAAACAACTGTTGAAACTGTATCAGAGATACCAGCACAACAGCCAGTTATGGAAACACCAACCGAAACAACAGAAATTACAACTGTTGTATCGGTCGAAGAAACACCAGCCAACCAGGTCCAGATTCCCCCAGCCGAAGAATCAAATCCCCCATCAGAAACAACAGTTGTAACTGTACCAGAAACACCAGCAGAACAACCAGTTGCGGCAACACCCGCACCACAAACAACGGTCGAAGCACCAGTTGCTACGGTTACAGTGACCGAAGAAGAAATCACAGCATCTGAAACCGCTATCATTAACGAAATACAAAATATCGACAATGCATCACCAACAGATGTTCTGAATCTGGTTATGAAAATGGCAGACATCAGCCAACTGCGCAAAGAATATGAAAAGGCAAAGGCACGCGAACAATCCATTGCAAACAAATTGCTGGGCGCAGCCGCAATGGGTGCAACAGGTATCGGTGGCATGATGGCATTATCAGGCTTGGCGGAACAAAACGCCGACGCAGCCGCTGAACGCGATATGAAAGCATACCTGGCAACATTTATGTGTGATTACGGTCAGGGTCGCAATATCACGGGCGGCACCACCGGCGTCCAATTACCAAATGCGCCACAATTATTGGGATTATCAACCGAATACAAATCCGTTGCAGCAGAATTAACATCAATGAAAGCCGCCCTGAATATGCAGCCTGGCATAGAATCTGAACTGGTTTTGAACAGCGCCGAAACCGGATTATATAACAATGCCAGCATTGGTAAAACAACAGGTGCATTTACATCACTATCACGCGCACTGATGGATAAAAACAGCGCGGACGCTGCCGCATGGGCGGAACAAAAGCAAAAATCACAAAGCAAAACCAAGACCGGCGCCATAACCGCAGGCACAGGCGCAATCGGTGGCACCATTGGAAATTTGATAATAAACCGCGACAAAGGCGATGAAGATAAATCCGATAACAAATCACAATCCGACAAGAACAAAAACAATAAAAATGACAACAGCATCGTCGAACAACTGACATCCGGTCTGCAAAACATTATAAAATAATTATGGTATAATAATACCGCACTGATTTTTCTTGACTTTTCTGCCAGATTCCGTAATAATGCATTCGCTTTAATTTGAAAAACAAAGGTAAAACAACAATGGCAGCGACAAAATCGTTAAAAAAGTGCGAATTGGAAGCCAAATGGTATCTGATTGACGCAACTGATTGCACGCTGGGACGTTTGGCAGCATTTACTGCAAACATTCTGCGCGGCAAAAACAAGCCTACATGGACACCAAACATGGACTGCGGTGACCACGTTATCATTATCAATGCAGACAAGGTTGCTTTGTCTGGCAAAAAGGCTGACAAAACAAAATTCTTTTGGCATTCATTGTGGACCGGTTCTTTGAAAGAACGCACATTGGGTCAGATGCGCAATGAAAAACCAACAAAATTGGTTACAAATGCTGTAAAACGCATGATGGGTCGTCGTACAGCGGTTGCATTGGCAAACCAACGCCTGACAAAACTGCACGTTTATGCTGGCGCAGAACACAAGCATGCCGCACAAAACCCAATCGTTATTGATTTCGGTTCTTTGAATCGTAAAAACAAAAGGGGCGAATAATGACAGAAGCCAAGAAAACAACAACAACAACTAAGAAAGCAGCCCCAAAAAAGACCGCAACAAAAAAAGCGGCACCGGCGACTGTTAAATTAACAAACGCAACATACGCAACTGGCAAACGTAAAGATTCTGTTGCACGTGTATATTTGGTACCGGGCAAGGGTCAAATTGTTATCAACGACAAACCAATCGCAGAATATTTCCGTCGTCCAGTATTGCAGATGATTATTGCACAACCATTTGGTGTTACAAAACGCGAAACAGCATATGACGTTCACGCAATGGTTATGGGCGGTGGTCTGTCTGGTCAGGCTGGCGCCATTAAACACGGTATTTCCAAAGCACTGGAAAAGGCAGAACCAGAATTACGCGCCGCATTAAAGGCTGCTGGATTCTTGACCCGCGACAGCCGTGTTGTCGAACGTAAACACTATGGTGTACGCAAGGCACGTCGTTCAACACAGTTCAGCAAACGTTAATATCGCGTTGCAACGAACACAGCACCCCAGAAATGGGGTGTTTTTTTTATTATTGCCATTAACCAATATTTGATATAAAATATCATCCGATATGGCGAATTGCCATATTGGGGCGTCGAAACCCGCTATTATGCGTCTGAAACAAACATTGGACGTTAAACATCTCCTGCAACCTCGCAGGAGGGTGGGAAAATACCCAATATCCCACGCTATTTCATAATAGATAGTTTCGAACCTCCTGCCACCAGATTTATCGGTGGTTTTAGTTTTTTTAAACGAAAAAAGGAGACGAAATGAATCATATTACAAAACCCGCATCAATTACATTGATGGGGATAATCGGCGTTGTTGCCACATTACTGTACAGTCCCCCTGCAAGTGCAAAATTGGTCATCAAAACTGTGACCGAGGCAAAATCAAAAGTAGGGCAATCCTGTTTTTCAGAAAATAATACTTTTGTTGCAGTGTATTGCAATTGCCGGAAATCAGAAAGCGATGACGGGACAGGGAACTGCCGTGATGACTCATATGCAATGGCATCATCTGGATGGTGTAAACTGCCTGGCGGTGGCGAAGGTATCGGCAGCGCATACTGCGTCGGCAGTCTGCCGGTCGCAAACACATGCAGTTTTTGTGGTTGCACAGATCCACTAGATGAATCAGAACTGCGCACCGAAGACGGATACAGCCCGATGGTTTATTATTATTACGAATATACCACACCACAAACACCAAATGGATACAGTTGCAGTGGTACCCGCACAAAAAAATACACATGCAATCGTGGGTATTACGTATATTCATGGGACACATCCAGAAGTGCCCCAGAAGAATGTGCCGAATGCCCAACACTGACCGGTGCAGATGGCAAAACGAAGTATGCAGATACAATATTTCCAAATTTAAATTCAATAACCAGTTGTTTTTTCCCAGCAGGTTCATACAAAGACAAAACTGGAACCTTTAACTTATTGGACACTTGTTATTATACCAAATAAAGCAAACACCCCGTTATGGGGTGTTTTTTTTCATTATTGCCACACTTGACACCATGCTTTTTGCGTATATCATTATAATTAATAATAAAAAAGGATTTTTATATGCGCAAAATCAAAATAAATACAAAATATTGTATCCTGGGTGCCGCAGCAGGAATTGCCGGATTTTCATTGGGTCAAATACACCAATTGCACAACCAAGTAAATACAATGTTTGAAATACACACCATCTTGCAAGACTCTTATAATATCGCCAGTGTCAACTGTGCCAAACTAGAATATCTGAATGACGCAATCAATATGCTGCAATACATTGAAAACCCAGCCGTTGCAGATTCATTGCAACAATCCCTGACACACAAACAGGATTCAATCGCCCACACAACATCAGAACAAATTAGAAAAAACAAACAACAGATACAGCAAATCGCCCAAAAGAATAATATCAAGATAAAATAAAAAATCCCACAATTGTGGGATTTTTTATTTCGACCGTGATTGCAATGTATCAATTTTTATCGCATTCAGATTACGGGCAGAATCCGCATATTCTTGTTTTGCAAACACAGTTTCCTTGTTATCATTTGGAACTGCCGCTTTGGTCGCCTCGCTATCTTTGTCACCAAACAACCAAATCGCAGCAAACATCATACCCGCCGCAGCCAGACGCCCAATCGTTTCAGCCTTGCATCTGCGCATCAGTTCTTTGTTTAACTCTTTATCTGTCATTTTTACCCCTGTTAAAATCACACTGTAAAGTTAATCAATATGCGGATTATTTGTCAATTAAAAACCGATTATCCCGCTTGCTTTTATAAAAAAAGCGTGTATAATCACGGGGCAATTCATTATATCTTTATTAGGGGAAAACCATGTTCAAAAAAGAAAAAATCAAAGATTTGCATTACTCGATAACCGGTACAATTTCTGCGGCTGACGTACAAAAGGCGGCTGATGAAATACTGACCGAATACGGTAAAAAGGCAAAAATGCCAGGATTCCGTCCGGGTCACATCCCATTAAGCGTCCTACGCCAGAAATATAATGTCAACGCAACCAGCGAAGCCGTTGATAAATTAATGAACAAAGACTTGGAAACCTATGTCGCGGACAAGAAAATCCGTCTGGCAGGTCAGCCAAAGGTTGATTTGGCAGGCTGGGAATTCGGCAAAGATGTAGAATACAGTTTGGAATTTGATATTCTGCCAACATTACCAGCAATTGACCTGGATAAATTCACCGTTACAAAAAAGACAGCAAAACTGGACGAAGCCGAGGTTGAAAAGGCTATCGAAAACATCCGTCGCAATCGCAGCACCGCTGAAAAGCAGGGCGCTGACTATGTTGCAGCAGATGGTGACGTTGCCGTTATTGACTTCAAGGGTTTTGTCGGCAAAGAAGCTTTTGAAGGTGGCGAAGCCAAGAAACATCACTTGATTTTGGGTTCTGGCGCATTCATCCCAGGATTCGAAGATCAGATTATCGGTCACAAGGTTGGCGATAAATTCGACGTTAATGTTAAATTCCCAGATGCATATCATGCAGAAAACTTGGCTGGCAAAAAAGCACGCTTCGAAGTTGAAATTCACGAATTGCGCAAACATATCTTGCCAGAATTAAATGACGAATTGGCAAAAGCCGTCGGTCAGGAAACAGTTGACGCACTGCGTGAACACATCCGTAAAATCATCAGCGAACAATACAACGAAGCCGCCCAGCGTGACATGCGCAACGAATTGTTGGAAATCTTGGCAGACAAGGTTAAATTAGACCTGCCAGATGTATTGGTTGACCAGGAATTATCAATGGCAAAATCTGAACACGACCACCAGCACGCACATTGCGATGCAAACTGCAAAGACGACCACAAATGGGACGAAAAGAAAGAACGCAAGGAAGCGGAACGTCGTGTTAAATTGGGTCTGATTTTGGCAGAATGGGGCACACAAAACAAAGTGGAAGTCACACGTGAAGACCTGCAACAGGCTGTCTGGGCAGAAGCCGGTCGTTACCCAGATCCAAAACAGGTATTTGAATTCTATAACAAGAATCAAAATGCATTGGCAATGTTACGCGGTATGATTTTCGAACGCAAGGCATTGGATGCAATGTTGACCCACGTCAAAACAAAAGAAAAAGTCGTAAAAGCCGACGAATTATTCAAACAGGCTTAATATATCAGCGGGGGTACGCCCCCGCTTTTAAAATTACCCAAGGGAAACTATTATGCAAGCATACCTGAACATCCTGCGCGATATCACCGAAAACTGTACAGACGTACGCAACAATCGTACCGGTATCCCAGACATTGGACTGGGGCATGGTGCAACATTTGTACATGATATGGAAATGGGATTCCCATTGATTACAACCAAGAAAATGGGACTGAAAAACATCGCGACAGAATTGGAATTTTTTATCCGCGGAATCACAGATAAAAAATGGTTACAGGACCGCAAATGCAAAATATGGAACGAATGGGCAAACCCGGTAAAGGTTGAACAGCAATATAACCTGCAAACACAAAACGGCAATTTAACAGACGCAGAAAAGACTGCAGTCCGTAATTCAATTATGGACAACGAACGCGACTTGGGACCAATTTATGGATTCCAATGGCGTCATTTTGGTGGCGAATACCAATGGGATGAATCTAGAATTGCCCGCGACCCAACCGACAATTTTAACCCAGTCAACCCAGGCATTGACCAGGTTGCCAACGCGATTGATAAAATCAAAAACAATCCAAACGATCGCCGTATTTTAGTATCAGCCTGGAACCCAACAGCATTTGAGCAAATGGCATTGCCACCATGTCACGTTATGCACCAGTTAATTGTACGCGATGGCAAACTGTCCCTGATATGGACCCAGCGTTCATGTGATATGTTCTTGGGCATTCCATACAACATCGCCAGTTATGCATTATTACTGTTACTGTACGCCAAGGAAACGAACCTGAAACCAGGATTTTTAAAGGGCGAACTGCATGACGCGCACATTTACACAAACCATACCGAACAGGTACGTCAGCAATTAACCCGCACACCATATCCATTACCCACAGTTGAAATCCCAGATGAAAATTGGCGTGGTATGTTAAATTGGTCTGCCGCAGACGGATTCATATTAAAAAATTACGTCTGTCACGAACGGTTGCGTGGCGATGTTGCACGATAAAGGAAGCGCGAAACAATGAAAATAATGGAAATATTGAAATTGTGGATACGATGCCTGGTTGCATCAAAACCAGCACTGGGGCAAGACAAGACAGCGATACGTCATCTGCTGATACTGGCACGCGTTGTCCAAGAATACTATACCAGCGGTCTGTGCGACCAAGATGACAGACTAGAAATGACCAACAGCCACACACACCCATATCTGTATGATGGCACACCGGTTAAAAGTCCAGGATTCCAGAAAATCAGCGCAAAATATAACCTGACACCACTGTATGAAATCAATCTGGAATTTTTTGTTTGGTGCCTGACAGATGCACTGCGCACAGATATCAAAAACAAGACAATCCAAACAAATGGCAGCATAAATTATATCAACCCCAAATGGGTTACATCAGAAACCCTGACCGAAGATTTTTATTATAAAAATGATTATATAAATCCACAACAGGGTCTGCCGCTGACACTTGCGCAAATAATTGCCCAGAAAACAAAATAACCAGGCACCGCAGTGGGATTTTTTTGTTATTGAATACATCGCGCATTTTTTATAGCATTAAATAAACCAAGGGTGAACAAATGAAAAAAATATTAGCAATTTGCATGGCATGTGTTTTAACAGCCTGTGCAGCAAATCTGGATACAAACCGTTATCAGACATCAGCCGCAGGACAAATAAATTCAGTCCAAGAAGGCGTTATTATCAACGCCCGTCCTGTCCGCATTGCAACAGAAAATGGTGGCGTAGGATCACTGGCAGGCGGTGTTGCAGGTGGCGCATTGGGCTCCACAATTGGTGGCAGCAATGTTGCCAACATAATCGGTGCTGTCGGTGGCGCTGTATTGGGTGGTGCGCTGGGTGCCAAAGCCCAAGAGGGACTGTCCGCACAAAATGGTATGGAATATATCGTAAAACTGGACAATGGCAAGGCAATTACACTGACCCAGGGCGACGATACAGTATATTCTGTGGGGCAGGCAGTATATGTTCTGGATGCACAATACGGGGAACGTGCCCGAATAATTCCACGATAACAAACAACATACCCGCCCATTTCGGCGGGTGTTTTTATGTTGCAAAACACATACGCATTTATTACAATAATATATGAACTCAAAGGGATATTGGGTTCGGGGTCGTAAGAAAACCCATAATAGAACGGTCGGAAAACCGGCTGAATCCGCAAAGTACAATTTGCGGCGCATTTGCGCCTTTTATATTGTACACACCCTGACCATTTGCGGTCGGGGGGCTGTCGGTTATACAACAGGGTGCATTTGCACCCAAAAACCGTCAGGGTCATTTTCTATTATGATTTTCTTAACTCCCCGACTGCCAATTTCTTTGGCGGTTTTTTCTTTACCAAAATCAAAGGGAAAAGGGGAATTACAAATGAAATTCAAAATAGTATTTATTGGTATTATCAGCACAATAATTGCCATTGGCAACGCAAATGCATATGTCCAACCAGACTGTATAGCTGGCACATGCCCAGATTATGAATGGAATTCTAGCATTGGAAAGTTTCTATGCGGTACAGGCGATGGACACGGCGACAACACATGCACATGTTATGATAACTCAGCAGGGTCATATCAATGGGAAACATATACCTGTGGATGTACCAGCAATTCCGAATGCGGAAATAACAACTATTGTAATAATGGCACATGCGTCGGATGCAGTGGCTGCAGCAATTGTAATAATGGCGACTGGATAACCCTGGGGTCAATCCCTGGCGCGACCCATCAACGCAGACAATTAAAAAATTGCAACTGTAACACTTGTCTTGATGGTGGATACGAATATCGTTGCGTGTCTGGATACTATGGTTCCCCATCAAACGCGACATCTGGCTGCACACAGTGCCCAACACCAGGCACCAGTGCAAATGGCGCAACATCAATAACATCATGTTATATACCATCAGGAACCACTTTTTCTGATACCAGCGGTTCTGGCACATATACTGCCAACTGCTATTATAGCCAATCAGACGAAAGCAGCAGCAAGTTTGACAGCAGCGCGACAGGCAGCGAAGTTATCGGTAGCGAATCCGACGAAAGGGAAATAGCAATGCCATAACGGATACACACAACACATAATAAAAAACGCCCGAGCAGGGCGTTTTTTATTATTACATTAGCGTGTTTTCTGCTTATCCATCTGTGCAACATTTTTTTGACGACGGCGACGCATGCCAGCATATGCCAATCCTGCAACAGCCAAATACATTGGATATGTTACGAACGGATGTGCGAAATACTTTTCTGGAACACAAATCTTGTCATATTCGCCACCTTGTTCAATCCAAGATTCAGAATATAACAAATCGCCATAATCACCAATAAATCTGCGTTGTCCATCTTCATCTTCGTAATAACGATAATCATCCGGCGCGCGATATTCATATGATATGTATGTATCGTTTTTTGGATTCAAAGTATAGGCACATTGAAAACGTTCTGACAATGTCGCGTCATTTTGCTTAAATGTTCCACCATTGACAAAATGTGATGCCACCCACATTGCTGGGACGGCAACGGCACTTATCAATGCAGATTTTACTGCCATCTTGAATTTACTGATTTTATCCATAGGTGCCTCCTTGCTATATTTTTATTATCAATACATAATATAGCACCAAAATAATAATTGTCAATATTTTATTTGTCAATAAATATTATCGCCCCTGGGAACGCGGCATCGCACAAAAACACCCGTATTCGGAATCATATTTCACATCAAAACCGTTTTTACGCAGTGTTTCCATCCACCAACGCTTTGACCGTATCAATCGGGGCGCACCATGCAGCAATTGCCAGCCCATTTTGGCAGCTTCGCGAACATCTTCGGTTGTGTTATGAATTGCAACCAGCATTTTAACACGCTTAAATTTTGCCAACGCCTGTGGCAACGCGTCCCGTGACAGATATGTCAGCGTCCCATTACAATATGCCATATCCGAATTAACCACATCATAATCCAATATAGAACGCATTTGAATCCGCCCCATATCAAAGAACTTTTGACAACGCGCATCATCAATCAAATACTGTTTCACATCAATACCAGTGGCACAGATTCCCAGTTCATCTGCCTGGCGGATTATTTCACCGGTGGCGCACCCACAATCAAACAACGAATCCGGACGCCCACCAATATATCTGCGATACAACTGAACCAATCCGACCGCTGGAATCGAATACATAACCATCGGCGTTCCGTCTATTTCACGAAACTGATAATTTAAATAAGGATACTTGATATCATAATAATGCAGCAATGATTGCATTCTTGCCCTTATATCCACCAACAAATATTCGTGTTTTTCAAAAGTCATAGGCAGCATACTAACACAATAATTATTTCAGTCAAGTATGCATTTATATAAATTCTTGCATTTTCTAATTTTTTTGTCTATAATCCTGGGGTCATTTGCGGGTGGGCGCAATTGACATCCGAATAACCCCACAAGACCCCCAGAGAGATTTTGGATGGCTGCGCTACCCAAAGCCTTGGCGAAGGGTGGCAAACTTTGTTTTGATTTTTCATATGAAAGATTTATCCAAAGACTTATTTAATCCAGTATCCGGCGAAGATTTTGTGTCCATGTTTGATGAAAACTATGGCAAACAGGAAACTTTGCAGGGCTATGCAACCAAGGGTACCGTCAAAGACATTCGCGGTGATTTCGCAATGGTTGATGTGGGACTCAAATCCGAAGGTCGTGTTCCATTAAAAGAATTCGGCGCATCTGTTCCATCTGTTGGCGATATCATCGACGTTTTTGTTGAACGTTATGAATCCCGCGAAGGTACAGCAATCTTGTCTTATACCAAGGCACGTGCAGAAAAAGCATGGAAAGACTTGGAAAAGACTGTTGCCGAAGGTATCGACCCAGAAGGTACAATTATCGACGTTGTTCGTGGTGGATATACTGTTGACATCAACGGCGTATTTGCATTTATGCCTTCATCCCAGGTTGACCACAAGCCAGTTCGTGATGCAAAATCACTGATTGGTCTGAAAGACAAATTCCGCGTTTTGAAAATGGATGCATTGCGTACAAACGCAATCGTATCACGTCGTGCGATTCAGTCTGATGCAATCGCTGCACAGCAACGCGAAGCGATGAAGAACATCGAACTGGGTGCCGTTATCGAAGGTACAGTCAAAAACATCACAGATTATGGTGTATTTGTTGACCTGGGCGGCATTGATGGTTTGCTGCACGTGACAGATTTGTCATGGAAGCGCGTAAACCACCCACGCGAATTGGTTCACGTCGGTCAGAAAATCACAGTCAAGGTTATCCAATTCGACCCAGAATCACATCGTATTTCCCTGGGTGCAAAACAGTTGGAAGAAGACCCATGGGATACAGCGTCACGTGCATTCAACGTTGGCGACACAGTATCAGGCAAGGTTTCATCCCTGACAGATTACGGTGCATTTATTGACCTGGGCAACAACATCGAAGGCTTGGTCCACATGTCTGAATTGTCATGGACAAACAAAAACATTCACCCATCCAAAGTACTGCAAAACGGTCAGGATGTGAACGTTGTTGTTTTGGGCATTGACCAGGACAAACGCCGCATTTCATTGGGCTACAAACAACTGCAACCAAATCCATGGAAACAGTTCGCAGAAACCCACAACGTTGGCGATGTTGTAACAGGTCCAATCAAGAACACAACTGAATTTGGTCTGTTCGTAGCATTGACACCAGAATTGGACGGTATGGTTCACATTTCCGACCTGTCATGGAACAAACTGGACGAAGAAGAACTGAAAAAGTTCGTTCGCGGTCAAGAAGTTACAGCGAAAATCTTGGACATCAATCCAGAAAAAGAACGCGTAACATTGGGTATCAAACAATTGACTGAAAGCGCAGAAAACAACGCTGTTTCTATCAAGAAGGGCGCAGTTGTATGCGGTACAGTATCAGAAGTTACCCCAGACGAACTGATTGTTGCATTGCCTGGCGATGCACGCGGTGTAATCCGTCGCACAGACCTGTCCCGTGAAAAGGCAGAACAGGATACGTCGAAATTCAAAATCGGCGACACAGTTGAAGCATCTGTTGTATCAGTCGAAGACAACACAGTTAAACTGTCTATCCGTGCGTTACAGGTAACACTGGAAAAGCAAGCAGTCAAAGAATATGCCAACCAGGCAGACAGTGGTTCTGTTTTGGGCGACATCTTAGGCGCTGCAATCGAAAACAGCAAAAAATAATTTTGCATATTCGATTGAATATAAAAAATCCCCCGATCGGGGGATTTTTTGTATTTGTGCTATTTACCGTCCAATGCAATCACCATCGGTTTCAAATGTACCAATACTGTCGTGATAAACGTTTTGCTTAACAAAACAACCCGTTATATTGGTAGCACCCGCGTTACTCTTACCAACAACATTTACTGTCATTTTTTCATCTGCATAGACACCCGACCATTGTGGGCACTGTTTACAGCCTGTTTCGCCATCAGTACTGCTGCCATAATAGTTTTCAGCACAACGATATTTCGCACTGATATTACATATACCACGCGTCCCATATTCAGAACATGTGCGCACTGTCATGGATTCATATGGGCTGTTTGGCGCAACCTTTACCCATGACGTATCTGATGCACAATTTGAATCCTGACAATTTTGTGTACAAATATAACGTGACCCACTTAAACCACTGCCTGTACCAAACTTGATATTCTCAGAACTTGAACTTTGATTTTGATAATATTCCCAACTGGATGCACACGCCGTTGAACTGACACTTGTCCATTTTAATTCATATCCAGGGTTGCAAGAACAGCATGACGCGATACCAGCCCAGCCTTCTGTTACAGCTGTATTCGACGTATATATACACGCATAAGTATAGTCATCACAATTAACAGGTTTACCGTTATAGTCCCAGTAAATTGCTTCTTCACCATTGGACTCAGTATATTTACAGGAAGAATCATCATGATAACAACCAGTATTATCATCTGGTGTAATTCCACCGATACTTTCCAGGAATTCTTCCTCTCTGCTGCAAGAATCTGCGGCACGACAGCCATCTGCATACCCACAAAACATAGCAAGACCCATTAACAAAGTACATTTCTTCATCTTTCATCCCTTTGTACTCTTGAAATTATAGTTTACACCACGACATAAAAACAAGCGGTTTATTTTTTATATTGCCTGTGATACAATTAAGCATATAAATAAAAAAAGGTGAATATAAATGAAACAGAATTTAATCGTTTTGATGGGTGGTCCTGGCGCAGGCAAGGGCACATTTGCAAAAATGCTGCGCGCTGACAACAATTATAAATACGTTGAAACTGGTGCAATGCTGCGCCAAATGCCACCAGAATCTGAAATAGGGCGCCTGATTGCCGGCGGCAATCTGGTTCCAGACAGTGCATTGTTTGATATGATTGCACCACACCTGTCGGGCGACCAGGACATATTGCTAGACGGATTTCCACGCACTATTGGTCAGGCACAATGGGTGGTAAACAACTATGCAGACAAATTTAACGTTCACATTCTGTATATCAATGTACCAACCGACATTATCCTGAAACGCTTGAACAAACGCCTGAACGAAGGCAGCACACGCGCCGATGACGCAAACCCTGAAATCGTACGTCACCGTATTGAAACATTTGAAAAAACAACAATGCCTGCGATTGAATGGTTGCGGAATGCCGACGGTATTGTATTTTCTGATGTCGATGCATCGGGCGAAGTATCTGACAATTACAACAACATAAAACATGCATTGGACAAATAAACATACCATGCAACGTAATCTGTATATTTTCAGACACGGTGAAACAAACGAAAATCGCGATGGTGTGCGATATGGCACGGCGTCTGGGGGATATTTAACCGAACGTGGTATCACCCAGGCGCATCATCTGTCACAACAATTGGCAGACACACCAATTGATGTGATTTATTCATCCCCATATACGCGTTCTGCTGACACCGCAAAAATTGTTGCCCAGGCACATTCAGACGCCAAAATGATTATCGACGACCGTCTGTGCGAAGGGGTATATTTCTGGTGGGGTTCTGATGACACGGACGCCAAACAAAAATCACGCGAAACCTTTGCACGCGTACGCGCTGCAATGACAGATATATTTCGTTCTGGATATAAAAACATCGCAATATCATCACACGGTGGTATTTCGCGTGCGATACTGCGATATTGCGGGCACAAGGTTGGCACAATAAAAAACTGTGAATGTTTTTGTTTAACAATGCATGACGGTCGATGGGAAATCGACAATCGCATAAAGCCACCAGCAAAATCATCGCATTAAGAATCCCCAGATTGGGGATTTTTTATTTGGACAACAGGCGTCATTCATTATATAATTACCATGTCAGCAGGTGTTCTGCTGATGAGGTGTGAGAACCTCTATGTACGCGTCGAAAACAGTAAACCTAGCGCGCATATTTTGCGCCCGTTTTGCTATATGGACGAAAACCAAACTCCTGTCCCATGGGTCAGGAGGGTTCGCGAAATAAACAAAAAAATACGCGACACAATTCGTACAATTGTTCTCAACCTCCTGACCACTCAATTTCGGGTGGTTTTTCATTACGAAAATACAGGAGTAAAGAATAATGAAAAAACATATTATATTGCCAGGAATACTGATTGTGGCAATTTCATACGGAAACGCATTCAGTGCAACAACTATCTCTAAATGCTGTTCAGGAACAACATGTTCCAGTGCGTATGTAGAAGGTTGCAAAAGTTGCTTCTCAAATGCGGACTGTGGCGGCAGCAGCAGTGGCTGCACAGACTGTGACAGCACCGATTGGGCATCAACAGGAACAGAAGGATACGAATCCAGAATCAATGCAACGTGCATGGTTTTGACAGGCAAATGCACTAAAACAACCCTATATCGCTGTGCAAAAAATTGGTTTGGTAACCCAACCAGTGGTTCAAGCGGCTGCAATCGCTGTTGGAAAGAGGCTGGTGCCGTAACAAAAGAAGCTGGCAGCACCGATGCAACAGACTGCTATATACCAAAGAACACGAGTTTTAGTGACAGCAGTGGCAATGGAATCTATACAGACGATTGCTATTACACAAATTAACAACAAATAAAAAAATCCCCAAACGGGGATTTTTTTAAATCTTTTCGATAACGACCATTGCAGCAGAATATCCACCCTGGTCAGTAATAGACAAATGCACGCGTGCATCGCCACCTGATAATTCTTTTAACTTTGCCTTGGCACCACCAGCAATCAGCAATTCAGGACAACCAGCATCATTGTGAACAACTGATACATCAGAAAAGGCAATTTCTTCGCCAAATCCTGTTCCCAATGCTTTCAAGCATGCTTCACGCGCCGCCCAAAAGTTTGCCAAGTGCTTTTCAGAATTTGCAGTATCTGTATCTGCATATTCCAATTCTTTCTTGGTAAATATGCGTTGCTTTTTAAATGCGGTCCAGTCTAAAAATCTGTCGCATTCGACCAAATCAATTCCTATACCAATAATCACGGACGACTCCCTTTTCATGGTTTTGTTCGATATGCGAATACTAATAATATTTGTCCGATTCGTGCAAGCAGAAAATACACCATTTTCTATGAATAAAAAACACCGACGTTTGCCGGTGTTTTTACAGATTATTTACCGTTACAATTCTTTTTGTTGCAATCACATTTTTTGCTATCGCATGTTTTATTCAATCCTGAACAATTTTTACACTGTGATTTTTCATTCTTCGACATAGTCATTTTTCATCCTTTTGGTTATTTTATTTTTTATAAGGCTTGTCCGGACAAATATATTTTACACGACAGCGCCCCCAAAAGACATATGCATCTATACCTTTTTTTATATTCTATGAT